>SVDT01000049.1:392-20574 GCA_015057775.1 Paenibacillaceae bacterium | reverse complement strand
TCTACAACCCGGGATGCAGATTTGATTGTGGTGCTTAATGGAACAGGTATTGCGGAAATGGGCAGCCACGATGAACTAATGGAAAGAGGCGGGATATTTGCAAGACTGCATGGTGCCCACGCATAATGAAGGGATAGATGAAATGAGGGAGTTATATATTCCTGGTCAGCCCAATTGGATTTGGTTACCGGGGAACTTCTCAACCTGGCTAAAAAAAATAGTGTACCACAACAGTAAATTTGTTTCCGACAGTAGGAGTAAAAAATATGAATACACATGAAAAATATTTACTTCACTTTACTCAGAATATTAAATCAAATAATGAAATAACAAAATATTTTCTGGATCAGGAAAGATTAAGCGGAACGATTATACGCTGTGAACTTGAAAAAGGTGTGGAAATGCTGTTCTTTGATTATTATTTGAAAGAAGATCAGGAAACAGATGGTTTTGAAAAGAGTAACTTTCTGGAGATATTCTATTGCTTAAGGGGAAACGTTGAAATGAAGTACGACACCGGCTCCGCTACTCTTTTGAAAAATATGATTGGTATCTATGACTTTAATACCTGTCCCAATCAAGTAATCCTGCAAAAGGGAAATGTAAAAGGAATCAGCTTACTCCTTAATATCGACCAGGCAGATATTGTAATTAGAAAACACTTAAGCCAGAAGACACTTACCATGAAGCAGTTTCAGGAAAGAATCGAGAAGCAAATGCAATTATTCTTTGTTTTTGGCAATGAAAATCTCAGAAGTGTTTTTCTTAGTATAGCTGAGAATCCCTTTGACTATGACAAAGAGTATCTTTTATTAAAGGCTCTGGAACTGGTACTTATCAGCAGCAACAGCATAAAACGGGAGGGGCTGAATGGGACCGCTGGAATAAAAAGAACTGCAGGATATCAGCTCTTCGAAAGGGCAGTTACCTTCCTGGAGTACCATATATCCGAGCCCATTATCATACCGGAGCTGGCAAAAGAACTGGGGATAACGGAACGCAGGTTAAACCGATGCTTTATGGATTACGCCGGGCAGACGGCTTATTGCTATCTGAAAGCGTTAAGACTTCAGAAGGGAAAGCAATTGCTGTCACATACAAGCATGACCGTAACGGAAATAGCGGGAGAAGCAGGTTGGCAGAATGCAAGTAAATTTGCAGGAGCATTTAGGACGAAGTACGGGATGACGCCCATTGAATACCGAAAACAAAATAAATTTGTTTAAATTGCATTTTTGGATTCATGAAGGAAGAAATGGAGTTGCAGAAAGAGAAAATGGATTATAAGATAAGTCTGTGGTTAGTTTAAACTAATTACAGACTTTTTTTGATTGTCTATCTTTGAAATGGAAAGGAGGAATGGCAATGGAACTAGAGAACTTAAAAAATTATGGAGTGGAGATGAACCTGATATTCCAAAAGATTCCCCAAAACCACCCAATGGTGGTAAAAGAGGCAAAGGGGACTGCAACAGCCATTATTCGCAGAAAGTTAGGTCTGCCTAAAATGATCGTGATGCTTTTTTACCTTATTAAAGAGAAAAAACGGATCAATGAAATCCCATTTCCAGCAAAACAATCCATGTCTGAGGAAACTGCTGCAATGCTTAAGAATTCTTTTTCTGCCAAAGCAGCCATGTTCTGTGCTTTGGCAAAGGTAACAGATAATATAAGAGCCATGAAGATTATGAAAGAAATCACCAATGCAACAGCTTATCTCTCGGCTATGACCGAACTTCCGGGGCCGGAGGACTTTCTCGCCTGCGGTGACGGGTTCACAGCATTTAAAGATTACATTCTGGAAATGTTTCAGGTAAGCAGGCAAGCAGGTATCCATGAATATGTGATTCTTGAAAATACAGAAGATTGCCTGGAATTTGACATAACCTACTGTGCCATCTATGAATATATGAATAAGATTGCACCGAGAGAGGCCTGCAGAGCAAACTGCTATGGTGATGACATTCTGTTTCCAAAGTTATGTCCACAATTAGGAGCCTGCTTTAAGCGGAAGGGAAATATGGCAGAAGGTTATGCCTGCTGCAACACAAGATTTGAAAGGATGGGAGACATGCATGAATAAGGACAAAAATCAACCACAAAAAGAGCTGAAATCTCTGGAAGAGAGCTATTTTGCAGCTATAAGCTTAAAAGTGGAGAAAGCTCAGCAAAAGGAATTTAAACAGGAAATAAAGGAGAACCTTAACATAGCGCTTAAGGAATTAAAGCAGAAAGGGGCTATAAAAGAAGTTTCTGTATACAGCCATAAGAAAGCTGCCGAAAAACATGGGGATTTTCCTTTATGGGATTATATGGTGCTGATTCAATTAAAGGATAAACAAACAGAAGCGGATTTGCTGCCGAAGATTAGAACGCTTAAACTTTCTTTTGTTCCTGAAATCATAAGAATGGAGCTGCTGGTCACAACGCCCAACAGTACCTATCCTATTCCTGGAGAGGGGGCAAAAAAAAGGCGCATAAAACCATTTTACGCCGTGGAGTATGTGGACGTTAAGAGGAACTATCTGGATGAATTCCGGCAGATTATGGTGGAGAAAAATGGACCAGCCATGAGGTATATTATGGAACAGGCAAAATGGTGTCATAATTTCTATGCACTGGAAACAGTAGAGGTATTTTATCACAATCCCCAATATCCCACCTGGAATCAGGTACATGTAATCGGGTTGTATCCCGAAGCCGTAATTCGGTATAAGAGGGATTTTTCAATGGGGTTGAAGCTAGCAAAGCAGATTTCTTTTGAAGAAAACTTTGCCAGGCTAAAGGAAATCAGAATCATGCGGTATAAGTCCATTGGAGGGAAACTGACCATTTTCATGCAGTAAAATACTTGCGATTCATCACATAATATCACCCCCAAGTAAGTTTTGTATTCTCCTGCTTGGGGGTATGTTTTTGTGTTTATTTCCAATCCGAAAGCCAGGTTTTGTCATTTGCAACTGCGGTTACAACTTCCTCGCCGGATTTAAAATTATCAAAAGTTCCTTTGTCAATTTCGTTTATAACTTTACTTAACAGTTTTTCATAATACGCTTCCGGAGTGACTTCGGTTGTTGTCTGATGGAAATGCTGCTGGGATTCCGATGAGGCTATTCTTGCGTATTCATCTTTTACCTGGGCTATCAGTTTATCATGATTCATTTTTTTGCTCCTCTGTTTAAAATTGATTTTTATTACTTGCCATTAATAAAATTATTATTTGCAGGTAATGGGAAATTATTCGACCTGCTAACCATTACCGAAATCCATATTAAAATTTCATTTCAGATCCTCCGTTTTTAAATGGTAAAAAGTTAAAATAAACCCAGTAGCAGACAGCAAGAGAACAATTATTATAGATAGAGCAGTGATATAAACGTTGCTGCTGATTTTACCCTGCACCAGAAAAAAGACAGCTGTCCACGGATAGAAAGCTCCCCAATCATGATTTGCCAGAGCAGCGCTGCCCATTACGATAACGGCTGAACCAATGACAGGAGTCACAAATCCCTTCGTTTTTTCTGCTGCGAATGCAAAAGGGGAGATTGTCAGAAACATTAAGACCCCTCCCAATAAATACTTTGGAAGCCATACGATTGCTGCAGAAAAACTGTATTGATCCAGCGTAAAGACAATGTGATACAATCCGCAGATCATAAAAATTCCGGCCCAGGTCACAAAGTTAAGAGCCAGAATCCAAAGCAGTAAGGCAAAAAACTTTCCTATCAGTAGTTTTGATCTGGAAACAGGGATGGGAATTATGGTTTTCAACGTATTTTCTAAATATTCCCTGCTGAATAAAAATGCAGTAATTGCCACATAAATCATCATATTTGTAAGAAGCATGGAATACAGTACACTGCTTTTATAGATGTCAGCTAAGGTGAAAGCCAGCTCTGGTTTGTCAAAATGTGTTTGCACAGCCTCTAACAGCATTAACATTGGAGTTGAAAGTACCCCGATTATACTGATTGGTATTATTTTTGACCGCTTTAATTTCAGCAGTTCACAGAAAATAAGATTAAGCAATTCCACCACCTCCTATTAATTTAGAAAAGTATTCTTCCAGGTTCTCTTCACAGGGATTTATTTTTGTGACAATTATACCGTTTAAAACAAAATCACGGTTCATATCTCCGACAATATGATTGGGACCATAAACTCTCAGCGTATTATCCTGTATCGTATAATTTGTATGGGGATAGTGGTCTTTTATTATCTTTACTGCCAGTTGCCCATCCGATAATTCGAATTCCGTATACGTTTGGTTTCTGTTTCGCAACTCTGTCATATTAACTTCTTCTATCAGTCGTCCCTGATGCATAACTCCAATAATATCTGCAATTTGTTCAATCTCACTTAAAACATGACTGGAAATAAATACGGTAGTACCGCTGTCACGAGTAAGTTTAGTTAGAAAGGTCCGGATTTCCCATATTCCAATTGGATCAAGTCCATTAATCGGTTCATCCAGTATAAGCAGCTTTGGCTTGTGCATAATAGCAGCAGCGATGCCTAGCCGCTGTTTCATACCAAGGGAATAATCGGAAAATATCTTTCTTTTTTCCTTATTAAGCCCTACCATTTCAAGGGCGTCTGGGACTGCATTTTTGCAGAATTGTCCCCTTAATCTGGCGAGGATCTCCAGATTTTCTTCTCCTGTTAAATTACCGTAAAAACCAGGTGTTTCAATAATAGAACCAATATTCCGATAAAGGGCTGCAGAATTGTCCCTGCATTCTTTTCCAAATAGCCGAATGGAGCCACTCGTTGGAAAAACCAACTGTAACATCATTCTCATTGCTGTGGTTTTGCCTGCTCCGTTTCTGCCAAGCAGTCCATAAACGTTCCCTTTTGGCACATGAAAGTTAACCTGATTTACGACCACATTTGTCCCATACCGTTTCGTAAGATGATCCGTTTCAATTATATATTTCATAATAATGATTCCCTTCTGTGTTTTTTTCTGTGTTCACCTGACAAATCAATTATGGGATCCAATGTTTGAAATGCCAAGAAATCTGCTGTCACATCAGGGAAAAGCTATGACACTTATCGTGTCAGGAGCTTAACAATAGATAAATTGGTAGAAGGCAGCTTGACAATCAGCAAAAAATATATTATCTTATAGACAGACAGTCGGTCTATAAGGAGGGTAATTTGATGAGAATAATAAAAGATGCAGATCAACGAAAAAATGAAATACTGGATGCAGCTGAAACGTTGTTTACCCTGAAGGGGTTTGACAAAACAAGCACAAATGAAATTCTGGAAGCAGTGGGGATTGCCCGTGGAACACTGTATTACCATTTTAAATCAAAAGAGGACATCATGGACGCTTTGATTGAACGGCATACCAGCCGTTTACTAAAGGCGGCAAAGGAAATAGCCGAAGACAAAAGCAAACCAGTTTATGACCGTATCATTCAATCAGTCAGGGCTCTCAAGATGAATCAGAGCGGCAATGAAGTACTTGAGCACATTCACAGGCCACAGAATGCTCTGATGCATCAAAAAGTACAAAAAACAATATTAAATGGGCTACCCCCCATTCTTTCCGGTATTATCTGTGAAGGAATTGAGGATAATCTGTTTCATACACCCTACCCATATGAATGTGTTGAGATGCTGGTGGTTTATGCCAGTACGGTGTTTGATGGAGACATGTTAGACATTAGTCAACCGGAATATGCTTCCCGTGTGAAGGCTCTTATTTTCAATGTGGAACGTCTGCTGGGCGTTGAAAGCGGTACCTTATTATTTGCATCACAAATTTTTGAAAAAGAAACGGAGGGATAAGATGAATCGTACATCAAAACCATTTGGAAAGTTTCTGCTTCTTTGGTCTGGAGAACTTATTTCAGCAATAGGCGGAGGACTTACCTCTTTTGGTTTAGGCGTTTATGTTTATCAGCAGTCTGGAATGGCATCTCATGTTTCTTTCGTCATGTTGCTGGCTTTTCTGCCTTCCCTGCTGCTTAGTGCACCGGCAGGGGTACTGGCTGACCATTATGATCGAAGGATTCTGATGATACTTGGAGACAGTCTTTCTGCAATCGGCCCTTTGTTTATTCTCTTTGTCCTTTGGGATGGGCAGGCGGCATTTTGGCAGATCTGCGTAGGAGTGACCATTAGTTCAGTATTTTCTTCCTTGTTAGAGCCAGCCTACCGGGCTACCGTGACTGATTTGCTGACAGAGGAACAGTATACAAAAGCCAGCGGTTTCGTTCAGCTTGCCGGTTCTGCAAAATACCTGATTTCGCCTGTATTGGCTGGACTTTTGCTGAAAGTATGGGATATCAGGCTGCTGCTGATTCTTGATATCTGCACCTTTTTTGTAACGGTTACGGCAACACTGGCTGTGCGGAAGGGGCTGACAGCAAAGCCTCAGGCGGAAAATGCTTCTTTTGCATCCAGCTTTAGAGAAGGCTGGAGAGCCATTGCCCGAAACAAAGGTGTACTGACACTGGTTTTGGTGGGAGCTGTCATAACCTTATGCCTTGGCTTTATCCAGACACTTGCTTCCCCTATGATTTTAAGTTTTTCCGACAGCGGGGCTTTGGGCTCTGTTCAGTCTTTGGCAGCGATTGGTCTTTTGGTAACAAGTCTTTTGCTGGGTGTCTTTTCAATAAAAAAGGATTACGTGAAAATTTTATGCGGATCACTGTTTTGTGCAGGTGTGTTTATGGCACTGTTTGGATTCCGTGAGAATCTCATCCTGATCACTGCGGCTGGATTTTTATTTTTTTCCATGCTGCCTTTTGCCAATATGAGTATTGATTATTTACTTCGAACCAACATTGATAACGAATTTCAAGGTCGTGCATGGGGTCTTGTAGGACTGATCTCCCAATTAGGTTACGTGTTTGCTTACGGATTTTCGGGGCTTCTTGCAGACCATCTCTTTACTCCACTGCTGCTGGAGAATGGAAAACTATCCAAAAGCGTCGGCGGTGTTCTTGGTACTGGAAAAGGAAGAGGATCGGGATTTCTTATCGTAATAGCGGGTATTTTATTATGTATCGCGTCCGTTATGTTATATCAGTTTCAATCAATTCAAAGACTTGAAAAAGGAGATGGCGATGTTCAGACGAATCATCTGGAATGATTTGAGAAAAAGCCCCACGATTTCAGCCATTATGCTGCTATTTATCACCGCAGCAGCTGTGCTGATTTCTTTAGCAGTAACTTTGGGATTACAGCTTGCAGGATCTGTTGATTTGCTTATGGTACAGGCAAAAACTCCCCATTTCTTACAGATGCATACAGGGGAGATTAATATTCCGAGGCTGGAGCATTTCGCGCAGGAAAACGGGGCTGTCAGGAAATTTCAGGTAATGGAGTTCCTGAATATAGATGGGGCAGAAATTAAAATAGGAGATAGTACCCTTGAGGACAGTGTTCAGGATAACGGTCTTACCACCCAAAGCAAGTCTTTTGATTACCTTCTCAATCTGGACGGAGAAATTATCCGGCCGGCAGACGGAGAGATTTACGTTCCTCTGGCTTACGCAAAGAAAGGTAATGAGCTGTTAGGAAAGAATGTTATCGTTGCAGGTAAAACATTTACGGTTGCAGGCTTTCTTCGTGATTCTCAGATGAATTCTCCGCTGGCATCTTCCAAGCGGTTTTTAGTAAGCGATCACGATTATGAAGCTATGAAAAGCAAGGGAACTGTTGAGTACATGATTGAGTTCCGGCTAAAGAGCTTGTCCGAACTTAACGCATTTGAAGCAGAATATATTGGTGCAGGGCTGGAATCCAATGGACCAACAGTGACTTAAAACCTGTCCCAGCTTTCAGAAGACCAGCTTTCCAAGCTAAGGCAGACTGGCATGGGATTTGTCTTTCAACAGCCTACCCTGCTTAAAAATTTAGATATTCTTGATAATATTTTGCTTCCTGCATTGCGGAGCAGTCACAAAGATGTTGCAGCACTTACTGAAAAAGCAGAGAGGCTGATGCGGAAAATGGGAATTGAGGAACTGAAAAGGCGCAGCATTACGGAAGTATCAGGCGGGCAGTTACAGCGGGCAGGCATCTGCCGAGCCCTTCTAATGACACCTGAGATACTATTTTGTGATGAACCTACCGGTGCACTTAACAGCAAGTCTGCCAATGAAACAATGAAGCTTTTTTCTCAGATTAATGCTGATGGAGTAGCCCTTTTAATTGTTACTCATGATGCCAAAGTGGCTGCAAATGCTGAGCGTGTATTATTTATGCGGGATGGCAGCATTGTTGAAGAATTGCGCCTTTCAAAAACGGGTCACAGTGTAGAGGAAAATATAAAAAGAGTTGCACAGCGTCTGGAATACCTGGAAATATAGGTGTTTTAGCACAGGCAGACTGTCCGGCCACAAGGCTTTCCAAATCAGTAATTAGAATACAGTTCGGTTTAATAGAAAAAAGGAGGTTTCTCCCTGTGATTGATGATAAATCATGCGAAGTAGAAATAAAGAACAATTTACATTTCGTTTCTATAGAAGGAAACTGGGATAAAGACATACAAGATAAAAGAATTGCTCATGCAGCAAAGATTTTGATGGAGGATGAGTTTTCTCTTGCTATTGCATCGGCCACCTGTGCTCCACCATCCTACACCTCTTTTTTTAAAGGGCGGCTGGGGGAATATACGAAAGAAATGCTAATAAATAAATACGGTATTCCGGCAATGAGAATCATTCCTGCATATCGATTCCCTTATGGTTCCACCTATACAATTATTGACGCTTTCACAAATGCTGCAGTTATAGGCTGGGTGAGCTGTGGTCTGAAGAGAAGAAATAGGGAGATCAATGTTTTGTTTGAACCAAGTACTTCGGATTTTCATGGCTTAAGAGTTGAAACCCTAAATAATCGTGCCTGTCAATATCTTCGTAATTTTAAAGTTAATATGGAGATTTTATGTACAAATAAACTTCCGTTGCCGATCCTTAAAAAGGATTATCAGGAAGAAGCAGCAAGATTATCTGAAATGCAATCAACAAAAGGCTTAATCCATACTGGAGAATGGCTGGATAATGGAAAAACGAGAAGCTTTGATGACTTAAATAACATGAAACATGATTTATTTGAAACATTTAGATCTGTGTTTCAAATTTCATTTTCTGATATGGATAATTATATGCTGTCTGATTTTGGAAGAGTAATTTTCACTTTACTGTGGAATCAAATGGCAAATAATCAAAAGTTATCAGATCAGGATTTTAAGAACGTTTGCGCATTTGTCAGGTCCTGGTTTGGGGTTGATCTATCAGAAACTGAGATACAGACCATCAAAAAAATGGTTATGATAAGAAATTTTCATTGACAGCAGCTGTAGATAGGTAATATAATACCTAAATATAGATAATATATTACCTATTAGGAGGCATGTTAATGTACGATTTTGAAAATATGGATAAAAGACTGATTGTATTTGGGTATTTGTTCCGAATTGCCAATCGTCTGCAAAGCAAGATGGATTCCCAGATGAAAGACCTGACTGCGAAACAATGGTTTGTAATTCTTGTATTGGGACTATTTGATCAGCCACCTACCTTAAAGCAACTTGCGGCAGCATGTGATACCTCTCACCAGAATACAAAGCAGCTTGTTATGAAACTGGCCGAAAAAGGTTTTGTGACTATTTATAATGATGAAATGGATGGCAGGGCCATGCGGATAGCCGCAACCGATCAGTGCCAGCAATGGGATAAAGACAATGAAATGATTGCAACAAAGTTCATGGCTGGAATGTTTTCTGGCATGCGCACGGATGAGATCACTTGTTTAAGTAGTTCACTGATAACAATATTTGAGAACCTGGGTAAGATAAACGGAGGGAAAGCAGATGTCTAAAAAAATTATAGTCATATATACTTCAAAATATGGCTCTACCAGCCAATATGCCCAATGGATTGCGGAGGAATTAAATGCAGATTTATTTCCCGCCAGAACGGTGGATCCGAAAGATCTGAGTAAATATGATATTGTTATCTATGGAGGCGGTTTGTATGCAGGCGGTATTGCAGGAGTAAAACTGGTTACTCAAAATCCCTGCAAGAATCTTATCGTGTTTACTGTGGGATTAGCGGATCCCCTTACAACGGATTATAGTCCGATTATAAATAAAAACTTTTCGCCACAGCTTTTGAAAAACACGAAGTTATTTCATTTACGGGGAGGAATAGACTATAAAAAGCTGGGACCAGTTCATAAAACGATGATGGCCATGATGAAAAACATGATTCAAAAAAAGCCTGATTATGAAAGGAATGGAGAGGACAAAGAATTTCTGGATACTTATAACTCAAAAGTAAATTTTGAGAATAAGCAAAGCATAGATTCGTTAATTGCTTATGTAAATGGCATATGTACTGATAATAATAGAATGGAAAGTGCCGCTCAATAACTATCATTTGGCTATTTTGCGGCACCCCAGTCTGGAGATTAATTTCCTCCAACTGATATTAGATTTGTAGTATAGCTTCTGATTCTGGACATTAATGCTGAATTTAAATCAGAAGAAGTATCATCAACTTCATTATTAAATTTCCAGGTAAAGTCACCCTGATTTAACCGCCCGGCACTTGTTGTAACAATTCCTTCCACATTACTCACGGGTTCAATATCAGAGAGGCTGACGCCAATGTCTTTGCCGGTATCAAAATTATTGTAAACAGTACTGCCTGCAATAGTTTTATAAAGACTGGGAACGGTTTCATTTCTTGCAGATGCTAAATATGCATCAAAGGAGACCGCATTTTTGCCTGTGGTTCCTTCATTGGAGTTTGCATAGATCAGGCTGGAGGCATTTTCTATTCTGTTGTTAAAGGCTTTGATCATACCGCCGTTTTCCCCGGAAAATGTACCCTGACCCAAAGCATCTGTGCCTTGTAAAGAACTCATCAAGGGGTATTTGCAGTGTCTGAAATAGTTTGATTCAACAAATGCAGAACTTCCTTTTGTTACCCCAACGCCGTATTTTGCATTACCATCAAAATAATTGTTGTAGATATGAACGGATGCTGCACGGATTCTTGGATGGCGGGAATCGGAATGATCGTACCAGTTATGATGGTAAGTTACAAAAAATTCTGCCGTATCCTTCATTCCGCAAAGAGAACATTTTCCAGAATCCCAGAAATGGTTGTAGGAGAGAGTTACATATGTGGATCCGCTCTTCACATCAGCAGAACCGTCTCCTTTTGCCTGATCAGCATCGGATCCTGCTTTTCCGTAAAAGATATCATTATTATGAACCCAGACATTACAGTTAGCTGTATCAAGTGAAATTCCATCGTCAGGGAACAGCATGATTCCTAAATTCCTGATTTCTAAGTTTCCGCAATTTCTGATTAAAAACCCCCATCCATATGCGGTTGCATCATCGCCAATACCTTCTAATGTCATATTCATTTCTTTGTAGGATGTTTTTCCTTTCACCTCAAAGTATCCATTGCTGTTAAGCGCTCCAGCCATATTGCTGTCCGTAACCTGTCCGATGAAGCGGATAGCGAGAGGAGTTGTGTCGTATCCTTTCTGGCGCAAAGTTAAAATCTCACCAATACCGGTACCTGTTTGCTTTTTGCCGGAACTGTTTACCTTAACATCAAGAGATACGGTTTTTGCTGTTTCAGAAGTCACATAAATTACCTGGGCATTCTCTTTTAAGATTCCGTTTTCCATATATGCGCCAGATCCGGATTTATACTGGGAGTCATGGGAAAAAGCAAATCCGGTTCTGTCGTTTGCCTTTACGGTGATAACGCCGGAAATAATGCTTTCTTTCGTGTTATTTGAGAGGATTGCTTCTGCTTTCATAATGTATTGGCCGGCTTCAAGACCTACTGCATCGGCTCTCCAATAGGTGGAATACTTTCTTATTAACTCATCGTCAAGTTGTGCATAAGCAGAATCACCAGCAGTCGAAGGTTTTATATAGACCTTGTAGGAGATTGCATTGCTGAGAGGGTTCCATTTCATATAAGCACTTTCAAACCAGCCCCCGCTTTCTGTCAGGGTAAGTCCAGCACCAGAAGCTGGATGTAAATAATTTTCAGATATCATAGTTTAAAACCTCCTGTTATTCTAATTACAGAAAATCGGATCCAAGTTTTCTATGACTGAATATTATAACGACTGGTTCGTGCAATACAATGTAATTACGGCAAATATTTCAGGTGGTATCAGCCGGATGGTAAGCGCCACCAGTACAGGCAATAAGATCATATCGTCTATGCAGCCTATTTGATTTCATAGGTTAACAGCCCTCCGTTTTTTACAACACTTCTACTAAAGTCATAATTATCAGGCTTTCCTTTAAAATAGTAGTTAATGATCCGAGCGTTAGCACTATGTGTAACAATTAAAATATTATTTTCTATGTAATCTTTCATTATCATATTACAAAAATCCAAAGTTCGATTTACAAATACCTGAAATTTCTCTGTGCCTTTCTCTCCAGTTTTTATTGCTTGCCAAAATAATTGAAGAGAATCAGCCGTTTCGTCTGTACCCTCAAACTCACCACAATTAATTTCTGAAAGTCTGTCATCTAATATAATGGGTTCTTCACAAATAATTTCACAGGTTTGGCGTGCCCGCGTCTGAGGGCTGCTAAAGCATGCCTTAAAATTAATATTTCTAAGGTTTTCTGCCTGTTGCTTTGCCTGTGCGATTCCAGTCTGATTCAATTTTATATCGGTACAGCCGTTGAATTTCTTATTGAGATTCCAGTCGGTTTCTCCCTGACGTACAAGGTATATCATAACAGTTCCCCCTTATTTAATAGTTTTTCCATACCCTAAACCATAAACTAAGACCATATTACCACGTATCACAATGGTTTTCCACTGTACCTGGTATTTAATATGATTTAAAAAATTATAATCAGGTTTACAATTCGCAGCCATTCTTCTTTTTACTTAGTAAATACCATCAAGGAGGATTTTCTGATGAATGGCAATACAGAGAAAAAAGAGCTGAAAAAAACTTACTTACAATCGTATCAGGCTCTCAGTTTTTCAATTAAAACGTTGGATGTCTTGATAAAACGTATGAAAGAGGAACAAAGACAATCCATGTCTGTCTTAGCGGCGCATTCTGGTTTAAACCAGTCTGATGTAGAGATGACGGATGTATTTACCTGCTTTAAAAAGCAGCTGGTAGAAAAAAATCTAATTTGCAGTGCAATTGTAAAGAAAGTGGAGTGTATGGACTGTGAAATAGAAAAAAACATACTTTTATTAAAATATATATCCGGATATACGTGGGAAGAAATCAGTGAGATAACCAATTACAGTTTAAGGCAGGTTTATAACATCCATAATCTTGCGCTGAATCATTTTCCCATGTGATAGAAACCGGTATTAATAAAAATAAGAAAGGGGTAACGAAATGAATAATTACGGACCATCAGTCATGTATACGTCACCTGCAGGTTCGCCTGCTCCAGGCGTATTATATGCAAGGGCTATGCAGACAGGCAATGGAGCAATGTATGCAACATTTGAACAGTACACCACAGGGGCAGCATCATTCCCCATATTTGAAAGCACAAATGAGGGAGAAACCTGGACAAAGGTGGGTGACGTAAAGGATACCCATAAGGGAGTAGGAATGAGATGGGAGCCACATTTATATGAGCTGCCTCAGGCGATAGGGAATATGCCGGCAGGTACGCTTTTGTGTGCCGGACTTGTTTTACCTTATGACCGGTCTTTCTGCGAGATTGATTTATATAAGAGCAGCGATGCAGGCAGAAACTGGACATATGTAAGCACAATTGCAGAAGGCAAGGCTGCGTATCCTGGAAACGATCCTGTCTGGGAGCCATTCTTAATGGTAGCCAATAACAGACTGATCTGTTATTACTCCGATGAACGGGATACTGCCCACAGTCAGAAATTAGTGCATCAGACTACAACAGACGGCATTCATTGGAGCAGTGTTGTAAATGATGTTGCACTTTCCGACAGCAGACAGAGACCGGGTATGGCAGTGGTAACAAAAATGTCAGACGGTAATTATATTATGACTTATGAGATCGTTGGAAATCCTGGCGGTGCATTTTATAAAATATCATCAGATCCCGAAAGCTGGAATCAGGCAGATGCCGGAACTTGTTTTGATCCGTCAGGAAGTGGTCCATATTGTGTAAATCTAAATGGCACAATTCTGTTAAGCAGCGGCGGTAACAATAAGTTATATACCAATCAAAATAATGGCATTGGCAGCTGGACACAGATTGATTCTGTTATCGGTGCATGCTATTCCAGATGTCTTGTACCAATGCGTAACGGACGCCTGTTTGTGATTGGAGCGGGCTGGAATGGAAGTGGATTAAATAATGTGACTTATGGTGATATGTCAGTTTCAACAACAACAGATACCAATGTAAAACTTGTAAACCGGGCTACCGGATTGTGTATGGATGGATATGGATATACCACAAATGGCTCCGATTGCAATCAGTATACAAGCAATAGCAGTAACAATCAGAAATGGGTGCTTGAGCAATCCGGAAGCTATTATATGATCAGAAACGTTGCAACCGGATTGTATTTAGATGGTATGGCCCGAACGTCTAACGGCTCAGTTTGCGGTCAGTGGAGTAACAGTGGAAGTAACAATCAAAAATGGCTGCGGGAAAGTACAAATAATTTTTATAAATTTAAAAATGCTGCAACCGGACTTTATCTGGATGGAATGGGAGCAACTGCCAATGGATCGAATTTGTGCCAGTGGTCAGCCAGTACAAGCTTTAACCAGCAGTGGTCAGTTGTAACGTCTTAAGTGTATAGGAAGAATTTTGCAGCTTATTCATTTCCATGTTTACATTACAGTTTAAATATTCTTTATCTAAATTAGAAGTCAATTGGTTATCAACCTGCAATAAAAGGAAAGGAGAGGTGAGCGGAGAGGTAAGAGGTATTTCACAGGCAAGGAACCGACTGATGAATAAAAAGTTAAATAAAAAGGAGGTCATCGTTAGATGAGTAAGAAAGTTATTAGTAAGAGCACAGACAAATATCAAAACAGATTTTTGGAACTTTGGGGAGACATTAAGGATCCAAAAAATGGGTATTTCAGTAACAAAGGTATTCCATATCATTCGATTGAGACTATGATTGTAGAAGCTCCGGACTATGGACACGTAACGACAAGTGAAACTCTCAGCTACTATATGTGGCTGGAGGCAATGTACGGAAAGTTCACAGGAGATTTCAGCGGATTTAAAAAAGCCTGGGACACAGCAGAAACCTACATGATTCCTACGGAAAAAGATCAGCCAGAATCCAGTATGAGTAAATATTCAGCCAGCAAACCTGCTACTTATGCCCCGGAATGGGAATTGCCGGACTTATATCCTGCCCAGCTGAATTTTGGTGCAGCTGTTGGAACTGACCCGATCAATAGTGAACTGGCGGCTACATACGGCAGCAATACCATGTATGGAATGCATTGGTTATTAGATGCAGATAACTGGTACGGCTTTGGAAGCAGAGGCGACGGTGTGTCAACACCATCTTATATCAATACGTTCCAGAGAGGAGAACAGGAGTCTACCTGGGAGACCATCCCTCAGCCATGCTGGGAAACAATGAAATACGGCGGAAAGAATGGATATCTTGATCTGTTCACCGGAGACAGCAGCTATTCAAAGCAGTTTAAATACACCGATGCACCCGATGCAGACGCTCGTGCAATCCAGGCTACTTACTGGGCAAATAAATGGGCAGAAGAATATGGCGTTGACCTTGGAACCTATAATTCCAAAGCCAGCAAAATGGGTGATTATTTAAGATATGCCATGTTTGATAAATACTTCCGTAAAATCGGTAATCCGTCAGCTGCTGGTACCGGGTATGATGCAGCTCATTATCTCATGTCCTGGTATTATGCATGGGGCGGCGGAGTAGGTTCCGACTGGGCATGGAAAATTGGAGACAGCCATAACCATTTTGGATATCAGAATCCTATGGCAGCCTGGATATTATCGGAAGACGAAGATTTAAAACCTCTGTCTAAAAAGGGAGCCAGCGACTGGAAGTTAAGTCTTGACAGACAGCTGGAATTCTATCAGTGGCTGCAGACTTCTGAAGGTGCAATTGCAGGCGGAGCCAGTAACTCACATAATGGCCGTTATGAAGAATGGCCGGCAGGTACTTCAACTTTTTATGGAATGGGATATGTAGCAAATCCTGTCTATGCAGATCCTGGAAGTAATACCTGGTTTGGTTTCCAGGCATGGTCCATGCAGCGTGTAGCTGAATACTATTACAAAACTAAGGATGAAAGAGCAAAAGCTATTCTGGATAAATGGGTTGGCTGGATTAAAACTGTGGTACAGCTGAAAGCAGACGGAACATATGCAATTCCTAACGGTCTTGACTGGTCCGGACAGCCTGATACCTGGACAGGTACTTATACAGGTAATAAGAACCTGCATGTAACTGTTACCAGCTACACCACAGACCTTGGTGTTACTGGTTCCCTTGCAAATACCTTATTGTATTACAGCAAGGCATCTGGTGATGATGAAGCAAGAGTGCTTGCAAAGGAATTACTGGATCGTATGTGGGATCTGTACAGAGATGATAAGGGCCTTTCAACGCCAGAACCAAGAACAGATTACAAACGGTTCTTTGAACAGGAGATCTACGTACCAGCAGGCTGGACTGGAAAAATGCCAAATGGGGATGTAATTAAATCCGGTGTTAAATTTTTAGACATTCGTTCCAAATATAAAGATGATCCGGATTATGAGAAACTTCTTACTGCTTATAACAATAATACTGATCCTGTATTTCAATACCACCGTTTCTGGGCACAGTGCGATATCGCCATTGCAAATGGTGTATATTCCCTGCTGTTTGGAGAAGGCGGTGAACCAGTCACCAACTCTGCAATCAACCCTGTAGTGGCAGCATTTGATAAGAATATTGCGGAACAAACAGATATAACAGTAGAACTTACCTTAAATGGTAATACGTTTACCGGTATTAAGGACGGAAGTACTTATTTAACGGAAGGTACAGATTATACCTTATCCGACAATACAGTCATTTTATCTAAAGAATATTTAGCAGGTCAGGATGTGGGTAAGTTAAAGCTTGTTTTTGATTTCAATAAGGGAGTTGATCCGGTACTGACAGTAACGATCACTGATTCCACACCAAGTGGTTCTGTGAAACCTGCAGCAGCCACCTTTGATAAGAACCCTGCGAAGCAGGCAGATGTTACCGCTGTCTTAACTATGGCAGGACATACACTAAAAGCTATCAGACTGGATAGTAAAGCGTTAGCTGAAGGTGTGGATTACACCATATCCGGAACCTCCGTTACATTCTTAAAAGCTTCACTGGCTGGTCTTGCTACAGGAACCTACAATGTAGTATTCGATTTAAGTGCAGGAACAGACCCTGTGATGGTTCTGACTGTAGTAGATACCTCTGTTGCAAAAGGCAGCATTAAGATACAGATGTATAATGCAAACACATCAGCACAGAGCGGTTCTCTCAGTCCGAAATTCAAGATCTACAATAACGGCACAACCAATGTAAAACTTTCTGATGTTAAAATCAGATATTATTACACGATAAATGGAGAAATTGATCAGAACTTCTGGTGTGACTGGTCTTCCGTTGGCAGCAGTAACATCACCGGAACCTTTGTTAAATTGTCGGCTCCAAAGAAGGATGCTGACTACTATCTGGAGGTTGGATTTACATCTGGAGCTGGAAGTCTGGCAGCAGGAGAGTATGCTGAGATTCAGATAAGAGTGACGAAAGCTAACTGGACAAATTATACTCAGACAGATGACTATTCCTTTGATGGCACAGCAATGAACTATGTGGATTCCCCAAAAGTCATTGGATATATATCTAACAGCCTGAAATGGGGAATTGAACCTTAAGGGATAGGAAACAAAACTCCATAAATATCAAAAGCAAAGCATGTCCCGGATTCTTATTATAAGGATCCGGAACATGCTTTATTATGGCTCGTCCATTATTCTATTCACATTTAGAGTATCCACAGCTTTTACAAGTATTACATCCGCCTTCAAATGTAAGTTCTAAACCACATATGGGACAAGGATTGACTACGTTTGCTCCATCCGCCTTATCATACGTATTACGGTTCTTTTTCAGTTGTGCTGTTTCTCCGTCAAATCCCATTTTATTAGCGCCATGATATTTTAAATGCAACTCTGACTGCATTTCTTCATACATCTGAGTCAGTGCTTTTCCAATTGACATTGGGCAGCTGGATCCAGGTGAGGTATCCCGCTTTGTTGCTGTCCGCACTGCATAGGATGAGCAAACCAGTGTACTTTCCAGCTGGTCAACAATATCTTCCAGTTCGATTCCACCTCTTGCAGCCAGTGAAATCATACGGCTTAAACCAACCATAAAACTATTGCATCCCCCTTTAGACCCTTTTGAAAGGAATATTTCCATAAATTTTCCGGTGAAGGGATCAAAGAATGCTTCACAGTGGAGCGTTCCGCAGCCAGTTCGCAGAGTTCTTCTTTTTCCAATACAGGCATCTGAAACTTTTACGATATGGCCCCGCTCCAGGTTCTGGGAAGTCTTTTCTTCACTGGTTGTTAATATCCCCAGACGCTTACATCCGTCTCTGAATATTGTAATTCCTTTCAGACCATATTGCCATGCCATAAAATACAAAGCCTGTACTTCTTCTTTTGTAAATTCTTTCGGGACATTAACAGTTGAACTAATGGATGCATCGATATGATTTTGCCAGACTGCCTGCATTTTAATTCGTTCCGTGTAGGGAAGTGACTGCGCAGTTACAAAGAAATCAGGCAGATCTTTTTCGTCTGTAATACCATTTTCATTCATATACTCCTGAACGATAGGGGTGTATATTTTATAAAATACATCTTCACCATGAAGACTTTCCGTTTTTCTAGTATAAGAATTCGAAAAAATAGGCTCTATTCCGCCAGATATACCAAGCATGGTTGACAGTGTCCCTGTTGGTGCAATTGTCAGGAGCTGGGAATTGAATAACCCTCCTGCTTCTTTCACAAATGCAGCTACTTCTTCATCTGTATTAGCTTTAAAAAATGGGGTTTCCATAATTTCTTCTATGTTGCACTTAGGAAACGGTCCGTTCTCCTTTGCAAGCTTTGCAGATTGATAAATAGCATTATGAATCATTTCTTTTGCAATTTTATCGCAAAGCTCAATACTTTCATCACTTCCGTATCGAATACCTAATTTAATGAGTAAGTCAGCAATACCCAATACACCTAGGCCGATCTGCCGCCAGTCCCGGACAGAATCCCGCTGCTCTTTAAGCGGGTGTAAAGGAAGACCTTCATCCAGTACTTCATTCAGAGCAGTTACACAGGTACGTACATCTTTTATAAAGTTTTCATGATCAAAGACTTTCGTATTATCTTTTATGGCAACGTAAGCGGAAAGATTAATTGCTCCAAGCAGGCAGGATCCCCCAGCCGGTAATGGTTCTTCCGCACATGGATTTGTTCCGGCATATTGGAATTCCCTGGTATTGGACAGCAGATTCCAGCTCTCAATACGATCCCAAAACAGCATTCCGGGTTCTGCATAATCCCAGTTCATCTCACTGATACGGCAAAAAATTTCATATGCATTTACTTCTTTTTCAATTACTTCACCAGTATCTTCTACTTGAAAGGTCAGCATAAAAGGCGCATGTTCCTTCACTGCTTCCATAAATGCATTCGTTATACGAATAGAAATATTTGCTTTTGTAACCTTGGTTAAATCGGATTTTATTTCAATAAATGATTCTAAATCCGGATGGGTACAGGGTATGCTGATCATTAACGCTCCCCGCCTTCCGTTTTGCCCAATTAATTCTGTTACTGCAGAGTATAAATCCATGAATGAAACGGAACCGCTTGTATTCTCAGCAGCATTGTGAACCAGGGCTCCTTTTGGTCTGAGCTTACCAATATCAACACCACAACCGCCTCCGTAGCTGTATGTCCTTGCCAGTGATTTAGCGGTATCAAAGATACTTTCGATATTATCTTCGGGTGGAGTTACTACATAACAATTGGAGTAGGTAATCTTCTTGCCAAATTTAAATAATCCTCTATTGGTTAAAATTCTTCCGGCAAATAAAAATTTCTTATTGATAATAAGCTCTGCTACTTTCTTGTTTCCTCCTGAGAC
>SVDT01000049.1:0-382 GCA_015057775.1 Paenibacillaceae bacterium | reverse complement strand
AACCCATTCGTCAAACTCTTCATTGTTATACCGGTATTTATTGTTCCAGATATCCTGCCCTAAAATATTGCCGCTCCCCAAGTATTCCATAATATCCATTCTAAAATTACCCTCTCTTCCCAAATAAGCTTATATCTGTATTGTGACCATATACAAAACAGGACAAAATACTATATATTGCGAAACGATATTTATTATATACTATATGTAGGACGATATCAATGGTTTTGTAATAAATAGTATTTATTAAAAATAACATATTATGCGTTATATTATAACAGGGTGAGATGGTAAATTGGGTGGAAGGGTTGTTGAGATTATGCTGGAAAAGGTATATCCGTATATATTAATCAGGGCTGTGCACCCGATATCACGGCACAGT
>SVDT01000048.1 GCA_015057775.1 Paenibacillaceae bacterium | reverse complement strand
TCTCTGCCTCCGCTGCCATACTCCCGTGAGATGGTAATAACCAGTGGGTCCTGCTTTGGTCTCATAGGATTGCTTTCTGCATTTGTCTGTTCCAGAAATAACCAGTCTGTCAAGGGAGAAAGCATTCTTTTGAAAAACCTGGCAATGAGTCCTACAACGAAAGCTGCAATAATGGTTCCTTCCCGAACTCCCTGTATTTCACGAAATAAAAAGATGGAAACAATTCCAGCAATTACTGTCATGGATGTATCAAAACATACTTTTGTTATTCCAAACTCCACTTTAAATCTTTGTGTTATCGCCTTAACAAAAGCTTCTCCCGAAAGCATCACCACATCTGCAATCACTTCCAGATAAACACCAAATCCTAATATGACACAGCCAATTATCAATGAGGCAATCTTTAAATAATATTGGTCTGGGTTAAGCCATGCCAATACTTTCATAGATGAATCAATGAAATATCCGAATGCAATTGAGACCGGTATCTGAAGTAACTGTACCTTCTGAAAAATTTTACCAAGTATTATAACCTGTAATACAATTAATAACAGACTAAATATGATTGTAAACTGTCCTAATGTAGGATTGAATCCAAGGCTTAAAACATATGGAATGCTCGAAATGGGTGATGTTCCCAGATTTGCCTTTGTGACGAAACTTACACCAAATGAATTGATGTACAATCCAATCAGAAATATAATGTAACGTTTTGCTAATTCTCTTCTGTTCAAATTAACTCTTCCTTTAAATTCTTATTTACCCGTTTTAAATACTGGATAAATAGTTCTTTTTCTTTGTTTGTAAAATCCTTTAATGCAATTTCTTTCACAGTATCAAATGCTTTTTTTACATAAACGGCTTCCTCTCTTCCTTTTTCTGTTAAGTACACATACCAGAACCTGCGATTATTATTTTGCATTCTTCGCTCAATAATCTCACTTTTTTCCATTCTGGATAACAGACTGGTAACGGTAGCAGGCTCTATTTTGCATGCCTGCGCAATATCCTTTTGTACTGAGCCGTCATGTTCATAAAGATATTCTAAGATCTTTGGTTGTCCCGAAGATAGTTCTCTGCCTTCCAGCTGCTCAAATACCTGCTTTGTAAACATTGTCTGGTTTTCCAGCATTAACTTATGATACATAAATTTCCCCCATTTCTAATACAGATTGAATTCTAACAGTTAGAATTCTAATTGTCAAGTTATTAATATTTTTTTCAATGAAACTATTTTGTCATGTTATCTGAGCAATACGAAAAAGACAAGTAAGGAAGAAGACCGAAACCTTCATTTCCTTACTTGTCTTATTTATTTCAATTCACTTCTGCGAAGAATGTCATATGGTTCCATCTCCACGGTTAGTTCTACATAGAGAATTTGCTGCGGATGGGGAGCACTTTCCAGATTGTTTCCGTTTTCGTCGTAAATAGCTTTCACAACAGCCTCCAGATTTCTTCCGTCAGGTTTCATGACCTCAATGGTCTCTCCAACCGTGAATTTATTCTTCTGCTCGATTCGTGCATACCCTCTCTCATCAACTGCAAGGACCGTTCCTAAATAGGTGTAGTTTTTTACATAGGTATTGTTGTCGTAGATCTGGGTAGTCTCATCCGGTTTGCCAAAATAGAACCCGGTTGTGAACTCCCTGTAGGTGCATTTTCCGATTTCAGAACGATACCAGTCCATATTAGCTTTATAAAGCTCAGGATCTTTGTTGTAATCATCAATGGCTTTCCGGTAAGTTCTTGCTACCGTCGCCACATAAAGAGCCGTTTTCATACGCCCTTCAATCTTAAAGCTGTCGATCCCCGCATCCATCATCTCCGGCATATGTTCAATCATACACAGATCCTTGGAATTAAAGATATAGGTTCCACGCTCATTTTCATAAACCGGCATATACTCACCCGGTCGCTTTTCTTCCACAATGGAATATTTCCATCTGCAGGGATGGGTACAGGCTCCCTGGTTTGCATCTCTGCCCGTCATATAGTTGCTCAGTAAACAACGGCCGGAATAGGACATGCACATGGCTCCGTGTATAAAGCTTTCAATTTCTAAATCTTCCGGAATCTTTCCCCTGATTTCTTTAATCTCTGCAAGGGACAGTTCTCTGGCTGATACCACACGTTTTGCTCCCAGCTGATGCCAGAACAGATAAGTTCCGTAATTTGTATTGTTGGCCTGGGTGCTGATATGAAGCTCCATATCCGGAATCACCCGTTTTGCAATGGCAAATACACCCGGATCGGAAATAATCACCGCATCTGGTTTTATTTCTTTTAATTCGTTAAAATATTCCTCTACTCCGGAAAGATCATCATTGTGAGCCAGAATATTGGCTGTAATATAAACTTTTACCACGTGTTCGTGGGCAAAGGCAATTCCTTCCCGGATATCATCATTTGTGAAGTTTTTTGCCTTGGCGCGCAGTCCAAAGGCTTCTCCTCCGATATAAACAGCATCTGCACCGTAAATAACTGCGGTTTTTAACACTTCCAGGCTGCCTGCCGGAATCAAAAGTTCGGTCTTTCTCATGAAACTCCTCTCTCGTACTTCTCTTTTAAAATGCTGACAGTAATTCCGTCTCCAATGGGAACCACCGATGTAATAAGCTGGTCACAATGCTTTAATTCAAACAGATATTCCCGCATCCGGGTATGAATGGTCCGGTTGCGCCGCTCTACTGCATAGCGGGATTCTATTATATCCCCATCCTGAAGAACATTGTCTGAAATCAGCATTCCGCCTGGCCTTAAAAGTTCAAGAATTCTGGGAAGCCAGATTAAATACTGGCCTTTGGCGGCATCTAAAAAGACAAGGTCAAAGGGGCCGCTAAGCCCCTCTAATACCTCCTCGGCATCCCCTTCATACAGGGTAATTCGATCCGTTTCTCCGGCTTTTTCAAAGTTAGACTTGGCCTGGGGAATTCTCTTCTCGTATTTTTCTATGGTAGTGATATGGCAGTTACGGGGCATAACCTCCGCCATTAAAAGGGCAGAATAACCAACCGCTGTTCCCACCTCCAATATGGCCTGTGGCTGCATGGCGGCAGTCATTGTCTGTAAAAAAGCGGCGGTTTCTTCCCGGATCACCGGAACCCCTTCTAGTCTTGCCTTTTCTCCAATCTCAGTAAGAAGACCGCTGCGGTCTGTCTCCAGAGATTTAATATATTCCGTTATCCTGTCGTTAACAATCATTGTTTATCTTTCTTTTCCTCCGTATTATCATTCATCATCTGAAGGATCTCCTTGGAGGTCATGGAAGTATTAAAGGTATAGATACCCGGATTCACCTTATAATCAAAGAACTCTGCCTGTATGATAAAGGAATATTCATTGGCAATTAAGCCGCTTCCCTTTAAAAGTCTGGCTACCCGCGCAGCTGATGCACCCTTTTCCACAGTAATGTTCTTATCCTGGCCGGGTTTTTGTTCCACTGCGGAGGCATAGAATATCTCATGACCAAAATCATAGCCTCTGGTCACGCCTTCATATAGCAGCATTACGACCAGTGCAAAAATGATAAGTCTGGAGGATATGGCTATAATCGCTCCTGTTATTTTATTTATCTCATTCGTTGTCCGGCTCATAACGATCCATTCCTTTCGCCTTAAAGGCAGGAGTTTAATAAAACTCCTAGACCTCCATAATGATCGGCAGAATCATGGGATTACGCTTCATACGCTTCCAAAGGAAATCGCTTAAGCTGTCCCGGATAATATTCTTGATTTTACCCCAGTCGTTGATTTTGCGTTCCAGGCAGTCCTGAACTGCATCATTTACAATGGCTCTTGCCTCTTCCATCAGATCCTCAGATTCTCTTACATATACAAATCCTCTGGACACAATGTCTGGTCCTGCAAGAAGCTGATTGGAATATTTTTCCAGAGTCAGCACAACCACAATAATTCCGTTCTGTGCCAGATTCTGTCTGTCTCTTAATACGATATTGCCTACATCACCAACTCCAAGTCCGTCTACCAGGATACCTCCGGACTGAACGTGATCTACAACTTTCCAGGATTCTGATCCCAGCTCCACTACGTCACCGGAGGACATGATAATTACGTTCTCCTTTGGAATACCCATGGACTGAACCACACTCTTTTGTGCAATTAAGTGGCGGTATTCTCCATGTACCGGAATGGCGTACTGAGGACGAACCAGTGCATACATAAGCTTAATTTCTTCCTGACATGCGTGTCCGGATACATGGGTATCTTCGCAGATTACCTCAGCACCCTTCATGGAAAGCTCGTTTACTACCTTGGAAACTGCTTTTTCATTGCCAGGAATCGGGTTGGAGCTTAATATAATTACATCATTTGGCTTAATGGAAATTTTCTTATGAGTACTTCCAGCCATACGGGAAAGAGCTGCCATGGATTCTCCCTGGCTTCCCGTAGTGATTAACACGGTCTGCTCATCGGGATAATTCTTCAGCTGATCAATGTCAATTAATGTGCCTTCCGGGATATCAATATAACCCAGTTCACTGGCTGTACCAATAACATTAACCATACTTCTTCCTTCTACTACAACTTTACGCCCGTTCTTGGCAGCGGAGTTGATTACCTGCTGAACACGGTCCACATTGGATGCAAAAGTTGCCACTATGATACGGTTATTCTTATGGTCTGCAAATATATTATCAAAGGTCTTTCCAACCGTCTTTTCCGACTGGGTAAAGCCTGGTCTCATGGCATTGGTACTGTCACACATGAGGGCAAGCACGCCTTTTTTTCCAAGTTCTGCAAAACGCTCTAAATCTGCCGGCTCTCCAAATACGGGAGTATAATCAATCTTAAAGTCTCCTGTATGAAGAATTACACCTGCCGGTGAGAAAATAGCGAGGGCAGATGCATCGGCGATGCTGTGGTTTGTCTTGATGAATTCAATACGGAAGCAGCCTAAATTAATGGACTGTCCATGTTTAATCACCTTTCTCTTGGTGTTTTTCAAAAGATTATGTTCTTTTAATTTGTTCTCAATTAATGCAATGGTCAGTTTGGTACCATAAACCGGCACATTGATCTCTTTTAAGATATAAGGGAGTGCACCGATATGATCCTCGTGACCATGGGTGATAACAAATCCCTTTACTTTGTTAATATTTTGTTTCAAGTAGGAAACATCCGGGATTACCAGGTCGATTCCAAGCATATCATCTGTGGGAAATGCAAGTCCGCAGTCCACAACAATGATGCTGTCCTCGTATTCAAAAGCAGTGATATTCATACCAATCTGCTCCATTCCTCCTAATGGAATGATTTTTACTTTCGCGTTGCTGTCTTGTTTCTTCAATCTTTTACCTCCGTTTTATTATTTCCGTCCTGATCTTCTTCCATTTTTTCCCGGCATTCCCTGCAGTACCCGTGAAGTTTCACTTCATGATCTGTTACCATAAACCCCTCTGTATCAAGAAGTGCCTGTTCCAGAGTATCTAAAAGGTCGCCCTTAAAGGAAAATACTTTTTGGCATCGGCTGCAAATGGCGTGGTGGTGGTGGTGTCCGGACTCACGATTAAAGCCCCCCAGTTCGTAGCGGGCAAATCCATCATCAAAGCTGACCTTATCAATCACTGACAAATCCACCAGCACCTGCACAGTCCTGTAAATCGTGGCAAGTCCGATCTCCGGGCAGCTCTGTCTGGCCAGATCATAAATCTCCTCTGCAGTCAGATGTTCTCCCGGACGCTCAGCCATGAGTTCCAGCACCAGCATACGCTGATTGGTCACCTTGAGTCCTTTTTTTCGAAGCATGTCTTTAAAAACTTCCTGTTCCATACAACAGTCCCTCAATCACTTACCATCATTTTTCAATATCCACATCCGCTCCGTCAAGCAGTTCGGAAAATATTTTAAATAAATAATCTATCTCGTTATCATCCTCAACAAACTCATACAAAGCTTCCTCTTCATTCTGCTTTGACATGTCTTTTAAGATGTAACATTCTCCTTCTTCATCCTCATCTGTGGAATCAGTTACCAACAGATAATTCATACCATTAATTCTGGTTTCTTCTAACACATAAAAAATAATTTCTTCCCCTTCGTCATTGGTCAGGGTAATTTTTCTCTCTTCACTGTTCATTGCCTGTCTCCCGTTTTAAACTGTCTAAATATCCCTGCAGAATCAATCCTGCTGCTACCTTGTCAATGACTGCTTTCCGGTTTTCCCGTCTCACACCGCTCTCCATTAAAATTCTTTCAGAAGCGGCCGTAGTCAGTCTCTCATCCCATAAAACCACAGGAATTCCTGTCCGGCGTTCCAGCATATCTTTAAATTCCTCAGTCTTCTTAGCTCTGTCTCCAGCCGTGTTATTCATATTCTTAGGATAACCCAAAACAATGGTTTCAATCTCATAATCCTGAATCAGTTCCTCAATCCGGGCACAGGTTCTTCTCAGTTTATTTTCTTCTTCTCTCGTAATTGTCTCCACACCCTGGGCAGTTATACCCAGTAAGTCGGAAACTGCAACTCCCACAGTCTTAGAGCCGTAATCAAGTCCCATGATCCTCATATTTCCTCTTTCCTGTCCATGCTTTCTGGACATAAAGGTATGTTCGTTAGAACGCTCCTCTTTCCTGTCCATGCTTTCTGGACATAAAGGTATGTTCGTTAGAACGCTCCTCTTTCCTGTCCACGCTTTTTGGACATAAAGGTATGTTCGTTAGAACGCTCCTCTTTCCTGTCCATGCTTTTTGGACAACAAAACAAAGCTGGTTCGCAGCCAACTAGATAAAAACAAACTGCCAGACTCCGCCTCTTACCACTTCATCTGACAGCTGTAACGCATTGCAAAGGTCTTATAGAGTTGAAACCTACCCGACAGACACCTAATGGCGTCATTACTTTAACTTCGTATCAATATATACCCGCATCAGTTCTTCCAGAATCTCGTCCCGTTCCACTTTCATGATCAGACTTCTGGCATTCTTATGGCTGGTGATATAGGTAGGGTCACCTGACATAATATACCCCACAATCTGGTTAACCGGATTATAGCCTTTTTCTGTGAGGGCAATATAAACCTGTTCCAGTACCTGACTTACGTCCAGCTTATTTTCCTGGACTGCTTTAAAAAATTGTGTATTATGAATATCGCCCATGTTTCTCACGTCCTTTAACTGTTCTCCTTTATTTTAAACCATAATCATGGATTCGGCAAGACAAAAATAATTTTTGTCTCTTAACATTTTAAAAATATGATTTCATCTGTCAGCATTTTCCATAAAGTTCCCTTTATCATCCTGCCTTTTATTCCTTCTTCAAAAGGCACTGCTGCTTTGATATATTCTTTTGTATGACCAATCACATAGCGCTTTCCATCTATCTCATATTCCTCTTCCATCAGCACTTCGGTCTGGCTTCCTAAATGAGATTCCCTGTAAGAAAGTGACATTTCCCGTTCCAGAGACAAAAGCTCACCGCTTCGTTTTGTTTTTACAGATTCAGGGATCTGATCCGGCATATCTGCCGCTCTGGTTCCGTTTCTGACCGAATATTTAAACACATGCATTTCGTAAAACTGGAGTTTCTTTAAATATTCTCTGGTGGTTTCAAATTCAGCGTCGGTTTCCCCAGGAAACCCTACTATGATATCGGTCGTTATGGCTGGATTCTTAAATGCGCTGCGAAGAAGCTCACAGCCTGTTAAGTATTCTTTGGTGTTATATCTCCGGTTCATACGCTTTAACGTGGCATCGCAGCCGCTTTGTAAAGACAGGTGGAAATGAGGACATATCTTTTCCATCCCGGCAAGAGCTGAAGCAAATTCTTCGGTTATAATCCTTGGTTCCAGAGATCCAAGACGGATTCGTTTAATTTCCGGTATTTCATGTACTTTTACAATTAATTCCAGCAGTCCGATTCTCTCCTCTGCCGGAAAATCCATGCCGTAAGAGCTTAAATGAATTCCTGTTAAAACAGCTTCCTCATATCCCAGAGCCGCCAGCCGTGTGATCTCTTCTACTACTTCCTGGGGTTTTCTGCTTCTGACCCGTCCTCTGGTATACGGGATGATGCAGTAACTGCAGAACTGATTGCAGCCGTCCTGTACCTTTACAAATGCTCTGGTATGATCACCGATTCTGCTGATGGAAAGGTTTTCATATTCAGCGGTATGGCTGATGTCAATTACTGTTTCTTCCTCTGTCACTTTATTTTGTGCAAAATAATCCTCCAGAATGGAAACCAGCTCTGTCTTCTTATTATTTCCTATCACCAGATCCACAGCTTCGTCTTTTTTCAGTTCTTCGCCTGCTGCCTGGACATAACATCCGGCTGCAATCACAACTGCACTGGGATTCATTTTCTTAGCACGGTGAAGCATCTGTCTGGATTTTCGGTCAGCAATGTTGGTTACTGAACAGGTGTTGATAATATAAACGTCTGCTCCCTCTGCAAATGGTACAATCTCATAGCCTGCGTTTTCCAAAAGCTGCTGCATTGCTTCTGTTTCATATGAATTTACCTTGCACCCAAGGTTATGCAGGGCTGCCTTTCTCATTTTATTTTCTCCTATCTAAATATTGCTTAAATTTTCAGTATTTTCATGTAAAATTACCATTGACTTTTATACAATAAATCAGTAGTATTGAAGTGAAAAAGGGGGCGGTTCCCTGATTAATAAAAGAGCTCACGCAAGGAGGTTTTTCACATGAAAACAGTTCGTATATCTTTAAATTCCATCGACAAAGTAAAATCTTTCGTAAATGACCTGACAAAATTTGATACAGACTTTGATCTTGTTTCCGGTAGATATGTGATCGATGCAAAATCCATTATGGGTATTTTCAGTCTGGATTTATCCAAGCCGATTGATTTAAATATTCATTCCGAAAGCGCTGTCGATGAAATCTTAAACATTTTATCTCCATATATTGTAGATTAACTTGATTAAGAGTTATTTGAGAAATGGGATCCGTCCTTTTAATAAGGAGCCGGACCCCATTTTTTCTTTAACACCAGACTTTTTCTACGGTACGAATGGCCGTCTCAACCAGCTCATCAATCTTTTCTTCCAGTTTTTCTTCTGAACGCTCAATCATTTTAATGCTTGGCTTTGTAACGGGATGCTTTGCAACAAAGATGGTGCAGCAGTCCTCAAAAGGAAGTACAGAAGTCTCATAAGTTCCGATCTTTTCTGATACGTCAACAATCTCCTGCTTATCAAAACCGATTACCGGACGAAATACCGGAATTGTACAGGCTGCATCTGTAGCTGCCAGTGACTGCATGGTCTGTGAAGCTACCTGTCCGATGCTCTCTCCTGTGATCAATGCCTGCGCTCCTGCTTCTCCTGCCAGATGCTCAGCAATCCGCATCATATAGCGTCTCATGATGATTGTAAGCTCCTCATGAGGGCATTTATCATAAATATAAAGCTGAATGTCAGTAAAATTCACGATATGAAGGTGAACTGGTCCGGAATATCTGGAAACCAGCTTTGCAAGGTCAATGACCTTTTCCTTTGCACGTTCGCTTGTATATGGCGGAGCATGGAAATAGACTGCGTCAATTTTAACTCCACGTTTTGCAATCATATAACCGGCTACCGGACTGTCGATTCCACCGGATAATAAAAGCATGGCTTTTCCGTTGGTTCCTACCGGCATTCCTCCTGGTCCCGGAATGATTTTAGAATAAATATTAATTTTATTTCTGACTTCTACATAAAGCATAACATCCGGCTTATGAACGTCAACCTTTGTGTCAGGAAATGTATGAAGAATCACTTCTCCCAGATCCCGGTTAATCTGCTCTGAGTTAACTGGATACCGTTTGTTTCCTCTTCTTGCATACACTTTAAATGTAAAATGCTTATCGTCATAATACTGGTCCACATAAGTTAAAACCTGTTGTTTTAAATCCTCATAGCCATTGTCCTCCACCTGAACCATAGGGCAGATGGCTGCGATTCCAAATATGCGGCTTAATGATTCCACAACTTCATCAAAGTCGAATTCAGACTGGGCACTGGCATAGATACGTCCTGATTCCTTGGAAACGATAAAATCTCCATCCAGCCTCTTTAATGCATGGCGGATGTGTGCTACAAGAGCATCCTCAAATAAGAAACGGTTTTTTCCTTTTACACCGATTTCTGCGTATTTAATTAAAAATGATTGATATTGCATCTGTTGTCCTTTCTTTTAAAAACCCGTCTAACCTCTCTGGTACCGCCTGAGTACAGGCAGCAGTTCCTTTAAGGTTTGTATGCAGTAGTCCACTTCTTCCCTTGTATTAAAAACTCCGAAACTAAATCTTAAGGTGGAATCCAAAAGCTCCGGTTTTATACCAATTCCTTTTAAGGTTCCACTGACAGCCGGATGATTGGAGGAACAGGCAGAACCTGAAGATACATAGATCTCTTTCTCCTCCAGCGCGTGAAGGAGTACTTCACTGCGGATTCCGGAAAAGCTGGCACTGACAATCTGGGGTGCCGACAATTCTCCTTTTTGGCTGTTTATGGTTACCCCGTCTATTTCTGACAGCCTGTCAATCAAATAATCCTTAATTTCTGTAATTGCACGGATCTTCTCTCTGTGATTGGTATACATAAAGCTTGCGGCTGCAGCTAAACCTGCAACACCCGGAACATTTTCCGTACCGGAACGCATACCTCTTTGCTGGCCTCCGCCATAAATCATGGGTCTTATTTTAACCCGTTTGTCAATGTAAAGAAAACCGACCCCTTTGGGCCCATGGATTTTATGGGCACTCACGGAGAGCAGATCAATTCCCTGGCTCTTTGGCCGGATCAAAAGCTTCCCATAAGCCTGTATGGCATCTACATGAAATAAAACGTTTGGATTTTTCTTTTTTATAATTTTAGAAATGGCTTCCACTGGTTCAATGGCGCCGATTTCATTGTTTACATACATGATGGAAACCAGAATCGTCTCAGGACAGATTGCTTCCTCCAATTCTTCCAGGCTAATATGGCCCTGCCCGTCAACGGAAAGATAGGTCACCCGGAATCCCTGCTCTTCCAGATAGGCAAGAGGATTGTATACGGAAGCATGTTCAATTCCAGTACTGATAATATGGTTTCCTGCCCGTTTATTGGCCATGGCAGTCTCAATAATAGCCATGTTGTTTGACTCGGAACCGCCGGATGTAAATACGATTTCCTTTGCAGCCACCTTTAAAGTTCCTGCAATGGTTTCGGCAGCTTCTTTGATATACCGTTCCGCATCCAGTCCTTTTTTATGCCTGGCTGATGGATTTCCATAATCCTCCATCATAGTTTTTATTACAATTTCTTTCACCGGCTCCAGAACTTTGGTCGTTGCCGAATTATCAAAATATGCTTCCATTTATGTTATCTCCCTAAACACTTTCCAACTGAAAACCAAGTACAGAAAGAACGAAAAGTCCTGCTGTTTCCGTGCGTAAAATACGTTTTCCCAGTGTAATTGTATGTGCGCCGTATGATTCTCCAAGTTCCACTTCCCCGTCCTCAAAGCCGCCTTCCGGTCCGATGAAAATTCCAACTTTCATACCCGGTTTTATGCGGGAAACAATCTCTCTTGTGTGAATCATTCCTTCGGCATGTTCAAAAGGAAGCAAAAGAATGTCAAATTCCTTTGCATATTCAAAGGCTTCCCGAAGAGTCTTCACACCGGTTACTTCCGGAATCAAAAGCCGTTTGGACTGCTTGGCCGCACTTTCAGAAACAGCCGCCCAGCGTTTGATTTTTGACTCTTCTTTCTTCTTATCAAGCTTCACCACAGCGCGCTTGGTTTCAACCGGGATGATCTTATACACTCCAAGTTCAACTGCCTTTTGTATGATCAGTTCCATCTTGTCGCTTTTGGGAAGTCCCTGAAATAAATATATCTCCACAGGCAGCTCTGTGCCGCCTTCCCGGATCTCTAATATCTTTGCTATAACCTCATCAGAAGAAATAGACAGAATTTCACACAAATAATCCTTATCCACTCCATTGCTAAGCAAAATTTCTTCTCCAGGTCCCATGCGAAGAACATTTTTTATATGGTTCACATCCGTTCCGGCAATCCGGACCGTGGTCTCCCCGATCTGGTCCTGCTGCACAAAAAAATGATACATTTTTTCCTCTTTCCTGTCCATGTTCTTTGGACATAAAGGTATGTCCGCAGGACGCGCTCCTATTTCTTTCTGACTGTCACAGAAACCCATTCTCCCTGATAGGTAATCTCCACCAGTTCAAAGGCATCATTGGCAGCAAATGCCTGCTTTACAGCTTCTTCCTTCATATTAATGATACCGGAAGTAATAAAGACAGTTCCTTTCTTCATATGAACCGGGATTTCCTTCTGTAAAGGGATAATGACATCAGCCAGAATATTGGCGACTACTACATCATATTTTTCAAAGCCTGCGGCTTCTTTTACATCTTTATCATCAATAATATTGCCTTTTAATACCTTAAATTTCTCCGGATCAATATGATTGGATTCCATATTTTCCATAACGGCAGTGATGGCATTTTCATCTAAGTCTGTCCCGAATACTTCCCCGGCTCCAAGCTTAAGTGCTGTAATTCCAAGAATACCGCTGCCGGTACCCACATCAAGAACAAGGTCACCCGGTTTTACATATTTCTTTAACTGACGGATGCAAAGCTGTGTGGTCTCATGCTGTCCTGTACCAAAAGCAGTACCTGGATCAATTTCGATCAGAAGCTTTTCTTTATGTTCTTCCGGAATCTCCTCCCAGGTAGGTTTAATTAAAATATCGTCAACAGTAAATGGTTTAAAATACTGTTTCCAGTTATTAATCCAGTCTTTGTCCTCAGTCTCGCTGGTTTCAATGGTACGGGCTCCCAGGTCCGTAAACATGGAAAGCTCGTCAAGTCCCTCTTCCACCTTTATTAACATCTCTTCTATATTGGTATCAGAGTCCGGATCTAAGTAAAAGCTGACTCTTGCCACTCCCTCATCAGGGGGCAGTTCCGGAAGAATGTCAATGAACATCCCTTTTGTTTCCGCTTCTGTAAGAGGAATATTATCTTCAATTTCAATTCCTTCAATTCCAATTTCATCAAACATGCTGCTGACTAAATCAACAGCCTCCGTTGTTGTAGTAAGAGTAAATTTTTTCCATTTCATATCAATTCCCTATCCTTTTATAATTTTCACAAAGAGACACAACAAAACCACAAGTACAACAGGGCGTACAATCTTCAGCCCGTTTTTCACCACAAGTCCGGAACCGATGTAATGTCCTGCAATACAGAATACACCAGCTGCCAGACCAAGTGGAATTAAAACTTTACCATTTATTAAAAATGTTGTCAGAGCCGCAATGTTGGAAGATAAATTAATCACCTTGGTGGTTCCGGAAGCACTTCTGATATCCATTCCTGCAAGGCCGGTCAGTACTAGAAGCAAAAAAGTTCCCGTCCCAGGTCCGTAAAAGCCGTCATAGCAGCCAATCACAAGGGCAGCCCCTATGGTGATCAGAATCATTTTTCTCTCAGATACTTCCTTATTTTCTTCCTGCTCTCCCAAATCTTTATTCTTTAATACATAAAATGCAACAACCGGTAGTGCCACTAACATCATGGTTTTTAACACGGTCTCACTTGCAAGCATGGATAAATGGGCTCCAATGACAGAACCTCCTATTGCCAGAAGTGCTGCGCACAAAGACAGCTTCACTTTTATATAACCATTTTTTGCAAACCGTGCCGTAGAAACCACAGTCCCCATGGCAGATCCCATCTTATTGGTACCAATTGCAAGATGGGGCGGTATTCCTGCAGCAAGATAAGCAGGCAGTGAAATAAGTCCTCCTCCGCCGGCAATGGAATCTATCAGACCAGCCAGAAATACAAGAGGACACACAATTAAGTATTGATTCATCTTCTGTTTCCTTTCTTTCGTCGAATCCTATTGAAATAAAAATCCTTCACAAGGAAAACCACATGATATCATAACATACAATGATATGGGTTGCAAGCGCAGAAAATCGGGCTTTCTCCGGTACATTCCGGAAAAAATATATTTTTTTTAATTTTTTTTAAAAAGAATGCAATAAAATTTCCACTTGGTGCATTAACTAATTGAACGGATGAAAAAGACTTTTGTTCCGTAGCAGATATAAGGGCAAAAAAACATATCAAGTAAACGAAATTCCTTGATGCATTACACCCCATCACACCCGCCTGAGTGTCTGTGACCGGAACAGAATCTTTTTTACAAAATTACAATCTAAAGGCAATTAGAATTTGTAATGAAAAACAGGAGAAATTTGGAACGGCTGATTATTCAGTCATCTCAAATGTCTCCTGTTTTTCGTTTATACAAAAAAGTCCTTACGGAACCCATGCCCCGTCAGCCCCTACCTTATAACCATCCGGCGTGACTGTATTCAAAAGAAGTCTGCCCTGTGTTCCGTCAGACATGGTGTTAAAATAATATGCCTTTTTGTCAATCAGCTGCCAGCCAGTTCTCATGGCACCAAGCATTCCATCATCAACCGGGTTTAAATAATACTTTGCGCCATTCTGATCCGAATACCAGCCTGTGACCATGTGTCCCCCCTGATCAAAGCGATACCATCTGCCGTTTATAAATTTCCAGCTGTTAGAAGGCCATGTACCGTCACTGTACTGAAACCACCAGCCTGCAGGACTGTAATACCATCCTCTTCCAGTACTGCGGTTTCCTGGACCATCGTCGTCGTCATCCTCATCAGCCCAGAAGTCAAAATAATCATCTGAATTACCTGGTCCGCCGATTTTGGTGCCGGAACCATTCCAGCCCGGAAAATCTCTGGCAGTCTGGCTATTATCCGCCCATGCATTCATGGACAGCAGGATTATCATTCCTGACAATACTGCTGCCCATATTATTTTTTTTCTTACCCCTTTCATACCTTCTCCCTTCTCCGTAACATGTACTTTCAAAGGCTTTATTTAAAAAGTCCCTTCTTTTTATGTTTATCACTGTCCGGGTTCCCGTTCATGGCTTCATCGAAATTCTTTAAAGCTTCTTTTTGCGCCTCAGTCAGACGTTCCGGTACGGAAACAACCAACGTAACATAGTGATCGCCTCTGACAGCACGGTTACGTAAAGTAGGAACGCCTTTTCCTTTTAAGCGTACCTTGGTATCTGTCTGTGTTCCTGATTTAACTTCATATTCTACATCGCCGTCTACGGTCTTTATCAGTATAGTGCCGCCAAGTGCTGCTTTTGCAAAGGAAATGGGTACCGTGGAGAAAATGCTGGTATCCTGGCGTTTAAATATGGGGTGATTTGAAACCACTGCTTCAACCAGAAGGTCTCCCCTCTCTCCGCCATTGGTGCCAGGCTCTCCGGCTCCAGCCAGTCTTACGGACTGTCCGTTGTCAATTCCGGCAGGAATGGTGACTTTGATCTTCTTTCTCTTTGTGATATATCCTGTACCATAGCAGTCCGGACATTTTTCCTTAATCACCTTACCGGTTCCGCCGCAGTCCGGGCAGGTCTGTACGTTCTGGATCTGACCAAAGAAGGACTGCTGGGTGTACATAATCTTGCCTTTCCCGTTACACTTGGGACAGGTCACCGGTGATGTACCCGCTTTTGCACCGCTTCCATGGCAGGAAGCACACTCTTCCTTAAAATTGATCTCGATCTCCCGTTCGCAGCCGAAAATCGCTTCTTCAAAGCTGATGCGGATGCTGGTTCTGATATTTGCTCCCTTTAACGGGCCGTTATACTGGGCGCTTCTTCTTCCGCCACCAAAGATATCTCCAAAAATATCTCCGAAAATATCTCCCATATCGGAGCCGCTAAAATCAAAGCCGCCAAAACCGCCTGCTCCGCCGCTTCCATCAAATGCAGCTGAACCAAACTGGTCATACTGACGTCTTTTATCCGGATCGCTTAATACGCTGTAAGCTTCCGAAGCCTGTTTGAATTTCTCTGCAGCAGCAGTATCTCCAGGGTTCGTGTCCGGATGGTATTTTTTAGCCAATGCGCGATAGGCCTTCTTAAGTGCTGCATCATCTGCATCTTTGGAAACGCCAAGGATTTCATAATAATCTTTTTTACTTTCTGCCATCTTAGGTCTACCTCTCATAATTGTAAGGAATTTATTCCTGCGGAAAAAGTGCTGTATTCCTACAACACTTTCCCCAAAGCCCTGTCAAACGACTTAATATTAAACTTCTTTGTAATCTCCGTCAACAACATCGCTGTCCTGGTAAGAAGCACCTGCTGCTCCCATGTCAGGACCTGCGCCTGCGCCTGCCTGAGACTGTGCCTGCTCATAAACCTTTGCAAACAATGCCTGAGCGCTGTTCATCAGTTTTTCGCGGCCTGCCTTAATATCTTCAACCTGAGCATCGGTCATATCTTCTAATGGTGCTCTGTTAATTGCTTCTTTTAATGCATTTAAATCAGCTTCAACAGTTGCTTTGTCTGTATCTGCGATCTTATCTCCAACTTCCTGAAGTGCTTTTTCTGTCTGGAATACCATAGAATCTGCATCGTTTCTTGCATCAATGGCATCCTTGCGTTTCTTATCCTGAGCCTCGTATTCAGCTGCTTCTTTTACAGCCTTATCGATATCGGAATCGGACATGTTGGATCCGGAAGTGATGGTGATATGCTGCTCTTTTCCTGTTCCTAAATCTTTCGCGGAAACGTTAACGATACCGTTGGCATCAATATCAAAGGTAACTTCGATCTGAGGAACACCTCTTCTTGCTGGTGGAATTCCATCCAGACGGAACTGTCCGAGAGTCTTGTTGTCTCTTGCGAACTGTCTCTCACCCTGTACTACATGAATGTCAACTGCTGTCTGGTTATCTGCTGCAGTAGAGAAAACCTGGCTCTTCTTTGTAGGAATAGTAGTATTTCTCTCGATCAGTCTGGTAGCCACGCCGCCCATTGTCTCGATAGATCAGGAAAGCGGAGTTACGTCAAGAAGAAGAATATCGCCTGCACCTGCATCGCCTGCAAGCTTACCACCCTGAATACATGCACCAATTGCTACGCACTCATCTGGGTTTAAAGACTTGGAAGGCTCTTTGCCTGTCAGCTGTTTTACTTTCTCCTGAGCTGCCAGCATACGGGTAGATCCACCAACTAAAAGTACTTTTCCAAGCTCTGCTGCTGTCATTCCTGCATCTTTTAATGCACTCTGTACCGGAATGGCAGTACGCTCGATTAAATCAAGTGTCAGTTCGTCAAATTTAGCTCTGGATAAGTTCATGTCCAGATGCTTAGGACCTTCTGCTGTTGCAGTAATGAAAGGTAAGTTAATATTGGTTGTGGTAGAAGAAGATAATTCTTTCTTTGCTTTTTCTGCAGCTTCTTTTAATCTCTGCATCGCCATCTTGTCACCGGATAAATCAACGCCTTCTGCCTTTTTGAATTCATCAACCATCCACTGTGTCAGACGGTTATCGAAATCATCTCCACCTAAACGGGTATCGCCGTTGGTAGAAAGTACTTCAATTACTCCATCACCGATTTCGATGTTGGAAACGTCGAATGTACCGCCGCCTAAATCGTATACCATGATCTTCTGTTCTTTTTCATTATCAAGACCATAAGCAAGTGCTGCGGCTGTCGGCTCGTTGATAATACGTTTTACATCAAGACCTGCAATTTTTCCTGCATCCTTGGTTGCCTGACGCTGTGCATCATTAAAATAAGCCGGTACGGTAATAACTGCTTCTGTAACTTTTTCTCCTAAATAAGCCTCTGCATCTGCTTTTAATTTCTGAAGAATCATTGCAGAAATTTCCTGAGGGCTGTAGTTCTTTCCATCAATGGTAACTTTATAATCGGTACCCATATGTCTCTTGATGGAAGAAATAGTACGGTCTGCATTGGTTACTGCCTGACGTTTTGCAGGTTCACCAACCAGTCTTTCTCCATTCTTTGTAAATGCTACAACTGACGGTGTTGTTCTAACGCCTTCGCTGTTTGGGATTACAACTGGCTTACCGCCTTCCATAACGGCTACACAGCTGTTTGTTGTTCCTAAGTCAATTCCAATGATCTTACCCATAGTTTTTTCCTCCTATTTATTAAACAAAATTGTGAGAGTTTCTGATTTATAATTAATTAGCTACCTGAACCATGGAGTGTCTTACCACGGTATCCCGATAGGTGTAACCTTTTTGAAGTTCCTGGGAAACTACATTCTCTCCAAGAGAATCATCCTCCACATGCATAACCGCATTGTGGTAATTGGGGTCAAATGGCATTCCAACCGCTTCGATTGGCTTAACCCCTGCTTCATCCAGAGTTTTCATCAGCTGCTTATAGATCTTTTCCATACCGTCAGCGAAAGGTGATTCCTTATCCGCTTCGGGAATCGCTGCCAGCCCCCGCTCAAAATTATCAACTACGGGGAGAATTCTCTCTATGATGTCCTTAGCGCCTATTTCAAACATGGCAGATTTTTCTTTTTCAGTCCGCTTTCTAAAATTATCAAATTCAGCCATGGATCTTTGAAGACGGTCTGTAAGCTCCTCAATCTTCTCATCTTTCGGATCTTTTTTCTCTTTCTTCTTACCGAAAAAGCCTTTCTTTTCCGGCTCCTCTTTTGCATCGCCTTCCGACTCTGCTGTCTCTTCCTGTTCCTGTGAACATTCTTCCTTACCGTCGCAAGTAACGTCTATCTCTTTTTCAGAGGAAACGGCATCTTCCTGATTTGTCATCTCTTCTGACAGATTTTCGTCTGTTTTAACATCTTCCATGCTCAATATTCTACCCTTTACCTTTCATCTTTTTTCAAAATGGTATCCAGCTGGGTCATTAAATTCCTCAGCGTATTGAGTACCTTTTCATAATCCATTCGCTTGGGGCCAATGATTCCGATGGTACCTCTTAAGCCTTCCCCAAGTTCATAATTGGCGGTAACGATACTGCAGTCCTTCATCGTCTGTACAGGTGCTTCATCTCCGATGTACACCTGGATTCCGGAGCTGCTTTCTGAACTGTTTACATCATCTACCAGTTCCTGAAGTAGTTCCTTTTGTTCCAGCGCACCGATTAACTGACTCGCTTTTTCTCCGTCGCTTAATTCCGGATATTTAAAAATATTGGTTGCTCCGCTGGTATAAATCTGAAGATCCTCATCATCGGCTCTGATGGCTGCTGCCACCTCCGATAAAACCCGGTCCACCACTTCACTGTGGGGACCTGCCTGGACCTTTAACCTGCTGATCACTTCTAAATTGATCTCTTCTATAGAAAGCCCGTTTAAAGCATTATTTAAAAGAATGTTAAGATTCAATATCCCTTCGTCGCTCAGTTCTGAACGAATGGGGATTATGGTGTTCTTTATGATATTGCCTTCCACCACGATTACCACAAGCAGTTTTCCCTCATCTACCTTGGACAGCTGGATAAACTTTAACTTGTTATGATGGTACTGGGGCGCACTGATCATGGCTGCATAGTTGGTATTCTGGGCAAGCAGCTTTGCTACCTGCTTTAACATGGATTCTACCCGGTCCACACGCTTTATCATTAATTCTTTAATCTCTGTAAACTCATCTTCCTTTTCCTGAAGAATGGTGTTCACATAGAAGCGGTATCCCTTATCGGAAGGAATTCTTCCTGCAGAAGTATGGGGTTGCATAATATAACCCATCTCTTCCAGATCAGACATCTCATTCCGGATGGTGGCGGAGCTTAAATTCAAGTCCGTATACTTTGAAATTGTACGGGATCCTACCGGTTCACCTGTTTCCAGATAAGTTTTAATAATCGCTTTTAATATAATGATCTTCCGTCCATCCAGTTGATCCTTATCATCCAAACTGCCACGCTCCTTTCAGAGGTATTTGTTAGCACTCGACGTTTAGGAGTGCTAACATCTTCTTTTCATAATATATTCTTTTTTTCTACATTTGTCAATACATTCCTGAAAATTTTTAAATGAAGTTTTTGTGACCTGCATGTACATTTTATCTCAATTTTCTATCAAATATTACAAAGCCTATGACATTTTTTTCTTGACATTTAACACTTTTGTAATATAATGGTAATTGATACACCATAACAACACGATTGCGAGGTAAATCATGATTAGTTTTTCAAGACGATTCCGAATCACCGGATTTCTGACACTCCTTTGTATTCTGCTGTTATCCACTACTGCAATGGCTGCCCAGACGGCTGATAGCCAGAGTACAGCAAGCCAACAGTCAGGGAGTGTAGATACGGATAAGCAAATGAAAAAGAACAGTACCGAAACGGTTGCTACTGCAAGTGACGCTACGATGAGCGATCAGGTAGGACCGGGCATAGAAAAGAAAGAACTGCCAGAAGAAAAAGCACCCACAGGTCCGGTTTTTGAAAGAGGAGCATCTCTGGGAATATTCTCTGCAACAGCCTACTGCCCCAGCAGCTCAGGAAGACAGCAGAAGACTTACTCCGGAACCATACCACAACCGTTGCACACATTATCTGCAGATCTTACTGTACTGCCACTTGGATCAAAGGTCATGATTGATGGCGTTGTCTATACGGTGGAAGATACCGGAAGCGGTATCAGAGGAAACAAAGTAGATATCTATTTCGGAAGTCGGGGAGAAGCTCTCGCTTTCGGAAGACAGTCAAAAGAGATATTTGCTGTAATTGAAAGATAATAAATCATTGTCCATATGCGTTGCCGGAAAGCGGATTTCTCCCTTTCCGGCAGCTTTTTTTGTGCAGAAAATCCTGCTGCCATCTACAGAAAGATATAAAAACTTGACAAATATGGAAAAAAGTGTAAAATAATTACTTGTACCTCATTTATTACAAATCTGTTACATATATTTATATTATATTAATTTGTATGTACTTTTTGTAAAAAAGAAAGGAAGTAATTATTACATGAATAAAACAAAGAAATTACAATGGTTCCTTGGAACATTACTAATGATAGCATTTTATACGATATCACCCGCTTATGTCCTTGCAGGGCAGACTCCGGGGATTATAGACGGCGCAGATGAAACCAGCATCCGGGGATGAGCCTGGAACAGCTCAGATC
>SVDT01000047.1 GCA_015057775.1 Paenibacillaceae bacterium | reverse complement strand
CAGACCTCAGAGTATTTGCTCAAACATGGTTTTGTTGATCGAATTGTGGAACGTGGGGATCTTAAAGAGGTACTTTATCGGCTTCTTTGCTTTCATCAGAAATTTGACGGGAGGGCTGGCGATGTCACAATTGAAAGACAGTGATAATTCAGTATGGGAAAAGGTAATCGCGGTAAGAAGCGAAACAAGATTTGGCTGCATGGATCTTGTTAATCTGTTATTTGACTCTTTTTTTGAATTACATGGAGACCGTTGTTACGGAGATGACAGGGCGGTACGAGGTGGACTGGCATATCTTGACAGGCGGCCTGTTACTGTGATTATGCAGTGCAAAGGAGACAGCTATAAAAATCGTAAAGAGTGCAATTTTGGAATGCCGCTTCCCGAAGGATATCGGAAAGCGCTTCGTCTGATGAAACAGGCGGAAAAGTATGCTCGTCCCATTATTACGTTGGTAGATACTCCGGGAGCATACCCGGGTATGGAAGCGGAGGAGAGAGGACAGTCAGAGGCCATAGCCAGGAATCTGTATGAAATGTCCCTGCTCAAAGTCCCTGTAATTACTGTGATAACTGGGGAAGGAGGAAGTGGCGGCGCTTTGGCCTTAGCTGTGGCAAATCGGATAATCATGCTGGAAAATGCCATTTTTTCGGTTGTCTCACCGGAAGGCTGTGCAAGTATTTTATGGAAAGATAAACGTTATGCTTTCCAGGCTGCAAAGGATTTAAAAATAACAGCCAGGGATTTATACGGTCTCCAAATTATAGATTATATAATTGAAGAAACAGAGGAAATGACTCAGCTGGCAGACAGGATAAAAACTGTCATTTTAAAAGTGCTTACTGAGCTGGAGTTTAAGTCTGGCGAAGAAATATGCAATGACCGGTTAATGAAATACAGGAATATAGGTGAAATTAAAAATATATAAGACATAGGAGAGATGGAATTGTTAATAGAGGAATTATTAAGCATCATTGATGTTTGTGAAAATTCAGAGTTGGATTTTTTTCAGTTTAAATCCCATGAAGGAGAAGTTAGCTTTCATAAGCCACAGAACGTGGAAACCTTGGGTGGATTAAAAAATGATTATAATATTGTGATAAATCGTAAAGAAACAAAAAATGAGATATCTCATGGGGATGATCCGGTTGTTGTTTCTTCTCCCCATGTGGGAATCATACATCTGAAAGAGTTTCTTACCGATGACCTGGAGAACAATATTATTATGGTAAGGCAGGGCGATCCTCTTTGTACGATTGAAGCAATGAAACTTTATAACAATGTGATATGTCCGGTTGATGGTAAAGTAACAGAAATTATGGTAAAAGACGGCCAGGAAGTGGAATATGGGCAGCCTATACTAAAAATAGGAGTGTCACTGACAAGTACATAACCATAAAATCTGGCGCTAACAGTTACTAAAAATAATAAACAAACGAGGTGGCTAATATGATTTTTACTTTAAATATTATTCTGGGGGTTGTTACAGGTATTATTCATTTATACATACGGGGATTTCCCAGTGATGCAGGCACAATTTCTTCCATTCTTTTACTTCATCAATTTGTAGTACTCTTTGGTGACGTTGGAATTGTTGGTTTTTTTAGTAATATTGCTTTCGCAGAAAAAAATGCAAAATATCTTGGATGGCCTGGTGGTCCCTGGCAGATTAAATATGGCTTCTCACAAATCGCAATTGGTGTTCTGGGGATTATGTGTATCTGGTTTCGGGGAGGATTCTGGACGGCTACCCTGATTAACTGGTATATGTACAGTATCAGTGGAACATGGTCCCATTTAAACAGTATTAAAATGAAGGGGAAAAAAGATAAAAATGAAATTGCAATGATCATTGTGACGATCATATATGCCATTTACTTAACAGTTTTATCTACAAACATTGATGGGTTCTGGACTTTTTAATAATAATTACGATTTATATTAAGGAAGGTAATGTATGGAATACAAGTTTATGGAGCTGTCAGAAATACAAAAGGGAATATATTTTGAGTGTCAGGCTGGGGGGAAGAATATCTATAATATACCAGCTGCGATGCAGATAGAGGCTGCTTTAAATCTTTCACAGCTTGATCGTGCCTTAATGCTGTTAATGGAAGAGCAGCCGGTTTTACGGAGTAGTGTCAAAACAGAAAATAACAAATTGGTGCTGGCAATAGAAGATAAAATCAGCATCCAAGCACACGTTTACGACGTAGGCTCTGCAATTAATATAGAGGCAGAGACCAAATCTATTATTAATCAGGAAATTACTTATGAGTTTAATTTATCCAGTGCCCCTTTACTAAGAGTCTCTGTAGTTAAGCAGGCGCCGGAGATTTTTGTATTACTTGTCAATATTCATCATTTAATAGCCGATGGAATATCACTGGATATCCTGTTAAGTAAATTAATTACATATTATACAGAATTAATAAATGGAGAAGAAATTACTGTCACACCAGATTACAGCTTTTTCGAATTTTTAGATCAGGAAAAAGATAAATTGGCCAAAGGAGTTTATGAACCGCAAAAGAAGTACTGGAGCAACAGGGTTCAGGGTGCAAAGCCATTAGATTTTCCAAAAGATTTCAGCTCCATAAATAACTTTGGTTCTGGTAAGGAAAAAAACTTTTCCATAAGCAAAGAATTAATGGATAAAATTGAAACAACTGCATGGCAGGTAGAGGGAACTCCGTTTTTAGTAAGTCTGTCAGCCTTAAGCCTCCTTATGTCTAAATGCTGCAATGAAGATCAGGTAACTATTTCCACTCCGTTTACGTATCGTCCTGGAAGCACGTTTGATCAGTCGGTGGGCTGTTTTATCTACACCTTACCGTTTACTAATAATTTTGGTGGTGATTTGACGTTCCGGGATATTGTTAATGAAACATATGAACAATTTATTGGCGCCCATCAAAATTTAGGTTATCCCAATAATCTGATTGCAAGAGATAATTTTCCTGGAGCTTACGCCGGTATCCAGACTATTTTCGATATTTCGTTTGTATACGATAAGTTTACCCATTTAACAGGGAAAGGTATCAAGTGCCGGCCGTATCAGATGGATGATACAACGTTTCCAGGCAACATCATGATTACGTTTTCCCGAATGCCGGACGACAATTTTGTTAAAATACAATACAAAGCCGATATTTATGACCAGGAAATGATTGAGCTGCTTGGTCAGCGCTTTATTAAAACACTTGAAATTGTCACTGCTGATCCGGACATCTCCATGAAAGAAATTGATCTATTTCTGGAGCAGGAAAAAGAAAAGATACTTATTGATTTCAATCAGAGTTCTTTCTTTGATTATGTTCCGTCCCACGTAATTGATTTGTTTCATAAAAAGGTTCATTTATATCCGGATCGCAAGGCGCTGGTTTATCATGAGGGGGCGCTGACCTATGACCAGCTGAACCGGAAGGCAAATCAACTGGCCAGAAAAATTCTGGAAAATAAGACGAGGCAAAATGAAGTGGTCGGCATCCAACTAAAACGGTCAAAGGAAATGGTGATAGCAATCCTGGCTGTTTTAAAGGCCGGGTGCGCCTATGTGCCGATTGAAAGTTACTATCCTGAAAACAGAAAGAAATATATTATGGCTGATGCGGACATCTCAATCTGTCTGACTGTTTCCGATATGGATGTGACTTTTTGCGAAAATGGCATGGTGTTTTATCTGGATCACGATCAGGATTGGTCATATTGTGATGATACCAACCCAACAATTGAGCTGAATCCATATGACCTTGCTTATATTGAATATACATCAGGTTCTACCGGAGAACCAAAAGGGGTTATGATCGAACATCATAGTGTTGTAAATACGATATTGGATCTGGAACGCCGCTTCCCGGTTGAGTCAGGAGATGTATATTTATATAAAACACCGTTTTCTTTTGATATCTCAGGGACTGAATTATATGGATGGTTTGCAGGCCAGGGCACGCTATGCATTATGGAACCAGATGGTGAAAAAAACCCTGAACTGATTTTACAATATATCAATCAATATCAAATTACTCACATAAACTTTGTTCCAACCATGTTCCGGCTCTTCCTGGAACTATTTTTAAATAAAGAAAATGTATTAAAAGCAAAATCTTTAAAATGGATTTTTGTTGGTGGTGAAGCAATTACACCCGACACGATTAAGCTGTATTTTCAAACTGGAATTTCAGCCAGATTGGAAAATGTTTACGGTCCCACTGAGTGTACGATGTGGGCATCTAATTATTCCATTACTGCCTGTGAAGAAGCGGCTAATGTGTCAATAGGCAGTCCATTAAATGAAATCAGGTGGTATGTTACCGATAAAAATAAACGGCTTCAGATGATTGGAGTGCCGGGAGAACTTTGCTTATCCGGAGTAGGTCTGGCAAGGGGATATTTAAATAAGCCAGAACTGACTAACCAGCAATTTTGTGAAAATCCATTCTATGATAATGCTATCGATCCGGCCTGGTATCAAAAAATGTATAAGACTGGCGACTTAGTCAGATGGCTGCCCAATGGAACCATTGAATTTTTAGGCCGGATTGATTCCCAGGTAAAAATCAATGGTTTACGGATTGAGCTTGGTGAAATAGAAAATGCGCTGAGTCAGCATCCTGATATTATCAAAGCAGTGGTAGTCATGAAGCAGACCGCAGATCATCTGCAGGTTCTTAGCGCATACTATCTTGCAGAGCAGGAGATTAATCAGAACAGTCTGCGAAAGTTTTTAAACAGTCATATTCCAGCTTATATGATCCCGTCCTCCTTTACCCGGCTTGATGAAATTCCGGTCAACAATAGCGGTAAAACCGACCGTAAAGCATTAATAGCAGTTAATCATCGTTGTATAGAAAACGGCAGTGTTAATCACCTTCCAGAGTCACCTCTTGAGAATATCATAGCTGCAGTATGGAAAGAAGTATTGGGAATTGAAAAAATTGATGTATCTGATAATTTCTTCGAAATTGGAGGTCATTCGACCCTGGCAATTCTTGCCCATAATAAACTAAAACGCTACATAGATTCCGATTTTTCAATTACCGCACTATATGAGTTTCCCACCATTAAAATGCTGGCTGAATTTCTTGCAGGAAATCAGGAGACAACAATGGAAAACAGAAAGTTATTCTCAAACCAGGGTAAATCATTTCAACCTTGTGATATTGCCATTATCGGCATGTCCGTAAATGTTCCGGGTGCTGAAACTTTAGACGATTTCTGGACTGTTTTACAGGAAGGAAAAGAAAGCATTCATTTCTACAGTGATGATGAACTTCTGGCTCTGGGAATTAAAAAGGCAGTAATTGAAGATAAGCATTATGTCAAAGCTAAGGGGCGAATTCAGTCCATTGATTATTTTGACTCGGCATTATTTGAACATACTCCCAATGAAGTAAGACTGATGTCACCCCAGCTTCGGGCCTTGTATAAAGGGACATGGCAGGCATTGGAGGATGCTGGTTACTGTCCCGAATCAACCGAGGATAAAATTGGTGTTTTCGTGGGTGGTTCCGATGACTTTGTCTGGTATGCAGACGCGTTAGGCAATGGTGATGGAGGCTATAGTGAGACATATGAATCGTACACAATGAGCACCAATCATTTTCTGGCAACCCGGTTAGCTTATAAGTTTAACTTAAAGGGACCTGCACTGTCAGCCCTGACTGGCTGCTCAACCTCTCTTGTAACCCCGCATCTTGCCTGTCAATCGTTAATTATGAGGGAATGTGACCTTGCTATCGCTGGCGGAATTACCATTGAATCGCCAAACGAGGGTGGATATATGTATTATGATGGAATGATGTTTTCTCCAGACGGGCACTGCCGCCCGTTTGACGCCGGTGCCCAGGGAACTGTTTTTTCAAATGGTATGGGTATTGTTGTGCTAAGAAGACTGGAGGAGGCCATTGCTTCAGGCGATCATATCTATGGGGTTATCAAAGGCTCTGCTATCAATAATGATGGAAGCATCAAAGCTGGTTTTGCTGCACCAAGCGTAGAAGGACAGTCTCAGGCGATTATTCAGGCTTATCAGAGGGCGGGAATTGATCCTGAAACAGTTAGTTATATTGAAGCACACGGAACAGGAACGATTCTTGGTGATCCAATTGAAGTGATGTCGCTTACGAAAGCGTTTGGCACCGACAAGAAAAATTACTGCACGTTAGGCTCTGTAAAAGGAAATATCGGTCATGCTGATACTGCAGCAGGCATTGTGGGCTTAGTTAAAGTTGCCCTGAGTCTGAAACATAAATATATTCCAGGTACAGTAAACTATCACAATCCCAACCCCAGGATTGATTTCAGCCAGACTCCGTTTGTAGTGACAAATAAAGGACAAAACTGGATTAGTCAGGATCAGATTCCATTAAGAGCAGGAATTAATTCTTTTGGTGTGGGAGGAACAAACGCCCATATGATCGTAGAAGAATTTAAGGAGCAACGTGAAAGCAGTCCGTCCGATGATCAGAACCTGATTTTAGTCAGCGGCAAGACAGAATCAGCCCTGACTGAAAATCTGAGAGCTGTACTTAGTAATCTTGCAGCTTCCGGCAATATTAATTATTCCGATGCAGCCTGGACAATGATGACAGGCAGAAAACATTTACCATACCGAAAAGCGGTAGTGGTGGACTCAGAGTTTTTAGATGCCTGTAATATTGATCAGGCAATTGCTGATGTGCTAAGCGATCCAGCCCAAATCGCCAGAGATATCAAACAGGTCTGCTTTATGTTTTCCGGACAGGGAAGTCAATATCAGGGGATGGGCAGACAGCTTTATTATGGCACTGACATCGTTTTGGGGCAGCGGTACCGGATGTATGCGGATCAGATTTTAAATTATCTCTCAAAAGAAGAACGGGAAGAATATGTTGAAGTTATATTGGGTGATACACAACCAGAGCAGATTAATGAGACGAAATACAGCCAATTTGCATTATTTCTAAGCGAATATGCGATTTCTAAGACTTTGATTGATTTGGGTGTGCGCCCCGATATGGTTATCGGTCACAGCATTGGCGAAGTAACTGCTGCAGCCGTGGCTGGTGTCTGGAGTCTTCAAAACGCCGTGGAAATTGTTAAAATGCGCGGAGAAATCATGCAGAAACAGCAGTCAGGATCAATGCTTGCTGTTATGTTAAACGCCAGACAGGTTGCACCACTGCTGCCCGGAGATATTACGCTGTCATTGGATAACACCTCCGACCGCTGTGTTGTTGGTGGCAGTGCGGATGCAATTGAACGATTTCGGAATCTGCTGGCTGACAGGAATATAAAAAGTACAATCGTTAAAACATCACATGCGTTTCATACTGGCATGATGGCAGCAGCAGCTGAAGAATTTCAACAATTTATCAGTCAGTTTCCCATGCAAAATCCCAGCATTCCCATTGTCTCCAATGTGACCGGTCAATGGGTGAAGGAAGATGAAATGACGACCCCCCAATATTGGGGCCGCCATATTGTAGAAACGGTTCAGTTCAGTAGTGATCTGGCTGAAGTGCTGTCAAAAGAGGATACCGCCTTTATCGAAGTTGGTGCAGGCCGGTCATTATGTACATTTGCTGTCCAGCATCAGGATAAAAAGGAGAGTCAGATCTTTATTAATCTGCTCCGTCACCCAAGAGAGCTGGAACATGACATTCATTATTTGTATAAAAAGATAGGTCAGCTGTGGAGTTGTGGGCTGTCCATTCATTGGAATCAGTTTTGGAGCGGAAAAATCAGAAAAAAAGTATCAATGCCAACCTATCAGTTTGACAAGACTCATTATCCCATCAGACTGACCAATAGTACACCCATTGATAACCGTTCTGGCTGCGAAAGTGATACTTATGCAGCTGCTACCGCTATGCCTCAGCTCCAGATGCCAGATCCCGCATGTTACAATGAAAATCCCATAACAGAAGCCTTTACCGCTGTTTTGGGATTTGGTGATATTCAGGAAGATGAAGATTTCTTCTCACTGGGGGGAGATTCTCTGAAAGCAGTAAGCCTGGCCAATTATATTGAAAAGCGAAAGGGTATCAGAGTTGCAGTGTCAGAGATTTTCAAATATCCGACGCCCCGCAAGCTGGCTGGTTATTTAAAAACATTCCAGCAGTCGGACCGTCCATCAGATACTTATGCAAAAATTACGCCCCTTCCCGGTCAGCCTTATTACAGTTCTTCCTACTCCCAGCAGCGAATGTTTAGTTTATCAAAAATGGAGGCTGAAAGTACTGCCTATAATATGCCTTCAGCCACAATTATTGATGGACTGTTAGATCCGGTCAAAGTAAGAAAAGCGGTAGACCAGCTGGTAAAGCGCCATGAAGCTTTACGAACCTCATTTAAAATTGTGGATAATCAGGTTGTTCAAGTCATTTCAGAGATCGCCTCCATGGAAGTGGATTTCCAGGAAAGAGAGCTGACTGACGAAAAGCAAATAACTGATTTAATCACTGAGTTTGTAAGACCATTTGATTTATCAGAAGCTCCTTTGTGCAGGTTAAGGCTGGTCAAAATCGGAGAACAGAAAACTGTATTTTTATTTGACATTCATCATAGTGTGGCAGATGGTACATCAGCTGAAATATTGACCAGAGATTTCAATCATTTATATTCATCAATCCCGTTGGAACCATTAAAAATTCAATATAAAGATTTTACAGCATGGCAGATAAAGCGGATGCAGGGAAATGAAATATCCGGCCAGAAAGATTACTGGCTGGCACAGTTTAACAATGGTATCCCTGTTCTGGATCTGCCGCTTGATAAGCCCAGACCAAAGCTGCGCTCATTTGACGGACACCGTCTCTATTTTTCCATAGATGAAGAACTATCCGTTCAGACCGAAGCGTTTGCTCGTCAGCATGGTGTAACCAAATATATGCTGTTACTGAGTGTCTGGTATCTCATCCTGGCTCGTTATTCCGGTCAGGAAGACATTGTCATTGGTACTCCGGTAGCCGGTCGCAGTAACGCGGAAGTAGCTGATGTCATCGGATTCTTCCTTAATACGTTAGCAATGAGAAATCACCCTGTATTTGAAAAACAGTACCTGGATTTTTTGTATGAGGTGAAAGAAAACACCTTAAATGCACTTAGCAATCAGGAATATCCTTTTGATGATCTGCTTGACCAGCTGAAAGTGAAACGAGTACCAAACAGAAATCCCATTTTCGATGTATATTTTGATTATCAGAATATGGATACCCATGATATTGATATTGAGGGGATGTCCATCCGTCCGTTTTCATTCGATACCTTTAGCTCAGTGTATGATCTGGTGCTGACCTGCCATGAATATAAAGACAGGGATATGATCACCGGTACTTTGGATTTTGCAGCCAGTTTGTTTAAACGGGATTCAATTGAGCGTATGGTTGAAAATTTCAAAGTGGCATTGAAAAGCGTTATTACCCATCCTCTGGAACAGATCGGAGCAATTGATATTGTATCAAAAGAGGAGATTTCTAAAATTACCAGTCAGTTTGAAGAAACGAAATCAGATATCCGTGATACGGTTACCATACACCAGTCATTTGAAGAACAGGTGGTGAAGGAACCTGACAAAACTGCACTTATAGTTGCTGATGGAACAGCATTTTCTTACCGGGAGATTAACCGGCGTTCCAATGTAATTGCCCATCAGCTGATAGAATCAGGTGTTGGGCAGGGGGATCTGGTGGGTATTATGACAAGACGGAATGTCCATCTATTCACCAGTATCATGGGCGTTTTAAAATCCGGAGCGGCTTATGTACCGTTAGATGCCAGCTATCCAAAACAGCGGATTAATTACATGATTAAACAAAGCAAACCGAAAGTCATTCTCGTTGATGACCATATTCCGGCTGAATATGATTATAACGGTCAGTTTATTGTTTGCTCAGAACTGGCTGAGAATGCAGCTAATACATTGAATCCCTTGGTAACGATGGAGAGCAGTGCGCTGGCAATGGTGATTTTTACTTCCGGTTCCACCGGAAATCCCAAAGGAGTTATGCTGACCCACCAGTCGCTGATCAATTTTGTTGACGATCATATTGCAAGACAGATGTGCACGCCCGGGCGGGACCGGATTCTATCTGTTACAACATTTTCATTTGACATATTTTTATTTGAATCAATTTTCCCCTTATGTGCCGGCTATTCTGTTTATCTTGCCGATGAAATTGAACAGATTGATGCAGCAGCAGTGACTACCAAAATACTTAAATATAATGTTTCTCATCTTGCCAGTACACCATCGAGAGTAAAAGCCTTTGCGGAGAATCCTGCTTTTGCTCCAGCATTAAAACAGCTGAAATACATAATTTGCGGAGGCGAAGTATATCCGGAGCAGTTAATGCAGCAGCTGCAGAAAAAAGTTGGACCTGATACTTCCATTCTGACTGTGTATGGTCCCACAGAAACCACAATCTGGATGACGATAAAGGACCTGACTCATGAAACGGTTATAACCATTGGCAAGCCTATATCCAATGTACAGGTATTTATCTTAAATAGTTTTAATAAGCTGCAGCCATATGGTGTATACGGAGAGATCTGTATAGCTGGAAAAGGTCTGAGCCGTGGATATTATCATAACCCTGAGGAAACAAATAAACGGTTTATTACCCTTGAAAGCCCTCTGAATACGAAAGTCTATAAGACCGGAGACAGAGGCAGAATGCTTCCAGATGGAGAGTTTGATATTCTGGGAAGGTTTGATAACCAGGTCAAAATCAGAGGCTATCGTGTGGAATTGGGAGAGATCGATAAAACTGCAGCGAAATACCCGGATATCTCTGAAGCCGTGGCAAAAGTTTTTGTTGACCAGGCCGGCAGCAATGGAATTCAGTTATATTACTGTACAAATGCTCTGAATACTGATTCCGGCTATGAAAATAACTTAAAGAAATGGCTGGAGTCACAGCTTCCTGCTTATATGATACCTGCAAAGTACATTCGGTTAGAGAAAATGCCTCACACACCAAATGGAAAAATTGATAAAAATGCTTTGAGCATTCCTGAATCAAATAACACCTTAAACATCAGTGATCAAGAGAAAGTGCCGCTTTTCGTAAACAGGACTAAGACTCAGATTGTAAGCAGTCTGGTGAATATCTGGAAGAACGTTCTGGGGAAGGAACAGATTAATATTACCGATAATTTCTTTGATATTGGTGGTACTTCCCTTGGAATCATGCTGGTAAATAACAGAATCATTGAGGAGTTAAACATAACCATACCGGTTATGAGACTGTTTGAATGTCCGACAATTGAAAGCTTGGCTAAAGAGATGTCTAAGGAACAGCAGATTGCCGTTGCAAGCAATCAGGCAGATGATTTATTAGATGATTTTGCCGATGAAAACGAGGACTTTGAACCGGACAGGATACTGTATCAACCATTCAAGGACACTGACTATGGTGAAGCGGATGTAAATGATATTGCAGTTATTGGTATGACCTGCCGGTTTCCAGGTGCGAAATCAGTAGAACAGTACTGGGATAATTTAATTGCCGGTAAAGAGAGTATTCGTGTTTTTACAGATGATGAACTACGAAAAAGCGGTATTTCCGAGGAGATATTTAATCGGGAGAATTATGTCAGGGCAAAAGGATATCTGGAAGATGCAGAATATTTTGATCCTAAACTGTTTGATTATTCTGATAAAGAAGCTTCTCTGATGGATCCCCAGATTCGTCTGCTCCATCTTTGTATTTATGAGCTGCTGGAAAAATCAGGATATAATTCGTTTGATTTTAAAGAGCGGATATCATTGTTTGCAGGAAGCAGTCCGAACCTGTTGTGGATGTCTCAGTTTTTAAAGAATCAGAATAATTTTATGGAAGCACTTGAAGCAATTACATTTAATGAAAAAGATTTTCTTGCTACCAGAATTGCTTACAAGCTGAATTTAAAGGGTCCCAGTATGACGGTTCAGACCGCTTGTTCAACCTCCTTAGTGGCAATTCATCAGGCGGCCAAATCAATTATTGACGGGGATGCCGAAATGGCAATTGCTGCAGGAGTCTCAATCACTCATCCAAGAAAAGAGGGGTATCTGTGGCACCAGGATATGATTTTATCAAAGGATGGGCATTGCCGACCGTTTTCAAACGATACAACTGGTACGGTAACCGGGAACGGCTGCGGTGCGGTATTATTAAAACCGTTAGCACAAGCATTAAAAGACCGTGATCATATTTATGCTGTAATAAAAGGATCAGCTGTAAATAATGACGGTATGGACAAGGTAGGCTATACGGCACCTGGCATCAAAGGGCAGCGCGATGTTATTCATAAAGCTTTGGCCAATGCTAACGTAAGTGCTGAAGATATCTGTTATGTGGAAGCACACGGGACAGGCACACTCCTGGGAGACCCCATCGAAGTGGAAGCTTTGCGACAGGCCTATAATACTCCCCAAAAGGGCTACTGTGCCCTGGGAAGTGTCAAAGCCAACATCGGGCATTTGGATGCCGCTGCAGGAATAGCCGGTTTCATCAAGGCGGTAATGGTCCTACATCATAAAACAATACCGCCACAGATAAATTATACTGCGGCAAATGATAAATTAGATTTGGACAATAGCCCGTTTTACATTAACACAGATGCTCGAGAACTGGTACCAAATAAAAAGAAGCGAAAAGCTGGAGTTAGTTCATTTGGTATAGGCGGAACCAATGCCCACATAATCCTGGAGGAAGTAAATAAGGAGTTTTAAGTATATGGACAACAATAAATATATTTTGCCTTTCTCAGCCAAAAGCAAGGAAGCCCTGGTAAATACAGCCAGTCAGATCATCGACCATCTGATTGGCAATCCACAGATCAGTCTTTCGGATGCTTCATTTCTGCTTCAATCGGGAAGAAGGGCTTATCATTACAGGAGTACTGCTGTAACCAGCAAAGCTGAGCTTAACAATCTGCGGCCGCTGGAAATTACAGAAACAGGAGCAGCGAATAATATAATCTTCGCTTTTCCAGATACAAGCGATTTATGGAGATGGGAGACATTTTCAGAAAAAGTACATAATGATGGAATACATCAGTTGTTTCAGGCTGGCAGAGCGGTTGTTTTAGACCGCCTGCCGGCAGCTATTGCAGATAAAATAAAGACGGGCAAAGCGTCTGACCCGATTATTTCCTGTTATCAGGCTTTTGCCAATGGATATGCAGGTAATCATGTCCTGACTGAATCAGGAATTACTCCAACTGCTTATATTGGTACTGGGATCACAGAATTAACAGCCATGTCCTGTTCCGGAGCACTGCCTGTTGACCATGCGCTTGAGATCATTAAGCGGTATGGGGAGCTAAGCACATATCAATCCGTATATCAAAAGGACCAGCTGAGACCACGGCTCATACCAATCATGCGGACTCCATCCCAGAAAGCCAGTCAGCACCTTCAAGAGGGAGTACTGGTTAAACTAGGCACTTCCACACTGACGAATCCGGTTCTTGATGGATGCCAGGTACAACCTTGTAAAAGCTTTCATTTATTTACAGAAGATGCCCCCAATATAGAGGATTCGTTCAGTAATCTGATTGCTCGGTTATGGTGTCAGGGATTTGATATTAACTGGCAAAAACTCGCTGGTTGCCAGACTCACAAAAGAATAATCCTGCCAACCTATTCATTTGATAAAATTGCTTTTGTCAGTGACATTAAAACGGAGGCTGGGGGGGATAGTAATTCTTCTGAGAACAAGGCAGCATGCAGTGGTAATCTATGGGTTGATCCAGTTGAAGCTTTAAAGGAGTTCTGGAGTGAAATCATTGGTTGCCGGGAGTTTAATGACAATGATGATTTTTTTCAGCTGGGTGGAGATTCCCTCACTGGAATTATGCTGACCTCCAGAATCAGAGAACAATTAAAAATTGATTTGACATTGTCGGACATTTTTGCTCATTCAACCTTTAAAAAAATGTCAGCCCTTGTAAGCAAATCATTTCAGGAAACTGATAATAATGAGATTCCTGTTCTTCCAAAGAGTGAGTATTATGAGGCCTCATCTGCACAAAAACGAATGTTTGTTATGAATGAACTCATTGAAACAGGCGTGCCTTATAACTTTGCTGATGTTTACCGGGTCAGCGGCATCATAAATAAAAACGCACTCAATGATGCCTTTGTGCAGCTGGTCAACCGTCATGATGCTTTTCGAACCCGGTTTGACCTGATGAACGGTGAGGTAGTGCAAAAAATAGAAGACAGAGTCGATTTTCAGGTCACCTATCTTACCTCAAATCCAACTGATCTGAAAACTGAAATTGAACGAAACATACGGCCGTTTGATTTGTCCCAGGCACCTTTATTAAGAGTATCCGTAATTAGTCTTGGGGAACAGGATCATGTGGTAGTAATTGATATGCATCACATTATATCTGATCAGACTTCACTTGGCATATTGAGAAAAGAGTTATTGGATATTTATGAGAATCGTCCACTGCCGCCGCTGGAAATCCAATATAAGGACTTTGCCCACTGGCAGAATAATTACTTTAAAAGTGGAAAATTGGATTCTCAGTTAAACTATTGGAAAAATGAGTTTACAGATGGTATTCCGTGTCTGAATCTGCAGACTGATTTTAATCGTCCTGAGGTAATGGAATATCAGGGGGATAAGGTAACATATCAATTTGATCCCCAATTATGTGAAGCAATCAGGACAGCATCAAAGGCAATGGGAATTACGCCATATATGATGATGCTGGCAGCACTGAATATTCTGCTGTGGAAATATACCGGGCAGACAGAAATTCCGGTGGGGACTGCTATTTCAGGCAGGAAACACTCAAAGCTGGACGCCGTTGTGGGTATGTTTGTCAATACACTGGTAATCAATACAAAAATAAATGGACAGTCCACCATTGAGGAATATATCCAATTAGTCAGGAGTAAAATGTTAAGCGCTTTTGATAATCAGGATTTTCAATTTGAAATGCTGGTTGAAGCCTTGGATCCCTCGAAAAATCTCTCCCGGAATCCCTTATTTGATGTCTTTTTAAACTATGTGAGTGTAAGCTTAAGTCAGCTGGAAATTGGCGGGAATGTCTGGTCAGCTTATGAAAAAGATGAAATCGGGATAAAACAGGATCTTGGTTTTATTATTGAAGAGAACCCCGTTGGTTTTTCTTTGGATGTTGAATATGCCAAGTCGCTTTATTGCAGGGAAACAATAGAACTTATGGGTAAGCGTTTTCTGCTGATTTTATCAAAGCTTTCTAAAGGCGGCTGCTGCACTTTAAACGAAATCAGCATTATTTCCCAGGAAGAACGTCACTGGCTTATGAACGTGGTCAATCAGACTCAGACAGATGCACCCCTTGATAAAACAATTATCAGCCTGTTTGAAGAGGGAGTCAGAGAGCAGCCCGAAGCGCCAGCCATTGAATGGCAGGACCAGAAAATAACCTATCGGCAATTTAACAATATGGTCAATCAGATGGCCGGGAAATTGGCAAAACAGCAGGTTACATACAAGGACATCGTTCCCATACTGCTGGATTGGGGACCAATGCAGATCATAAGCATCTTTAGTATTATGAAATTAGGTGCCGCATATCTGCCCATTGATCCGACTTACCCTCAAGAACGAATTGATTTTATTCTTCAGGATTCAGCCAGTAAAATTATCATTACTGAGCAATCAGCTCAGGATAAAATTGGCTGTCCAATTCAGAAGTTTGTTGTGGATGCAGATGAAAATATACTGGATCCTTCAGTGGATTTTGGACTTCATTCAGCTTACACTCCCACAAAATTAAATTCTGAAGATATCTGCTATGTAATTTATACATCAGGTTCAACTGGTCAGCCAAAGGGAACCAGAATCAGGCACAGGAATGTCATACGAACGGTAAGAGATACAAATTATGTCCAGATGGAGGCTGGTGACCGGATCATACAAATCAGTAATTATGTGTTTGACGCATCGGTTATGAATATCTTTCTGGCTTTGCTGAATCAGGCATGTCTGGTGGTGATACCCAGGTCTTTATCCATTGAGATTGCCAGTCTGGCACAATTTATCAGGGAACGTAATATCACTGTGTTTGCAATTCCTACGGCGTTGTTCCATCTCATAGCAGACTGGGATGCAAAAGCCCTGAGACATGTCCGGCGGATCATTGTCGGAGGAGAAAAGATGTCACTGGAGCACACGAAAAAAGCACTGGAAATAATGGGCCCTGGAAAACTTGTTGACGGGTATGGACCTACGGAATCTACCGTAATTGCAACCTACTATCTGATCAATGATTTAAACAGAACCAACGTGATCCCAATTGGTCATCCCGTATCCAATACAACCATATATGTAATGGATGACCAAAAGCAGCTGGCTCCCATTGGTGTACCCGGAGAGTTGTATATTGGTGGAGAAGGTCTGGCTGCCGATTATCTGAACAGACCAGAACTAACCCGGGAAAAATTTGCGCCGCTGTCAGCCGTAAATGGGCAGAGAGCTTATGCTACAGGTGATATTGTAATGTGGAACAGCAAAGGTGAACTGATATATCTGGGAAGAAAAGATTTTCAGCATAAGATTAACGGCTATCGAATTGAATTGGAAGAAGTTGAGCGTTATCTGGAAACAGTAGACGGTGTAAAGAAAGCAGTTGTTACTGCACCGACCGATGATAACGGAGTCGTTTATTTAAAAGCTTACTGCACTCTTAGGGATTACAATAAGCGTGATTTCTTTGATCAGAACTATATCAGAACCTCCTTAAGAAAAAAAGTACCGGAATATATGGTTCCGGAAAAATATGTAATTTTACCGGAGTTTCCTCTTAATCACAGCGGCAAAATCGATAAAAAGGCATTGCATGATATGGAGCATGAATCGGCTGTATTTACCGATATAAATCATTCTGGAAATGATCTGGAGGAGGTAATCTTAAAATCCATGAAGCAAGTGCTTAACAATCAGGTGCTTGGTTCTGAAGATAACTTTTTTAGAAATGGGGGACAATCGATTAAGGCAATCGCATTGGCAAAAAAATTGTTAGAGCAGGGAGTTAAAATCAAAGTGAATGATATATTTCAGTATCAAACTGCACAGCAGATTGCTTCCTTCCTTAAAAAATCCCATTTTAATCAAGCTGATGAAACAACGAAAGAAAGCATTCAGACAAGCAGTGTCTGCTCCTTAGATGAGGCCCAGATGAACAGCCTGGTATCAATAGCTCTTGCAAGGCGAAGCAGTGCATCTGATTTTATATCCGGCACAGACGTCATTGAAAATTTTTCATTAACTCCAATTCAGTGTGGGCATTATCTAAGCGGTTCGGCTTTTAGCGGGGCGTTAATTGAATTAATTGGGGAATATTCAAAATATCAGATTAAAGATGCGGTCACTAAAGTGATCATGGATAACCAATTGCTGCGTTCGGTAATAGTGTCAGCGGACGACCGGCTGGAATGGTCTGAACATTCTGGTGCAGGATTTGAAATAATCAGCCGGGACAGTTATGGGTATCTTGATGTATCCGTATATTCTGATGAGATAAAAACACAGCTTTTAAAGCAATTAGCTCATGATATATTTGCGGTTAAATATGAGCCGGGAACTCTGCGATGGAATCTTTGTATTGTCAGAAAACAGGCCGGTAACCATGTCATTGTATGGGGGATAGATCATGTTATTTTTGATGGCATGAGCGCTGAAATTTTAAAGACTCAGGTAGAGGCCAATTTAAATCCTGCAGCCAAAGCCCTGCTTCAGCCAATCCATCCATATAGCGATTACGTAAAGCTATTGGAAAGAGGACCAAGGGAAATAACCTCACAGAGTATTATTAATAGCTTTGATTTATTAAACTGGAGTAAATTAAATAAAGAAATTGCCTTAAAGCAGCCACTTTTACAAGCTGATAAATTGATCAACGAATTTGCTTTTGATGTTTCGGTAAAGCAGATGGGCGATTCAGATATCTGGCAGCAGGCAATTCATTTGACAATTGAAATATTAAAAGAATACTTTGGTATGCCGGTCATACCGCTGGTATTGGTAGACTCCGGCAGATCTTATGGAGGTGAGTCATATTATAATACCATTGGTGAGTTTCTGGATTTAATACCCGTAATGAGTGATCTGGTAGAGGACGGGTCAGTTGGACGGTTGTTCCAATATTGTAAGGATTACTCGCTTAATTTCCTGTCCTTATTGGAACCTGGAAAAACTACAGATTGCTATGAGGAGGTAAGAAATATAATTAAAAAGGATTTTTATCCGAATCAATCTTTTTTTAATTTTATTTTATTCAATTTTCAGGGATTTGTTTCCAAAACGGATGAATCTACCCTGTCTCAGATAACAGATGATACAAAACTGGGCAGAACCGTGGTGACAGCACATTATGATGAAGAGAAACTGCATTTGGAAATAACAGATGTATTGGGACTGGATGGGGATAAAATAATGAATATTATAAAATCGCAGACAGATAACTGGGGGGACTTAAATGAAAAATGATATTAATCAAAAGAAATACCCTGTCATGTACATGGTTATAACGTTGGTAATTTGTTGGGGACTTGGAATATTATATACAATATTCAGCAATGGTTTTAGTGCTTCATTCAGTGATCCCGCCGTATTGGTTGCTATGTGTGCTCCAACGCTGGCAGCTTTGATTATTTATGGCATAACTGGTGGGAAGCCTGCCATCAAAAACATTTTGAAAAAATTTTTAATTAAACGGGAACAGTTATTTTGGATTCCAGTTATTATTAGTCTTAACCTGCTCTTTTTTTTAATAGTTCGATTCGGTTTGATATTATTGGGTATTGAAGTTCCTGAGATTACATTGACATTAAAGCAGCAGTTAAAAGAAATGATAATTAATTTTTTTGAAGAGATTGGGGTTATCGGTGGAGCTATGGGGTGGGTTGGATTTTTAATTCCTTACTTTCAAACCAAATTTAACAATAATATCAAAGCCGGTATTATGGCAGGATTGGGGATTGGTCTGTTTGTAATTCCCGGTTACGCTATCTCAGCGTTTGGTCTGGTTGCATTGTATCCCCTTTATGTATTGCAAATGGTAACATTCATGGTTTTATATAGCTATATTTTTAATTTGACGGATGGCAATCTGATGCTATATGTCATTCTATTATGGGTGAATTCCTCAGGCAGCCGCATGCAGCTGTATTACTTTGCACCTCCGTCCCAAATACTTCAGATTGGGGCATTTGCACTGGCTGCGTTTGGATTTCATATACTTACCCGGAATAAAATTAAAATGGAGCTGGTGAAACTTCCTCAATATTTTCTTGAAGGCTCAAAAACAGATGAATTAAGGGGGGAAAATATTGGAACTATTTACAAAAATGAAGTCCGGTAATCAGGGGCGCTTATTTTGCTTTCCTTATTTGGGAGGCTATGTCAATTCTTTTGGTGATCTGATTCAATCCTTTCACCACAATCTGGAGGTCTGGGTGGCCAATCCGCCTGGACATCTGGGCTCGAATTTGAATCTGGTGTCGGATATTGATACCCTTACTAATTTATATTATGAGGAAATTGGTTCCCTGATTTCAGAAAAAAGCTGTTTCCTTGGACATAGCATGGGGGGAGTAGTGGCTTTTTCACTAATTAATAAAATTGCTGCCAATGGAAAATCACCCCTGCCTGAAAAACTGATCCTATCAGCCACTTCCATGCCAGATACATTTGCTGAGAAACAATATAGCAGTTTTAGTGACGATGATCTGGTTGAGGTCCTTAAAAGCTATGGTGGTCTGCCGGCTCCTTTGTTAGCAAATGGTGAATTAATGGATATTATGAGACCGATTTTTCGCGCTGATTATAAGATTTTGGAATCCGCTGCTGCTAAATTACAAAAGATTGATGTTGAGACACTGATTCTATGGGGAGAAAATGACAGGGTGGAGACAATAGAAAATGCTTATTTATGGAAAAATCTGCTTCGCCGTGGATTAAATGTTGTTACTTTAAAGAAGGCTTCTCATTTATTCATTCATGACAGAGCCGCTGAAGTTGCAGATCATGTGGAAAAATTCATGGGGCTCTAAACAGTTTGATAAAATCTGCATCAAAGAAAGGAACAGCATGATTAATAATAAAAGAAATTACCGTAATTTCCTCATTATCTGGATCGGCGAATTATTGGCTGGAATTGGAACCGGAATGACCAGCTTTGGGCTTGGGGTTTATGTCTGGCAGCTGACAAATTCCACAGTTGACGTATCCATGGTGGAATTAGCGGCACTTTTACCACTGGTATTACTCTCTCCAATAGCAGGTGTACTGGCGGATCGGTTTGACCGGCGATTGTTGATGATTATTGGTGATACAGTATCTGCGCTGGGACTCGTCGCCATGCTGGTCATAATGAAAGCTGGCACCATTGAAGTGTGGCAGATCTGCCTATGTGTGGGCTTTTCTTCCACCTTTAGTTCCCTTTTAGACCCTGCTTATAAAGCAACAATTACGGATTTACTGACAAAGGAAGAGTATTCAAAAGCAACGGGTATGATGTCATTGGCATCTTCAGCCAAATTTTTGATTTCACCGGCACTGGCAGGTCTGGCACTTAGTTATTTCAATATTGAATTAATTTTAATCATTGATATTTTAACCTTAGTAATTACTGTCTCGGTAATCTTTGCTGTCAGAAAATCCCTGACAGTTGAATTAGTGAAACAGGGAAAGCTACATATATTAAAAGATTTAAAGGAAGGCTGGCTGCAATTAAATGAAAATAAGGGAGTAAGGAAACTGGTTATTCTTGTTACGCTGGTGTGTTTTTATCTGGGATTTGTCCAGGTTTTGTCAAAACCCATGTGCCTTCCGTTAATGGACGAAAAGGGCCTTGGAATTATGCAGACAATATGCGGTTGTGGTACATTGCTGGCTGGGATTGTAATTGGATCTGGAAAGCTAAGCCGTAATTATGTAAATGTTATGGGGATCAGTTTCGTAGTTGGCGGGGCAGCTATGGTTGGATTTGGAGCAACGATGATCGTCCCGGTAATTGCGGCAATGGGCTTTGTCTTTTTTGCAACCTTACCTTTTGCTGATACCAGTACCAATTACCTGATTAGAATCACCATTAAAAATGAGCAGCAAGGACGTGTGTGGGGATTAATTGCATTGATTTCACAACTTGGATACGTTCTGGCATATGGTATTTCCGGAATCTTATCGGATTATGTTTTTATCCCGTTCCCATAATTTTCCCCACGCTTCCCGCCACTACACCAT
>SVDT01000046.1 GCA_015057775.1 Paenibacillaceae bacterium | reverse complement strand
TCTCTGGTATTTACCTCATCAAGAGTAAGACGGAGAGATCCGTGTGCGATCTCATGAGGAAGGCCGATTGCCAGAAGCACATGAGACGGATCTAAGGAACCGGAAGTACATGCTGAACCGCTGGATCCGCAGATTCCTTTCATATCCAGCATGATCAGTAAGGATTCACCCTCAATAAACTGGAAGGCAAAATTTACGTTATTGGAAAGGCGGCTCTTTCTGCTGCCGTTAATTCTGGTGTATGGAACTTCTTTCATGACACGTTCCATTAAATATTCACGAAGCTCGGTCTCTTTGCGGGTTCTCTCTTCCATTCCTGCGACTGCAAGCTCTACCGCTTTTCCGAAACCTACGATTCCTGTTACATTCTCTGTACCTGCACGGCGCTTTCTTTCCTGACCGCCGCCATGAACAAAGGAACGGGACTTAACGCCTGTTCTGATATATAAAAATCCAATTCCCTTTGGTCCGTTAATCTTATGACCGCTGGCACTTAACATATCAATGTGGTATTCATCTACGTTAATGGGCACATGACCGAATGCCTGAACTGCATCCGTATGGAATAAGATCTTATGCTCTTTTGCTATCTCACCAATTTCCTTAATGGGTTCAATGGTGCCGATCTCGTTATTGGCAAACATGATAGAAATGAGGATGGTGTCTGGACGAATGGCTTTTTTCAGCTCGTCTAACTTTATGGAACCATTCTCATCTACATTCAGATCAGTCATATCAGACCCGCGTTTCTCCAGATATTCACAGGTGTGAAGCACGGCATGATGCTCGATTTTACTGGTAATGATGTGTTTTCCTTTGTCTGCATAGGCTTCTGCTGTTGCAATGAGAGCCCAGTTATCGGATTCAGAACCGCCGGCTGTGAAATAAATTTCGTTCGTCTTGGCGCCGAGAGAACTCGCAATGATCTCTCTGGAATCCTGAACCGCTTTCTTTGAGATACCGGAAAATTCGTATACGGAAGAAGGATTACCATAATATTCCGTAAAGTAAGGCAGCATGGCTTCTACGACCTCTGGTCTGGTTTTGGTCGTCGCTGCGTTGTCTAAATAAATCAGTTGCTTCATATTTGTTAGTTCCGCCTTTCTGTAGTTCTAAAGTTAAAAGCTTCATCTACATTTCCTATTATACACACATTTCCTAGAAATTCAATAGGAATGATTCTCATTATGATTGTGTCATGAAGAAAGAACAATTTCCATATATTTATAATAATTCTCATTTTCAGGAGATTTCATGAATGATTCTCTAAAGATCCCCAGAAAACTTTCAAAAAGAAAATATGCGCTTCTGACCGGCACCCTTCTTCTGACATCAGCCGGGCTCATCACCCGGGTGCTGGGCTTTTTTTACCGGATCTTTCTCTCCCGTACCATTGGAGCTGAGGGTCTGGGTATTTTTAATCTGATTCATCCGGTTTTTGGAATCTGCTTTGCCCTTTGTGCAGGATCCATTCAGACCGCCATCTCCCAGTCCGTAGCCGCTAATGTGAAGAAGGGCCGTTCTGTTTTTCGCAGCGGTCTTATCATTTCAGTGGCTATTTCCATGATCCTTGCTTATCTTATTATTCAGTTTAAGGATTTTATCGCCAGTTCTATTTTGATGGAACCTCGCTGCGCGCCATTACTTACGTTTCTTGCTGTATCTGTTCCCTGCGCGGCGATTCATGCCTGTATCAACGGTTACTATTATGGTATGCAGCGTCCCTCCGTTCCGGCATTGGCACAGATCATGGAGCAGATTATAAGAATCGGCGCTGTTTTCCTCATTGCTGACATTATGATCCAGTCGGGAATTACCATTACTGTCCAGCTGGCAGTTATGGGACATTTAATCGGGGAGATTGCATCTTCTCTCTTTACGGTTTTTGCCTACCGCTTTTTCCCGCCAAAAATGGCCAAAGATTTTGCTTATGATTCCTCCCATTTTGGCGAAACGGCTCCGGGACTTCTTCACCTGGCAGTTCCTCTTATGGGAAACCGGCTGGTATTAAATATTCTTGCCAGTGCAGAGGCCATACTGATTCCCAGCAGACTGCAGATGTCCGGTCTTTCGGATTCGGCCGCATTTTCTGTATACGGTGTTTTAACCGGAATGGCACTGCCCTTTATTTTGTTCCCTTCCACTGTATTTAATTCCCTTGCAGTACTATTACTTCCTACTGTGGCAGAGGCCCAGTCAGAGGGAAATGAGAAACGGATCGGAACAGCGATTTCCATGTCTCTTCGTTACTGTATGTATGTGGGAATTCTTTGCATTGGTATATTTACTTTATTCGGCAATGATTTGGGAGTCAGTGTGTTTAAAGACAGTTCTGCCGGACAATATATGACAGTGCTGGCATGGCTCTGCCCGTTTCTTTACATGGCTACCACCATGGGAAGTATCTTAAACGGGCTGGGCAAAACCTCCATCACGTTTACCCAGAACGTCATTGCCATGACTCTCCGGTTATTATTTGTGCTTTTTGGTATCCCCCGTCTGGGAATATTTGCATATCTGGTGGGAGCTCTGGCAAGTGAACTGCTGCTTGCTTTCATGCATGTGCTGACTTTGAAGAAAATGGTGGAGTTTGTGTGGAATGCATGGGATATGATAGCAAAACCATCGGCACTCATGATACTGGCTATTGGAATCTATTACGCAGCTTTTTCCTTTATTGATCCATTTGGAGGCCTTCCTTTGTTTATTAAAACGGCATTACATATCTTGATTTTAAGTATCTTTTATCTGGTACTGCTGTTTGGAGCTCACATTATGAAGCACGGGGAGGAATAAAGGTGTAACTCCTTGCGTTGAATTTCATGGCATAGTATAATACTTGTATACATCATATATCTGACGGCTCACATTATCCACTAAAAGTAATCTCACTGAAATCAGTTCACTGGCAAAACAAAGATACAAAAGGAGAATTCGGTTCCCATGAATATAAAAGAAGCCTGTTCCTGTACCCAGCTTTTTCAAAACATATCTGAAAAATCAGCGGCGGCACTGATGGCCTGTGGCAGCCTGAGGCGTTTTCCAAAAGGATCACACCTGTTCTGGGATAAAGAAATGAACCAGACGCTTTATATAGTAGTAACCGGTTTCGTATCCCTTTATAAGATTAATTCCCAGGGAGAGAGAAAAACCATTTTTCTATTGGGAAAAGGGGAAATGGTGAATGAAGAAGTTTTGCAGAATATGCCCGCCTCCATTAACTGCGAAGCCTTTGAACCATCTGTAGTTCTGTGCTTTGGAAAGATGGATTTTTTAGAGGTCATGCGTCATGATTTTGAACTGACAAAACTGATTCTTGATTCCCTCGCTTTAAAAAACCGCCGCTTATACCGACAGTTAAAAAATACTTCCAACTCCATACATGGGGAAAAGAAGATCGCAGCAAAGCTGTGGCGGCTTTCCAAGGATTACGGCATTCCCGATGAGGAAGGGACCTTAATCAATATGGAATTAAGCATTACTTATCTGGCTGATATGCTGGGATCCAGACGGGAAACCGTATCCCGTCAGTTAAAGCATTTAACCGATCAGGGGCTGGTCCGTGTTCTAAGAGGTAAAATCATCATTCCTGACAGAGATGCCCTGTCTGCATTTTTTAAGGGAATTAATTGCTGATTAAGACTTTTACCGCAGCTGTAAGACCAGCTAGCTTTTCCGCTGCATCACAGCTTTCAGAGCCTTTTACGCCGATATAGCATTTTATCTTCGGTTCAGTTCCTGACGGACGGATACAACACCATGCTTCATCAGCCAAATCAAAATACAAAACATTGGAAAGCGGAAGGTATGTAGGAAACTCTGCCCTGCTTTCCAAATCTTTTACCACACCGGTTTCGTAATCACGGAATTTTATCACTGGAAAAGTTCCGATGCAGGACGGAGGATTTTTTCTGATCGATTGCATTATTCCATTTATTTTTTCTGATCCATCCATTCCCTTAAAAATGATGGTGCTGAGATTTTCCCGATAATAACCATATTTCTTGTATAAATACTCCATTTGCTGACAAAGACTTCTTCCCATTGTGTGATAATAAGCTGCCGCTTCACATAGTACCATTGCTGCGACTACCGCATCCTTATCCCTGGCATGCGTTCCCTCAAGGCAGCCATAGCTTTCCTCATAGCCAAATAAAAAGTTATGGCTGCCGCTTTGCTCAAAGAGTTTTATCTGCTCTCCGATGTATTTAAAGCCAGTCAGAGTTTCTATTAATTCCACTCCATAAGCTTGTGTAATTACCTTGGACATCTTGCCGGATACTATCGTTGTTACTACTGCCCCATTCTTAAGAAGCTCATAATTTTCTTTTTTCTGTGATAAGATATACTCCAGGATAAGCATTCCCGACATATTTCCAGTAAAGGATACATATTCCCCGCTTTCGTCGTTCTTTGCATAGACTCCCAGGCGGTCTGCATCCGGATCCGTAGCAAGAATAATATCTGCATCCACCTCTTTTGCCTGCTTAATGGCCAGGGAAAAAGCGTTACTGTCTTCCGGGTTGGGATAATTTACCGTTGGGAAATTTCCATCCGGAATTTCCTGCTCAGGCACTACATAAACCTGCTCAAAGCCAAGTTCTTTTAAGATACGGCGCACCGGTAAATTACCGGCTCCATGAAGAGGGGTATATACAATTTTCAACTTCTTTTGCTGTTTAAGAATTATTTCCGGGTGAATTACCAGCTTTTTTAATTCCTCTATATAGCAGTCTTCTAATTCCTTTTCAATTACGTGGTAAAAACCCTTTTTTATTGCTTCTTCCAATTTCATGGTCCTGACCTGTGCGTAATCCGTAACTTTCTTTACCTCTCCGATTATCTCCTTGTCTTTTGGAGCAGTAATTTGTGCACCATCTTCCCAATACACCTTATAACCATTGTATTCAGGTGGATTATGGCTGGCTGTAATCACAACTCCGGCAATGCACCCCAGCCTTCGAACTGCAAAGGAAAGCATTGGTGTGGGTTTCAATGAATCAAATATGTAAGTGCCGATTCCGTTTGCTGCCAGGCAAAGAGCCACCTCCTGAGCAAACTCTGGGGAATGATTCCTGGAATCATAGGCAATGGCTACACCTCTTTTTTCTCCCTTTTCCCTGATAATGTAATTAGCCAGCCCCTGGGTTGCCCTGCGCACCGTATAGATATTCATTCGGTTTGTTCCTGCTCCCATTATTCCTCTTAGTCCTCCGGTCCCAAATTCCAGTTCTTTATAAAAACGGTCCTGAATCTCCGTCTCATTATCCTTAATGGCAAGCAGTTCCTTTTTAATCCTCTCATCAAAAAATGGATTTTTACACCATGATTCATATTCGTTTCTGGCTTCCATCTTATTTTCTCACATTCTCTTTCTGGCGCTTATTCATAACAGCTCCTTGATACGGTAAATCCCAAAATGATAAATTTATTTCCCTGGCTATACTCATTTTTCATGATACGTACCGTATGTTGACCTGTGGTTCCATTTGTCAGAAGCAGCTTGTAATCCGCATGGCTTCCCCAGCTTCCATAAAAATATGTATCGATCGTATCGATATACCGGTCATCCACATACACATCAAAAATCCCATAGCTCTTTTCCATTCCTCCATAATAAATCAGTCCAATGTTGGTGGCATTTTCAATTGTAACTGTAATATCTGCCCCCGTGTCAGTCTGCCACCCATATGGGAACTGAGCATTTTCTACCGTGACCCTGGACACATTGCTGCCTGATATGGAAATGCCAGCCTTGCTGCCGGAACGATGATCCAGAATTTCACCATTTTCATATCTGGATTCAGTCAGAGTATCTTCCGGCATCTCATAGATACCGAAATCGCCGTCACTTTGACTCTTCATCTCCTCCAGTACCTTTTGGTAGAAGCAGTTCAAACACCGTGATATGATCTTATGTCCAGCATTATTGGGATGTGTGAAGTCATTGGAAGGACCTAACTGGTTCCACTGTAACGTTCCATTTTCAAGCCTTGGCCCCACTACGTCTCCATAGCTGATTACGGAGACGTTATAATGATCTGCGATTATTTTATGGTACTGGCTGTAATTAATGCATTGGCCTTCCTGTGAAAACTGGGTCAGGCACAAGGCCACTACTGCAGGCTTTGTCTTGTACTTAAGTATTCTCCGCAATAAACTTTCATAGCTCTCCTGATTATGGCTGCGATAGTCGTTTACACTAAATTCGACAACCACCAGATCAGGATTCTTAAAAAGTACATCTTGCGCAACGCGATGGACACCAAGATAGGAATCCGTGGCTCCAATACCGGCATTGACATAGTTAATCTTTGCATTAGGAAACGTTTTCTTCCACCACTGAGTAGTTCGGTATGCGAAACAATTGGTCTCTTTGGGATCTGCGCTGGAACCATTGGTAATAGAACCGCCCAGATAAGAAATTGTCACTGACTCCCCTCTATATGCTTTCTTAAAAACATTTATGAGACGCGACAGATTTCCCTTACTGTACACACTGTTATCTGCTATTTCCTGATCCGTCACAGCCTCCATGCCGGATATTAGCGTTCCATCATCAATTAATTTTCCATTCATTCCCAGACACCCTCCGATACACTTTCTATAAATGCACATAGCTCATCTGCCATCTGCTCCGCCTCCATGATACGTATGTGACCAGGAGTCCCCACACCATTTTTTGAGTATAGAAAATGAACAATTTTGTCATCCTTAAGTTCACGGCACACCCTGCCAATAGAAGTATCCCAATTCCCATTATGCTCCAATATGGTAGTTGAAAGAATAATGAGCGCCTTCGGATACTTTTCCCGGATTTTCTGTATCCAGGTTTTATAAGTTAACCGCCAGAGCTGAGCTTTTTCCCCTTCTATATCCGCCTTCATGTAATCTTCAGGATTATTGTCATTTTGTCCAATTGCCACAATTACCACATGGGGAATATACTTATGGAAATCCCAATCCATGACGGATCCAAGCTGAGGATTATAATGTACTTTATCCCAGACGTTTTCCATCCCCAGATACTGAGGTGCTAAGAACCAGCCGGTTCCGTTTCTCAGGGCGATTCCTCCCTGTGCTATAATATGGATTTCAGCCTTTAATTTTCTGGCTGCTATCCAGCCAAATGAATACCAGCTGTTAGAGTACTCTCCGCTGTGCCAGGGGTCTGCCTTTCCGGCATACGCGGTTGCCTCTGACACCTCTCCTGCAGAAACGGAATCTCCGTAGACTTCAATCCTGCGCACTGGTCTTACCAGACTATCCGTCAAATTTCCTGTTCCGGTCAGAGTCAGTTCCTGGATTGTAAATATATGGCAGGAATCCTGACGTTTGAATATCATAATACGGTGTTCCTTCTCCTCCAGGTTCTCAGCCAGAACGATTTTTCTGCTTCCTGTATCCGCAAGCCGTTCTTTTCTTTGTACTCCATCCACAATGATTCCTATATAGTTATCCCAATAGGCTCTTTGATTATCTATGACAACTGATGCCCCTGTTCCTAGAAAGGTAAAGGAGAGAGAGCTGGCTGGAAAGATAAATACCGGGCGACTGGGGTCCGTATTGTCGATTCGTCCGCTGTAGCGGAGCTTACGATCATCCAAATTGATTTTCATAAACAGCTCCCTTTTCACCTTTATCTTTTAATAATTTTAAATTGTCATGTATAATCCGGTATCTTTGTAATACGCAATCTGAGGAGCGAAGGGGATCCTCTGGCGTATGAAATGCATAATCCTCTAATTGATCTATTGTAGTAGTTGCCACATGCATACGTGTGTCGCAGGAAGCATAATACAGGTAAACTTCACCATTTTCCCTGGCAATTGCACCATTGGTAAACACTACATTTGATACATCCCCCACCCGTTCCATTCCTAACGGCGCCAGAAACAGACCAGATGGTTGGGCAATCACTTTGGATGGGTCATTTAGATCCGTTGCAAAAACATAAAGTACATAGCGAAGTCCTGCTGCTGTATTGCGCACTCCATGAGCAATATGAATCCAGCTTTTCTTTCCCTTAATAGGAACTGCACCAGCGCCGTTTTTCACTTCTGTCAACGTATGGTAGACCCGATGGCTGATAATTTTCTCCTCCTCAATCACGGCATGTGCTATATTTTCACAGAGTCCGAACCCGATTCCTCCACCGCTGCCCGTCTCAATAAAGCCATCCATTGGCCTGGTATAAAATGCATACTTTCCATTTACAAATTCTGGATGCAAAACTACATTTCTCTGCTGTGGCGAATGCAGAGTGGTCAGGTTATCAAGGCGTTCCCAGGTTTTTAGATCTTTTGTTCTTACAATTCCTGCCACGGCGACTGCCGCAGACAAATCACTGCTTTTTGTGTCCTTACTTTCAGAGCAGAAGACGCCGTAAATAAAACCATCCTGGTGCTTTGTCAGCCGCATATCGTAAACATTGGTTTCTTCGGGGCAGGTGTCAGGAAGTAAAACAGGATAATCCCAAAATTGGAATTCATCAATTCCGCTGCTGCTTTCTGCCACAGCAAAAAAAGATTTTCTGTCATTTCCCTCAACCCGTGCTACCAGATAAAATTTATTGTTTATTTCAATTGCACCAGAATTCATGACTGCATTTATGCCAAGACGTTCCATAAAAAAAGGATTTCTTTCTGCATCAAGATCGTATCTCCAGATAAGTGGTGCATGATTTCTTGTCAGTACCGGATTTTCATATCGGTCAATAATACCATTATAAAATCCGCTTTTTTTGTTTTTTTTCTTTATCAGCTGGTTGTATTTGTCAAGCTCTGTATAATATCTGCTATGAATCATGCTTCGCCCTCCTTATTACCTCAAAACACATTCTTCCATTATGGTACGGACATTTCCACGGCTCCACAATGGGCCTGCTTAACGGAATTCTATCCTGATCAAGTGCCCAGTACCATTCCGATCCGGTGCGTCGATCAATCAAGTACGTTTTTATGTAGTTCCACACAGAGTTTGCCGCTTCCAAATACTGGTGTTCCTTATGGTTCTTTTCATATCCATTTAAAAAACCAACTACAGCCTCCGCCTGAACCCACCAGACTCTTGTGGTATCATTTATTCCGTTTAAGCACTCGTTCATAAGTGAGGAGTCCACATAGGCTCTGTTATAAATATTTGCAGTTATCTCTTTTGTGATTACCCCCAGCTTATTCTTGTAATTGTTATCTCCCAGAATCTCACAGCCCCTGTCAATCAGCCATGCGGTCTCAATATCATGACCGTATGAATAAAGGTCAATTAAAGAATTCCACTTCCGGTCAAAAAATACCTCCTGATGTCCAGTCTCCCGATTATAGACACGTTCTGCAAATGTATCGAGAATAAAACGCATCCGCTCTGCTACATATGGATCTTTGCTCACCCGGAAAAGCTCCGTGTAAGCTTCAAATACATGAAGCAAAGTATTCATTGTCTTATCTGCAACAATTCCATTTTCCGAAAGTTTTTCGTTATCAATGATATGAAATGCTTCATCAAAGGCTTCCTGATAACCGTATTCATCGGCACATTTTGTCTCTACCAATTTAAAGAGAGCCTTTGCAAGATCCAGCGCCTCTTCGTCACCCGAAGCATCATAGTAGGACGACAGTGCATAAATCGCAAATGCCTGATTATATGTGTGCTTAACTTTTTCTTCCGGATGTCCGTCAAATGTCACGGACCAGTACACCCCTCCGTTTTCTTTATCCAGACATTGATCTTTGAGAAATGAATAGGCATGGCTGGCATAAAAAAGGAGACTGTCTTCTTGTAAAAGCAGATACGCATTTGAAAAGAACCAGAGGATACGGCTGTTTAGTATACATCCCTTTACCGCCTTCTTATGGACCTTTAAATCATATCCCATATATCCGTAAAAGCCACCAAACTCCTTATCCTCAAGTTTCTCCCAGAAGGGAATGATATCCCTTGTGAGATGCTGTTTCATTTCCTCCGCTAACATATGCTTATCTCCTCTAGCGCAATCCTATTTCTGTATCACTTTCCGTAACCCAACTATGTTCTTTTATATAGGCCGCCACTTCCTGAACGGTTGTAAATGCCAGGCCTACGTAGCTGTCAGCCGCTCCGTAATAAATTGCAATCCTGCCGGTTTCTGAATCATGTATTGTTGCGCAGGGAAAGGTCACATTGGGTACAAATCCCCGCTCCTCATACCATTCTTCCGGTGTGAGAAGAAAATTCCTGCAGCGGTATTTCACGATGGAGGGATTGTCAATATCCAGGATTGCTCCGCCTATGCTGTACACAAAACCATTGCAGGTCCCTGTTACTCCATGGTAAAACAATAACCAGCCCTCTGTGGTTTCAATCGGAGCCGCTCCGCCCCCGATCTTCACATTCTCCCACCAGCTGTCTCCTGTTTTCCCCATTACATGCCTGTGTTTTCCCCAATAGATCAGATCGGGACTCTCCGAAATGTAAATATCACCAAAGGGCGTATGGCCGCTGTCACTGGGTCTGGAAAACATCATGAAGTTTCCTCTGATCTTTCTGGGGAAAAGGACTGCATTTCTGTTAAAAGGCAAAAAAGGATTTTCAATTCTTGTAAATGTCTTAAAATCCCTGGTCCGTGCCATCCCAATGGAAGCGCCGTAACAGTCCTGACACCACATGAGATAATAAGTTTCTTCTACTTTTACAAGCCGTGGGTCATATGCGTAAACAGGCATGAACGGTTCTCCATTCTCATCCACAAACTGTATTTTTTCACGTTCAAACTCCCAGGAAATCCCATCTGCGCTGTGTCCCAGATATATAAAAGGAACTCCATTTGTCTGTTCTCCCCTGAACACTCCCATAAATTCATTCTCATAAGGAATCACAGCACTGTTGAAAATACGGGCTACCCCCTCCAGTGGATTCCGCTTAATGATGGGATTTTTATCATATCTCCACACAGGCATCCACTTTTTTGCTCCCTCCTGTCTTTCCTGCCACGGCATATTCGGAACGTGTGATCCAATTATTCTTACTTCACTCATGATCGTTTCCTCCATTTATGTATTACAATGATTCCAGTTCCTGTTTATGCCTTGACGGCTCCCTGCGTCAGGCCACTGTAAATCTGTTTTTGACACAGGATAAAGACAGTCAAGGCAGGGATCATCGTTATAATGACTCCTGCACAAATATAATTGTACTGGTTTCCAAGAGGTCCCGTGAATTTAAACAGAGACGTCGCCACTGTCACCAGCCTGTTTTTATCCTGAAGATAAAGATTTGCTGCATAGTATTCATTATAAGTTCCCACTCCTTTTAAAATCATCACGGTAATGATCGCCGGTTTCAGAAGGGGCAGGAGCACCCGAAAAAACACTCCAAAATAGGTGCAGCCATCCATAATAGCCGATTCATCCAGGGATACGGGTATATTTTCAAAGTACTGAATGAAAATATAAATGGACATGACATCAGTACCGCACATCAGGATCATGTATCCCGCCAGGCTGTTAATCCAGCCCAGGCTATACATAATCTGATATACGGACACCTGCATGGCAATTCCGGGAAGCAGGGAAGCAAACAAAAAAAGGCTGCGGATTAAACCATTCCCGGGAAACTTGAACCGGCTTAAAATATAAGCCAGCATAGATCCTGTCAGCACAGAACCAGCCAGCACGCACACCAGAATGATTAGCGAATTCCGAAAAGCCACTCCCATATTTGCTTTCTGCCATGCCTCTATGAAATTATTTAGATAGAACCAGCTGTCCGGAAGAGTCATAACACTGGTAGTCGCATATTCTTCCGGCGTTTTGAAAGCGGTGATTACACAAACAATAACCGGAAGCACGGAAATGACAGAACCTAGGATCAATGTTGTATATTTTACAATTGTCCAAAGAATTTTCTTTAAATTGAGCTTCCTCATCTGCCGCCCTCCTCTGCCTGCTTCACGATCCGCTTCTGCCTTCTTATGGTCCGTATTGGCTCCCGATCACCAACTCCCAGAAAATACCACTCTCCCGCTTTCTGAAGCAGCGTGGCCACCAGAATTAATACAAAGAGTACGATTGCCATAGCGGAAGCCAGACCTACCTTCTGGCTTTCATGGGCCAGCTTATTCATAATGACAAAATAGGTTCCAGTTCCAAACTCACCGCCTGTTATAACATAAGGCGGCTCAAAAACGCTGAGTGAACCGGTAATGGACAGTATCATATTCAGAACAATAATTGTTTTTATACTGGGCAAAATAATATATCGGAACTTATTCCACCCAGTTGCTCCATCAATCGCCGCCGCCTCGTAAAGTGTACTGTCAACAGACATTATGGCACCGATAAACAGAACCATGTTCTGCCCCGTGTACCGCCACACGGAGGTGGCGGTGATTGAAATGTTATTGATTTTCTTATCTTTCAGCCAATAAGGCAGAGATTGCAGATCAAATCCGATCCACTGAAGAACTGTGTCCAGCACAAATCCCCTGGTATAGAAGAATTTGAATATAAAACCTACTGCGATTCCGCAAACAAGGTATGGAAAAAACAAGAACCCTTTATACAGACTGCCGCCTTTTACCCGGAAGCTTAAAACAGAGGCGAACCACAAAGCAATTCCCAACTGTACGAAGGAGGCAGCGATATAGTAACCGCTCAGCTTTAATGCCTGAAAGCAATCCTTTCTGGAAAATACTTCTGAATAATTTTTAAGACCTACGAATTTCCGTTCTCCGATGTATTTCATATCATAAAAGCTGAATTGAAACATCTTTACAAAAGGAATATATGTAAAAACCAGAAGTAATAAGAGCGGTGTGAGCATGAACGTAACCATACACAGCCTGCGGTTTACTTTTCCCGACTGAATCCACTTAAAAAAATTAAATGGTGCTCTTTTTGTGTTCATATCGTCTCCCCTTTTGCTGTCTGTCAATGAGTAATTCCGCATTTCTCCTGTGCAGCCGTCCATTTTTCATCCCACTCCGCAGCCAGCTCTTTCATTCCTGGCTGACCATTAATTGCTGCTTCTACCACAGCTTTAGCCAGACCGCCGGATACATTCACTCCCAGCTCTGATTCATTGTTCACATCATTCCCAAGGGTTTCTTCACCTGCTGGTGTGGGTAAATCATATAGAAGCCCCACTCCGTCAAAGTCTTTCAAAAAGTCCGGCAACTGGGCATTTACTTTAATCGGAATTCCACCCTGGCTCACTTCAAAGCCTGACTTATCTATGAGCCATTTGACATACAGCATTGCGGCAAGCTGATTGTCTGCTGAGCTGTTGCAGTTGATCCCGTAATTATAATCGGGTGATACGGATGTATACTGTTTTCCGTTAACAGAAATAGGGAATGGCATATATGCCACATCATCCCCATGCTCTGCCGCAGCCTTCATCTGGGCGATAGACCATGAACCAAGTGCCATACAGGCAATTTCTCCCTTGTTTAAACGGGCCTTGCTTCCTTCCCAGTCTGTAGTGGTGGGGTCTTCCTCTGTTAGCCCTCTTGAAACTGCCTCGTAAAGCAAATTATATACGGCGTAAGGTCCGGTCTGGTCCCCCCTGTCGGCAAATGGATTTTTTCCCTTAACACGTCCTTCATGTGCAAAATCCGCCTGCCCGGTAGCACATGCATCTATGTAAGCATCCCAGGCTGTCATGGTCCAACCGGCTGCAAAATTTGTATACAGCGGAATTGCATCTGTATGCTCTTTTATCTTCGAAAGAGCGTCCAAAAATTCATCCGGGGTTTTAGGAATCTCTTTCACCCCAGCCTCTTCAAATATCCTCTTGTTGTAAACAATCCCCTGAGTATTACCCATGGATGGAAGTCCATATACCTTGTTGTCATAGCTGTAATTAAACAGCATGGTATATTCTTTTGACATCTCATCTAAATTCCCAAAGGTAACAAAATAATTCTTAAGTTCATTCTTATCTACTGTGACCGGAATCATACAGATATCTCCCCAGTCTCCCGTAGTCAGCCGGGTGGTGATATCATTGGCATAATTGGTTATCCCCTCATATTCAATACTAATGTTTGGATACATTTTTTGAAACTCTGAAACATACTCTTTAAACGTCGTGTCAACAATGTCTGTTTTATGGGTCAGAAATTTTAAATTTGCCTTTAAGTCTTTATGCTCTCCCAGCTTAATCTGATCAAATGTAACTGCTATGTCTGCCTTATCTGCTCTGCTTTCCACTTTTTTATTGCAGGCCGCCAGTGAAGCGGTTAATGTTCCGGCAAGAACAATTGCCAGAAGTCGTTTCCCATATCTTACCCTCATGATAAAACCTCCCAATTATTTAATCTTTTTTTAACTTAAATTAATCTTAGCATATTTGTATTTTAATCACAAGTTTATTTTGATTTTTCATATATTTTTGTTTAAATATCACATTTTTATATATTATTTCTATACACAATACATATTGCCATTATCTACATTTCCACTATTTTGTATATAAATTAACTTAAATTTAAGTATTTTTAATTTAAGTTAATTTTATTATTTGGGAAATAAAAAAAGAGCGGCACACTGCCACCCTTTTTAGAATTATACTATTATGCTTTTTACACTATCCCTTTCCACAATTTGACTGTCCAAATATACTATTTTATAATAATCCGACTTTCCATTTGCCTTTTTTAAAAGCATTTTTACTGCAGCAGAGGCCATCTCTTTCATATCAACATTATAAGTTGTAAGCTTCTTTGCCAGGGAATGCCCGTACAGGTAATTATCGTATCCTACCAGCGATATATCTTCCGGAACGCGATATCCCAACTGGGAAAGTCTGTCATAGAGAAACCCTGCGACGTAATCATTGCAGCATACAAATGCTGTGGGCAGGGTTTTGGGCAGCGATATCGCTGCCTTTTGGCTGACAACCTGCGGATCTGCAATCACCCACTCCTGATTCACTTGTACTCCCCACTCTTCCATTACTTTTCGATAGCCGAAATAACGGTCACATAGGTTTTCGTTTGTTTCTACTTCTCCCACATATCCGATGCTGCGGTGTCCCTTCTTTAACAGATACCGCGTCATTTTATACATTCCTATATAATTGTTGGACATAACAGAGGAACAGCCGGATTCCTCACATCTGAAATCCAGCAGAACCACGGGAACCTTCAGCACTTTAAGTATACAATCCAGATATATTTTTTCCAGTTTTCCGATCACAATAAGACCGTCAATTGCTTCGTCTGCAGCCAGGCGAGGCGGTTCAAGCTTCTTTTCCTGGTCAGTACTGATAATTTCAAGCGTTGTAAGTGCTTTGTGTGTGGAGGCAGCCCAGACAGCCTGCTGATACATTGTCCAATAAAAAGAGGTTCCAATACCAATATACTGCTCTGATACAATCACACCTATTGTAACTTTTCCTTGTGGGATTTTATTCTGCTTTGTATTGTCATAGCCCAGCTCTCTTGCCTTTTCAATAACCTGAGCTCTAACTGCTTCGCTGACTCCCTTCTTGCCGGAAAGAGCATTTGATGCCGTCACAATACTTGTCCCTAATTCGTTTGCAATATCTTTTAACGTCACTATTCTTGCCAAAGACTTACCTACCCCTTCTTTTTACGGTATTTCCTTCTTTTATAACACCATCCACCATTCGGATACCAAAGCTCTTGCCTTTTCCTTTGATTCTTTTTAAAAGTGTGTTAACACTGATCCGTGCCAATACTTTCTCATCAATTTCATACGTTGTCACTTTCAGCCCATCCGGATATTCATCCAAAAAACGGTCAAATGCTACGATTGATACATCCTCCGGAATTCTCACGCCTTTTTCCCTCAGTTTCTCAATTAGTAAGGCAGTACTTCTTTCACAATTACAAACAAATGCGGCTGGCAGCTGTGAAGGTAGATCAAAATCGATTAAAGAGCCATATTCATCCACGCTGCGGTCACAGATCAGGCTGGTATGATCAATATGGTTCAGTAACATTGCTTTACAATAACCCATATACCGGTCCATAATACTGTTTGTCGCCCTGGGTGTTCCAAGAAATACAATATCCTTATGACCGCATTCAATTAATCTTTCCGTTGCCTTCTGCATTCCCCTGAAACTGTCCGCAATGATAAAATCCATATCTTTATCCACATCATAAAAATCCACACCCACTACAGGCACCTTTGAATTTTCCCTGACTAAATCCACGAACAAAGAGGCCATCTCACCAATAATCAAAAGTCCATCTATTTCAGCATCTGGAAATAGATAAACCGGATCTGCAATGCGTTCACAGGTTTCATCAATTACATCCAAAATTGTGATACAGTCCCGTTTGGCCGCCTCCTGCGCAATTTCTTTGTATATATGCATATAAAACGAAGGATATTCTTTTACATAGCGTTCAGCAATCAAAACTCCGAAGCGATATGTCTGCCCATCATCCTGTGGTTTCGGTGCACTTTTACGATATCCGGTTTCCTCTGCCAAAGCAAAGATCAGATTGCGCACCTGATCACTTGCCCCTTTCTTTCCAGAGAGCACATTTGATACAGTTACCACACTAACACCAGCCCGTTGAGCAATCATTTGCATTGTAACTTTTTTTTCCATTTAATTACCTGCTTCTATGCTTAATTTTAATTAAAATCAGATTAATTTTAACATTAAGTTTGCCTAAGGTCAACGAGACTTGTATTAAAATAACCTGCAACCGTGATTTAGATCACGGAATTTATTTTAATTATTGATTATACTTGTTTTGTGGGTAGTTTGATAAAAAATAAACAAAGGAGGTTGTTTATGTTTCAGGAAGAATATTCAATGTTAGCAAAAGCGGCGGAAAACAAATCAAAGTTTCTGAAAAAGAATCCTGTTGGATACTGGGTTGCGGCCATGCTGGCAGGTATTTATGTGGGTTTTGGAATTCTATTGATCTTCTCCGCCGGAGGGATGATTTCCAGTCAGCCTTACGTCAAGATTATTATGGGTGCATCCTTTGGCATCGCCCTCAGCCTTGTTGTTATGGCAGGAGCAGAACTGTTTACCGGCAATAATTTAGTAATGGCAGGCGGAATGTTCAGCGGTACGGTCACATTTTCGGAGACTGTTAAACTGTGGGTGGTCTGTTTACTTGGAAACTGGGCCGGTTCCATTCTTCTTGCACTTATTTTCTGGGGTGCCGGGCTGGCAAAAGGGCCAGTAGGGGAATTTATGGCAAATGCCGCTGCTGCAAAAATGGCAATCCCCCTCATTCCTCTCTTTTTCAGAGCGGTTCTCTGCAACATCTTAGTTTGCCTTGCTATCTGGTGCAGCTTCCGCTGCAAATCAGAAAGCGGAAAATTAATCATGGTGTTCTGGTGTCTTTTTGCGTTTATAACAAGCGGCTATGAGCACAGCATTGCAAACATGACACTGCTTACGGTGGGAGTCTTAAGTCCTAACGGTGCGGCTGTTTCCCTTTCCGGATATTTTTACAATATTCTGGTTGTAACTCTTGGCAATATGGCAGGCGGAATTTTATTTACTGCTGTTCCCTATTATCTGATTTCCGGAAAAAAGGAGGCTTAGCATGGGATATATCCTTAATACAAAAGAGGTCAACCAAGTATTTCAAAACTGGAAAAAGGATTCCGTCATCTATGCTCCCGTGCTGAAGAAAAATGGTGGTGCTTTTTCCGATACAGACTCTGTTCACTACGGAGAAATCCAGTCCATTGACGAAATCGTATTTGACCAGAAGTCAGACTTTTCTTTTAAAGAAATACTTCTTCCCATCTCAGAGACCTTATTTTATTTTACGGAAGATTCGGTAAAGGAACCGGAAGCCCCTGTGAAGCAGGCAATTATTTTTCTGCGAAGCTGCGATCTTCACGGGGTGAAACGCTTAGATACCATGTATCTCCATAACGGGGCTGAAGACCCTTATTATAAACGTCTTCGGGACCGGGTGAAATTTGTACTTATGGGGTGCAAAGAATCCTTTGAGAGCTGCTTCTGTGTTGATATGGGTACCAATCGTACAGACGACTACCATGCTTCCATGGAACTGTGGGAAGACGGAGTGAGAATTGATAATAAAAATCCGGAATGGGATGAGATATTTGCTGCCAACTGTTCAAAACAGGCAGATGTAACCCCTTCTTACGTAACCGAGACTGAAACACAGGTCAACATCCCTGATTCTCTTTCCTTAGATGTTATGAAGTCATCCATGTGGAAACAATATGACAGCCGCTGCATTAACTGCGGACGGTGTAATTTTGTATGCCCAACCTGTACCTGTTTTACCATGCAGGATATTTTCTATACCGATAATGGCAAAGTCGGAGAACGCCGCAGAGTATGGGCTTCCTGTATGACAGATGGTTTTACTGATGTAGCAGGAGGCGGAAGCTATCGCCAGAACAACGGACAGCGCATGCGCTTTAAGGTTCTTCACAAGGTATATGACTACAAGAAGCGCAATGGTATTCATATGTGCGTAGGCTGCGGCCGGTGCGACGACGTGTGCCCGGAGTACATCTCATTTTCCCACTGCATCAATCAGCTGGAGGATGCCATGAAGGAGGTAAATGGAAATGAATCATAATGAATATCTTCCTTTCCGTTCTGAAATTAAGGAGGTAATCCGCCATACAGACATTGAATACACATTCCGCATGGCTTATCATGGAGACGTAAAACCGGGTCAGTTTTTCGAGGTTTCCATTCCCAAGTTCGGAGAAGCGCCTATTTCTGTCAGCGGCATCCGGGAGGATTCCGTGGATTTAACCATTCGCCGGGTAGGTAAGGTGACAGGAGAAATCTTTGAACGTTATCAGGGAGACAGCCTGTTTTTAAGAGGGCCTTACGGTAATGGATTTGATATAGAGAATTTCCGGGGGAAAGAGCTTCTGGTCATAGCAGGCGGAACCGGACTTTCTCCTGTGAAGGGTGTGGTTGATTATTTTTCCAGTCATATGGAAGAAACAAAGGGCATGACACTCATCGCCGGATTTAAGACGCCCAAAGACATTCTCTTTCTGGAGAACTTCGGCAAATGGAAGCAGGCAATGGAAGTCATTCTCACTGTGGATTGTGCAGATGATGACACAGCCTGCCAGATCGGACTGGTCACCCAGTATATACCAAAATTAAAGCTGAAAAACAAAGAAGAAACCACTGCAATTGTGGTGGGGCCTCCAGCCATGATGCGCTTTACCACTCAGGGACTTCTTGATATTGGACTGAAGGAAGAAAATATCTGGATATCCCATGAACGGAAAATGTGCTGCGGAATCGGCAAATGCGGACACTGTAAAATTGATGACACCTATGTGTGCCTGGACGGACCTGTCTTTCCATTTACCAAAGGCCGCAAACTCTTGGATTAGAAAGGGGAACGTCTAATGGATATTAACACAAAGGAACTGAAAAAAAATGCTTTCCGGGTTACGAAACACAGAGGTCTTACAGCCTCCCGCGTCCGGGTTCCAGGCGGTTATCTGGAAGCCAGATTTTTATCTATGATTCAGAATATTGCTGATACTTACGGCAATGGCACTGTACACATTACCTCCAGACAGGGTTTCGAGATCCCTGGAATCCCATTTGCGGATATTCCAAAGGTCAATGCTCTCCTGCAGCCAATTATTGAAGGACTGGGTATTAACCAGGAAAAATCGGGAGAGGGCTACAGCGCTGCCGGAACAAGAAATATAACCGCATGCATCGGCAACAATGTCTGCCCTTATGCCTGCTATAATACGGCGGATTTTGCAAAGAAAATAGAGAAAGCCATTTTCCCAAACAATCTCCATTTTAAGGTCGCATTAACCGGCTGCCCCAACGACTGTGCCAAGGTGCGGATGCATGATTTCGGCATTATGGGAATGACACTCCCCCACTACGATGCAGACCGCTGTGTCAACTGCGGCGCCTGCGTGAAAGCGTGCAAACGGAAATCTACCGGAGCTCTGGAAACCGTAAACTGTAAGGTATCCCGTAATCATGAAACCTGCATCGGCTGTGGAGAATGTGTACTTGCCTGCCCCACCAGAGCCTGGACCAGAAGTCAGGAGAAATTTTACCGTCTCACTCTGCTTGGACGTACCGGAAAGAAAAATCCCCGTTTGGGCGAGGATTTCATCAAATGGGCCGATGAGGACAGCATTTTAAAAATTATTTTAAACACCTATGATTATGTGACAAAATACATTGATACCACCGCTCCCGGCGGAAAGGAACACATCGGATATATTGTGGACCGGACCGGATTTGAAGAATTCTACCGTTGGGCAATGAAGGATGTGACTTTGCCGGAAGAAGCAAATGTTTATAAGCCGCTTTACTGGAAGGGCGTCAAATATTAGAAAACGATAAAAGCATGACTGGAACCCGTACTGGAGGTTCAGGTCATGCTTTTATTCTGTTAATTAATCTTTATCCTGAAACAGATTATTTAAAATAGTAATTATAAAAGCGGCAATCAGCGAATTAAAAAAGCCGCCCATACTTATATTTTCAACAAGGGAATCGGCAATCATGATCGTCCACGCATTTACAATAAAGCTGAATAAGCCTAACGTCAGCAAATTAGCGGGTAATGTAATCAGCATAAGAAACGGTTTTATGATCAGGTTCACAAGCAAAAGTACCATGCCCATAATAAGCAGTGCGCCTATACTTCCAATATAAACCGAGTTGAATACAAACGACATCAGATATATGGCTAATACAATTGATATATACTTTATAAATAATTTCATCATTTTACCTCCAATAAATACTATTTTGCCTGCATCAGTTCCTGATACTCAATTATATATGATTCCTGACTATAAATGCAAGTTACTTTCTATCTTCCATGACTCCCACTGTATTTCTATAAAATATCTGTTATAATTATAACAGAATTTTAACAGCCAGTATAAGGGGGAAACTTATGTCAAGTGCTATGTTTTTCAGTCTTCTTTTAAATATCGGTCTTCTGGTTCTGATCGCTACCCTTCTTACCAAAATCCCCATTGTAAGGAGCATGCTCCTTTATGATATGCATTCCGCCGGCTGCGGAATCATGCTTGCCATCTTATTTGGTTTAATCAGCATTATATCAACTTACACAGGGGTTCGCACCCAGGGAGCAATTGTCAACACACGGGTAATCGGAGTGCTGGCTGCCGGCCTTTTGGGCGGCCCATATGTGGGAATGGGTGCTGCCTTAATTGGAGGGATCCACCGTTATCTGTTTGACGTTGGTGGATTTACCGCTGCAGCCTGTGCTGTCTCTACTC
>SVDT01000045.1 GCA_015057775.1 Paenibacillaceae bacterium | reverse complement strand
TTTCGAAGCAGCTCAGAAAGTCCCAGCTTCCCAGATACGATAATATCAAATAACCGGTCCCGGTCCATCTGCTTTCGTTCTTCCTGCTGCTTTAAAAATTCCTGTTTGTATCCCTTCTCGCTTTTTTCCTGCATGATTGTCTCACTCATTCGTTCCAACGCTTCCAAAAGCTGGCTGCTGCTCACCGGCTTTAAGAGATAATCCGCAGCTCCAATCTTAATCGCCCGTTTGGCGTACTCAAAATCATCGTATCCGCTGAAAAACATAATATGTATATCCGGTAAAGCCCGTTTCGCCATCTCCGCCAGTTCCAGTCCATCCATAAAAGGCATCCGGATGTCCGTAAGCAGTATATCCGGCTTCGATTTTAATATCATTGGATAAGCCAACTCTCCATCCGGTGCTTCCCCGGCAAATTCAAACCCATATTTTTCCCAGGCAATTCCGTTCTTAATTCCTTCACGGACAATTTTTTCATCCTCTGCAAGAAATATCTTAACCATGTCTGATTCCCCCTGTCAGCCGCATTTCTATGATTCGATTATATAAAATCCTCTATGGAAATATAAGAGAATAATTTCCGCCCCTTCATTTTCATTCGTAAAAAAACATACCTCTCCCCATATAGTACCACAAAAAAAGAGATTCGTAACTCCCGGTTTTTCAGGAATTACAAATCTCTTTTAAAACACTTATTCTACGTCACTCCAAAGGCTCTTATTACCGTAATGTTCATCTAGCCCGCGGCTGAACCACCGTCCGTTGAGAACATTTTTAATCATTTTATCCTTAATCTCATCAGAAACACTGGTATCCTGATCCATGGCTTTCATAATATCCTGGTAGGTGGTTGTTACATCTTTTTCTTCAACAACTGCATCGGTTTGTGTCCCGTCAAATACCATGGACACTTTTTTATCCGGTTTCCAGCTGCTCCACGCTGCCAGCCCATCACCATTTGGATCTCCTGATTTTAAGAAGTTTGCCAGATAATTGTTGTACTGCTTCGCCATCGCCTGATAGCCTGCCTTACCAAATGCATCCGGGAAAAACTCAAGATAATTGTGTTTGGCAGAAAGCATGGGGACGAAGATGCCATGGAATGCACCATAGTCGCCCAAATCTTTAACTGAAGACTGATCGCTGCCGTAATTAACCTGACAGATATAAATATCAGACTGATAGTGCTCAGACATCTTCACCGCACTTTCCTGGGCATTAAAGATCCGGTACATATCACTTCCGTATTTGCTGGCAAATGCTTTCGCAGCCTTAATCTCATCCTCTGAATATCCTGCCATGTCATCACTCTTAAAATATCCGTCTCCCAGACAGAACATGGAAAACTCAGAGCTTCCGGTAAGCATCATGAGCGGAACGCTGTTATAATCTTCCGTATCAAATCCATTTTTCGGAATTACCACTCCATCCTCATAAAGATGGGGGAATACACTCATACGGATTGCTGCATTTCCCATAAGAGGCACCAGACGTTCTGCTGATAAGGAATAAAGGTATTCCTTCACATCAGCGGAATCTGTCATCAGCCACTGGTATGCAGCATTTTCATCTGCTGCTTTCTTATCCTCAACCGCTAGCGGTGCTATGGCTTTTGCAATCTTTTTTGCGCTTAAATCTTCTGAAGCTGTGGTCATACCTCCGCTGAAGGCAATGGCTTTCTGAAATTTGCCCTTAAACTGAGGACTGATCAGCATTGCCATAACATCACGGCCTCCTGCTGAAAACCCGGAAATAGTAATATTACCCGGATCTCCGCCGAACGCCTCAATGTTTTCCTTCACCCAGTCAAGAGCATAGGCAATGTCAAGCATGGCAAAGTTTCCGGTTCCATTGTCTCCGGCGGTTAATGCAGGCAGGCAGTTAAAGCCCAAAAGGCCGAGGCGGTAATCCACAGAAACATAAACGCAGTTATCATTCTTTACCAGATCAGCTCCGGGAATTTCCCCTGCCTTTCCAGTCTGATTATTGCCTCCGTGAATAAATACAAGCACAGGAAGCTTTTTACTTCCCTCTTTTGCATATACATCAAGTTTTAAACAGTCTTCACTTCCCTTTACCTCAGTGCCGGAAAGCTGAAGCGCAGGCTGTGATGCTTCGGTACAATTTAATTCCTCTGTCCAGGCAGCCGGCGCTGCTGGTGCCTGCCACCTTAATTCACCCACCGGTGCCTTTCCGTATGGAATTCCGTACCAGGTCAGGAGCTCCCCTTCCTGTACCCCTTTTACGGGGCCGTATGTGGTAGAAACCACTGTGGCCCCATCTTTTGTACTGTCTGACGAAACGGGTACTGCTTCCGTAGCTGCGGCCGTTGTTTCAGTTGTCGTCTGCAAAGCAGATGTTTCTGTCTTTGCCGCACTGCCACAACCAGCTGTCATAACCATGATCATTAAAACAAAACCTGCTGCCAAACCTCTTTTTTTCATATGAATAACTCCCCAGTTATATTAATCTAATACTTCTCCATTGGTTTCAATCACATTCTTATACCAGTCAAAAGATTTTTTCTTTTTTCTGGATAAATCCCCGGTTCCGTCATCGTATTTCTCAACATAGATGAAACCATAACGTTTTGCCATTTCTCCAGTGGAAGCGCTGACCAGATCAATGCACCCCCATGGCGTATATCCCATTAAATCCACACCGTCAGCAACTGCTTCACGCATCTGCTCGATATGTTTCTTTAAATAGCTGATTCTGTAATCATCCTCAATGCTTCCGTCTTCTTCCTTTTTATCATAGGCACCCAGACCGTTTTCCACAACCATAAGCGGTATCTCATAGCGGCCATAAAGCTCGTTTAATGTATAACGAAGGCCCTTGGGATCAATCTGCCAGCCCCAGTCACTTGCTTCCAGATAGGGATTCTTGGCTCCGCCCATTAAATTGCCGGAGGTTTTTTCTAGATCCGGATCAGCGGAAGCACAGTTGGACATATAGTAGCTGAATGTATAATAATCTACGCAGCCTTCTTTAATAACCTCCAAATCACCTGGTTCCATCTTAATTTCAAGACCATTCTCTTTGAAATATCGGTCCATGAACTTAGGATACTCACCACGCACCTGAACATCTCCGCAGAACTGATTTAAGATCTGGTTTCTTTTCTGAGCTTCTAAAATATCATCGGGATTACAGGTCATTGGATAGGTGGTAATGTGGCAGATCATACAGCCGATTTTACAGTCAGGATCAATCTCATGACCTGCCTTCACAGCAAGGGCACTGGCAACAAACTGATGATGCAGACCCTGGAAGCGAAGCTGAGGATTATCAACCTGATTGGTGAAATCAGTCGTTCCTTCATTTAAAATACCAAGAGAAAGGAAACCTCCCATAGGCATTGTTCCGGCATTAATTTCATTGAATGTCAGCCAGTACTTCACCTTTCCTTTATAACGCTTGAACAGCGTCTTGGCATATTTCACGAATAAATCTATGCACTCTCTGGAGGACCAGCCGTTGTATTTTTCTGTCAGTGCAAATGGCATCTCATAGTGAGAGATGGTAATGAGAGGCTCAATGTTATGGCTTCTGCATTCATCAATCACACGGTCATAGAAAGCAAGTCCTTCTTCGTTGGGAGTTTCCTCCATGCCTGTAGGAAAAATCCTGGTCCAGGCAATGGAGAAACGAAATACTTTAAATCCCATCTCTGCAAACAGAGCAATATCTTCTTTATAGTGATGATAAAAATCAATGGCTTCATGGCTTGGGTAGAAGGTGTCAGGCTCTAAGGTCCTTGTGATCCGCTTGGATCTTGTATGGGAACCTCCTGTACATACATCGGAAGCGGAAATTCCCTTCCCGTCTACATCCCAGGCACCCTCACACTGGTTGGCTGCTACTGCGCCTCCCCACAAAAAGTTATCAGAAAATACAGACATCTCACACCTCTTTCATTTATTAGACAATTGTTAATAAAGTTTCACCTGTTTTCACCTGTTTTTTATCGGTGGTCTTCAGGCTGACAAAGTTTACCATATTTGACACCAGAACCGGAGTGGTAACCGGGAAACCAGCTTCTTTAATTTTATTCATATCAAATTCCAGCAGCAGACTGCCTTTTTTTACTTTGTCTCCAGCCTTGCAGTGAAGAGTGAATCCTTCTCCCCCCAGCTGAACGGTATCAAGACCTACATGAATCAGAATTTCAACTCCTGTATCTGTGGTGATTCCCACTGCATGTTTGGAATCAACAACAGCACTGATGATTCCATCTGCAGGTGCATATACTTTTCCTTCAGAAGGTATAATTGCAAGACCTTCCCCTAAAACTCCGCCGGCAAATACTGCATCTTCTACCTGGCTTAACGGGATTATATCTCCGCTTAATGGGCTTGCCAGCTCAATTGTATCCACCAGTGTCCTCTTCTCCTGAACTGGAGTTTCGACGATTTCTTCCGGTGATTCTTCTTTTACTTCCGGTTTATAAAGAACTAAGGTCATAACAAAGGAAACAACCAGTGATATAACAAGAGTTACCACACCGTTTAATAAGTTTCCAAATCCTGTTCCGCCAATCATCTGAATTAAAGATAATCCGGATGGTGATCCTCCCATGGAATAAGCTACAAGATGCATGATTCCTGCATAAAGACCTGCGGCTCCGGCACCAATTACAGCAGCGATCATTGGAGTCTTATATTTTAATGTAACACCGTACATAGCGGGTTCTGTTACACCGGCTATAATAGCAGAAATACCTGACGCAGATGCTGTAGATTTTGCATCTTTGTCTTTCGTGCGTACAGCAACTGCTAAAGACGCACCGCCCTGTGCTAAGTTAGAACAGAACATGGTAATAATTAAGATTGCATCAAATCCCAAACTGGAAAGACCGGTTAATGCAATCGGAATTAATGCATAATGCATACCTGTCATAACGATAAACGGCATACCTGCAGAAAGTATCATAATTGCAAGCCAGCCTGCCTTACTGTATAATAAGTTAATACCAGAAGCCAGATAATTTCCAAGGATGCTTCCGATTGGTCCAACTACAATGAGAGCAATAGGAATGGTAATAAAAATGACAAGTAAGGGCTTTAAAAATACTTTGACCAGGCTTGGGCAGACTTTGTCTGCAAATCGCTCCACATAACCCATAATCGGTACAATCAGCAATACCGGCAGTACAGAAGAAGGATAAGAAGCTGCTGTTACCGGCAATCCAAAATATGTGGTATTTCCCTGTGCCAAAAGAGCTGTAATGTTTGGATGAATCATTAATGCAGCTACTACCATCGCAAGGTAAATATTAGAGCCAAGGCGTTTTGCCGTTGTCATTGCAAGCAATATTGGCATGTAGTAAAAGAATGCATCTCCTGCTGCATTTAGAATGACATAAGTGCTGCCTGTGCTGTCAATCAGACTAAACGTAGTAAGAAGTGTCAGAACCACCTTAATCATACCACAGCCAAGCATGGCAGGAAGAAGTGGTGTCATACAGCCTGCAATAAAGCCGGAAAGTCTTGAGAATAAATTTTCCTTGGAACCGCCTTCCGCTGAGCCTGTGCTTTCTTCAAAATGGCCCAGTTTTAACATCTCTTTGTAAACATTGCTGACTTCGTTTCCAATTACCACCTGATATTGTCCGCCCTGGCGAATAACACGAATGACTCCTGGAATTTTTTCAACTTCAGCATCCTTTGGTATTGCTGAATCTTTTAGTACAAACCGCAGACGTGTCATGCAGTGTGTCAGTCCTGATACGTTTTTCTCTCCGCCGACTTTATTTAATATTGTCTCTGCGGTTTTAGCATAATCTAATGCCATAAAATGATCCCCCTTTATAAGGTTATTTTTATTGTCTATCTGAAAAGGTGTCTGTGACGCCTCATCATTCAAAAAAGTTACAAAAAAAGACCCTGCTAAAAGCTGACTGCCTGATAATAATCCGCAGCCGCTTATGTGCAGGGTCCTGCCCAGACAATATAGTCCGGTAACAATCCCATCTTTCTGTTTTAACAGTGCTCTAAAAAACTAAGTTAGTTCTCTCGTCACTTTTTCTATATGAATCATCAGATACATCATCTCTTCCCGGTCCATCTCATAATAGTACCGGTCATGGATATAATCAGCTATTTTAACTATACAGTTGTATGATTTGCGGTATTTATTCTTCAAAAGCTGATACCACTCATCATCCGTAGATTCGTACTGCTTGTTTTGCAGCATACGCTGCGCAAAAAATCGAATGTGTGTTACGAAACGCCTGTAATCCCAGGTTTCCGTGTTTAGTTTAACCTGATAAGCAGCTTCCACAATATCCACTATATCACGGATAATGCCTGTAATTAATTCCAGATTGTCCGGCTCCTGCTTTTTGTTCTGTCCATAAACAAAATGAAATGCCAGAAACATGGCTTCATCTTCTTCCATGGAAATATTAAGCCTTCTTTGGATTAAATCAACCGCATACTGACCTACCTTAAATTCGCTGGGATAAAACCTCTTTCCTTCCCATAGCATGGCGTTTCGAAGGATAACTCCTTCTTTGTAACGGTCAACTGCACCTGCAATATGATCACAGATCGTCAGTATGATCCTGGAATCCAGCTGCATGCCAAACTCATTCTTTGCATAATCAGCAGTCTGTTCGCTGATCTCCCAATATTCCTGAGGAAGTTTTGCAAAATATTCTTCAAAATGACGAGCATCACGCTTATCATTCTGAATAAACACACGCTCTACCAGTTTGTGGTCCACTTCATCGCCTTTTTTCCTGCCAAAGCCGATTGCTTTCCCTTTCAGTATGATCTCTTTTCCCTCAGTATTATAAGCTAATACCATATTATTATTCAGAACCTTCTCTATCTTCATAAGCCCCTTCAGATAAAAAAAATAGACAAGCTATCAGGACCACTTACCACATTCTGTTAACATGTGATATCAACCCTGTAGATCTTGCCTGCCTTACCAGTCACAAACTACACATCTATTTTCTAGGTACAGTATATCATGGATACCTATGGAGATCTATATACAAATCTGATAAAATTCCTGTATGTTTTTGTCGAAAATGCACAATACAAGTATTCTGTATATAGCCGCACTCTATTATCAATCATACCATATTTTTTTATTCAAGTCTACTAATTTCCTGTTTTTTGAATTAAAATAATTATGCCGGCAATTAAAAATTTGGAGGAACTTTGATGATTGGAAAAGGATCAGACTGGTATAAAAATATATGGAGCCTGGATATAAAAAATCATTCATGGGTAGAGGATACAAAACAGCAGATTGATTTTATTATTAAAACATTAGACTTAAGAAAAGATCAACGAATCCTTGATCTGGCCTGTGGTTTTGGAAGGCATAGTCTGGAACTGTCAAGAAGAGGATTTCAGGTTGTCGGAGCTGATATTACCAAAGACTATATCACAGATGCAGAAGATACAGCAAAGAAAGAGGGTTTAAGCGCCCGGTTCATACTTTCAGATATTCGTGATCTTAAATTTAATCAGGAGTTTGATGTTGTATTAAACTTAGCAGACGGAGCCATTGGTTATCTGGAAAATGATAATGAAAATTTAAAGATTTTTGATGTGATAGCAGATGCTTTAAAACCTGGCGGAAAACACTTTATGGATCTGTGCAATGGGGAATATGCCAAATTACATTTTCCAGCCACCAGTTGGGAGGCAGGGGAGAATGCGCTTTCTCTATCCAGTTTTGAATGGAACGCGGAAAAGAAAATTATGCTTTATGGGGGTAAAACTATTTCTTATGGAGAACCCCTGGTTAAACCGGAAATCCTCCGCGGTGATACAATCCGGCTCTATTCCCATGACGAGCTGGATGAAATTTTAGAGGCCAGAAATATGACGATAATACAAACCTATTCCAATTATTATGGAAAACAAGAAACTTCAAAAGAGCTTCAACTAATGGTATATTCTATTAAATCATAAAAAAATCATCACAAAAACCGGAGACATGTACAAGTGAACAAAGTACATGTCTCCGGTTCTTTACATGTTATTTCAGCAGGTTTCATCCTCAGAATCCGTATCCTGCATTTTAACTTTTATCTCCTTACCATTATAAGAGAATGTTTTCGATTTTCCTGAAGAAGTATGAACCACACAGATCCGCCCGGATATGGATTGATCAAATACAAAGCTGCTTTCACCCACACACAACTCTTTCTCAGCATCGTTCCATGAAACTGAGATCAGGTTATACGTTCCGCTCTCGTATTCATACCCATCTCCTGCATCTTCATACAGTTCAAAAACTCCATCTTTTCCTTCATATATATGGAATTCAAATGGGGTATTTACCGATTCTAACGTATACTCAAGTCCCTGCTCCATGGGGATAATCCCACCCTCCCGTACAAACACCGGTATCCGGTCAAGAATGGTCTCCACTGTAACCCACTGCCCGCCTTCGTATTTCTCACCGGACTGAAAATCATACCAGCTTACTCCAGAGGGGAGATAGCATTCCCACTGCTTCTTTGTCTCTAAGCTGCGGTTTTCCGGTTTATAATACATGGGCTCTGTTACAGGGCAAATCAGCAGAGAGTCTCCATACATAAACTGGGAACCCAATTCACAGGCAGTTTCATCTTCCGGAAAGTCAAACAGAAGGCTTCGATACATGGTGTAATCATGAAGCGCCACCTTTCCTGCCAGCGAATAGGTGTATGGTAAAAGCTGATATCTCAGACGGATACATTTCTCCAGTGCATCATAAAACATAGTTCCAGGCTCTCCGAAATTCCAGATCTCTCTTGGAGTATCAGTTCCATGAGAACGAAACATAGGAAGAAATGTGCTAAACTGCATCCATCTGACGTAAAGCTCCCGGTACGCACCGTCTTCTACTCCCAGTTCATATCCGCCCTGCCAGAACCATTTTGGTTCCGGATCATTATGACAGCCGCAGCCACGCTTCTTCCAGTTGTCCTTTACCACAAAGAATCCGCCTGCGTCTAAAGTCCAGTAAGGGTGTCCGCTCATGCAAAAATTAAGCCCTTCCCGGATCTGCTTTTGAAATGTTTCCCATGTTGCACAGATGTCCCCTGACCAGAGTACCGTGCCATAAGCCTGTGAACCTGCATAGCCGGAACGGGTGAGATTTAATACTCGTTTATCCTCACAGCTGTTTCTTTGATTCTCATAGATTCCTCTGGCATGAACTGCACCGTACAGATTTGCTTCCCCTGGGTCTAAATATTTCTTATGTTCTTCTCCAACAATCAGATAACGCTCCCATGGCTCCTTTTTATAGCCGCCTCTCCAGTCAGGCCCGCTAAACGGCTCTGTGGAATCACACCACCACGCATCCACACCTGCCGAAAAAAGTTCCTGCTCAAGCTGTTTCCAATACATACTTCTACCTTCAGGGTTAAACGCATCATAGGTGGAGAAATCATTTAAAAGGAGATTCTCTTGTTTAAATTCCTCGTAATTTTCTCCATCAGAACTCATACTTGGCCATACAGAAACCATTACATGAACGTGTTTCCTGTGAAGCTCCTCTACCGCTGCCTGAAAATCCGGATAACGGGTTTTATCCAGAATCTTATTCCCCCATTTTCCATCCTCCCAGGTGTTCCAATCCTGTACTATTCCATCAATCGGAATTTTCCTTTTTCTATACTCATTTGCTACAGCAAGGAGTTCTTCCTGGGTATGATAGGCCTCTTTTGACTGAATGTATCCAAAAGACCACTTAGGCAGCATAGGGGCCTGACCGGTCAGCCTTCTGACCCCTGACATGATTTCATCCAGATTATTTCCCTGTATAATATAGTAGGAAAGCTGATCAATGGTATCAAAGTAGACGTAAGATCCCCGGTAATCATCATTGAACGTCATCAAAGACCCGCAGTCAAATAATATGCCGTAGCCCTGGTCTGATACGAGAAATGGGATCGGACTCCTCATGTTATGCTGATACAGATACTGAGTGGTTCCTCTATAATTATAGATACCTTCCTCTCCCTGCCCCAAACCGTGAATCCGTTCCTTTTCCTGCCATTTAAAATACAATTTTCCCCGGTAAGCAGTCCTCACCTTTTGAGAAACCAGATTATTTACAAAGTTTCTCTCTCCATCCACAGTTTTTACCCGTGAAACATCAACATTATCCCCATTTACTGTATAGCGAAAAACAGGAATCTCCTCCAGTTCCCTTCCAGGTTCTTCAAAAAGCAGCTTCCCCGTATCAGCAAGAGTCCAGCATACTGCCCCAGTTCTTATGTCAACCTTCACATTCATCCGCCCATTACCCAGCAGACAAACAGAATCCGTACTCTCGTAATTCAGTTTCCCCTGCTCCGGCAGCTCAATTCCAAGAGGGGAAGTCATCTGCTTTCGCCCATCTTTGCTGCAACTGCAATGGATAATGTCTGATGCAATATTCCGATAAGTCAGGGTAATTCCCCCCACCTCAATCACAACCGCCCCACTATATTTCTCTGACATAACCTTATCCTTTCACCGCTCCGGCCGTCATACCGGATACAATATATTTCTGTCCCAGCAAATATACCAGGATTACCGGAAGGCTGGTCAGCAGAATATCTGCGCAAACCAGATTCCAGTCTTTAAAATACATACCGAAAAAATTATATACGGACAATGTCATTGGCCATTTAGAAGAACTGCTTAAAAAATACAGCGGTGATACAAATTCATTCCAGGTATTTAAAAAGGTCAGCACAATCACCGTGGCAATCGCAGGCTTTAATAGTGGAAGAATGACTGATACAAACAGTCTCACCGGTGAGCATCCGTCAATTACGGCGGCTTCATCAAGTTCTGCCGGCAGCTTTGCCACAAACCCATGAATCAGAAATACTGAAAATGGCAGCTGCATTGCCGTATACAAAAGCACAATTCCAAGTCTTGTATTATTTAGTGTAAGAAACATCATAACTTTTGTCAATGCCACATAGTTAACCGGCATGGTAATTCCAAGCACCATGTAAAGATAGAGAAAACGGTTTAATTTGGAACGGTTTCTTGAAAATACATAAGAAGCCATTGATGCAAGTATGGTACACAGAAACACACTGACTACGGAATAGATGCAGCTGTTCATAAATGAGGTAAGAAGCTTTCCCTTTTCTATTACTACCAGAAAATTATTCCACTGTAGCGGAATTGCTGGAAACTTCAGATTCATCTCCGACGCTCCCAGACTGTCTTTAAACGAATTTAACAATATTAAAAGCATGGGAACAAGGCATATTGCTGTTATAATCCACGCCGCTGCATTTACTGCTGCAGCAGCGGCTTTCTTTTTTGCTTTCATTATTCCTGCACCTCGTCTTTCGTCATCAGACGGATCATAAAAAATCCGATAAACACCATAAATAAAAACATTACGGATGAAAGAGCCGTACCTATGGCATATTGACCAGTGCCGAATTTTTTAAATACTGCCGTATAAAGAACCTCTGTGGTAGCCTTACCCGGTCCACCATTTGTTAACGCATAGATCATATCAAAGACCTTAAGACCGTAGATTACATTTAAAACAGTGGTTGTCGCCAGAGTTGGTAAAAGCAGCGGCAGCGTGATGAACCGGAACTTCTGCCAGCCAGAGGCTCCATCGATACTGCACGCCTCATAATAATCCGAGGAGATAGACAGGATTCCGGCTATTAAAATTGTCATGATGTATCCCGTTCCGCGCCAGATATCCACTGCCATTACTGACTTGAATGCGTACGCGGGACTTGTAAGCCATGGTTTTGCAAGACCACCAAGACCGATCCCTTTAAAAAATGTGTTTAGCAACCCGGTTGACGGATTTAAAATAGAAGTAAAAATCATTCCCAGTATCAGGGTGGACAACACAGAGGGCATAAACATAACACCCCGGTGAAAATTCAAAAAGCGAATGGACTTTGTAAGCAGAACTGCAAGCGCAAGTCCCAGTATATTTTTTATAACAGTTGTTCCAAGAGTGAATACCAAAGTGTTTTTCATAATCTTTAGATAATTTCCGTCAGCGGAAAATACAGTCTTAAAATTTTCCAGCCCCACAAACTTCAGCTGGTCCGAATAAGATGACCAGTCTGTAAAAGAATAACCGATTCCAATCACTCCGGGAAGGACAAATAGCACCGAATACAGGAGCAATGCCCCAGCTGCAAACCACGTAGGATATATCTTTTTTCTATTCATTGTATTCACTCTCTTTCAACTGATCTTCCATGCTGTCATTTCCAGGCGGGATCCCCTGCTGCCTTTGCCTGCTGGGCTCTCACTTCATCAATGGATGCCAGAACTTCCTCCGGAGTCATTTCACCCACGATCATGGCAGACAAATTTGCTCCCATCTCACTCCACTGCGGATTTACATATTTTACAGCTGTCTGAATAACAGTACCCTTTTTATCATATCTGTTATAAAAATCCTGAATCGTATCCGTATACATGCTGGGGGCGTTGTTAAATGGCAGTTTGTTGAACTTACCTACGTTTTCAGTCAGGTACTTAAGATTTTCTTCCTTTGCAAGAAATTCTAAGTACTGCTGTGCTTCAGCTGCGTGCTTGGAACCGCTGAATATAAATCTTGCAGGACCTGCGGGGTTCACGTTTAATGTCTGATTGTCAGCCAGTGGAATTACGAAATAGCCAATGTCATCCACTGCAATCTCAGAATTAACCTTATTTACTTCAACTCCGAATCCCTGATTGGCCACTGTCATTGCATATTTGCCGGAGGCGATGTTTTTTGCTGAATCAGCATATGTATTGGACATGTAGTCTTCTCCCCAGTAGCCCTTGGCAACCATGTCATTTATCTGGTCCAAAATTGTCATCAGGGTAGCGTTTCCTTTGAAGGGCGCCTGGTTACTGTTCCATTTATCAACAATGCCAGGTTCTGCTGTTTCAGCCTCTACACCTGCCTCAGGCAGCCATAATGTATGATGCCATCCATCTGATACACACTCATAGATTGGAGTAATTCCTGCTGCCTTAATGGTATCGCACACTTTTTGGAAGCTTTCATAATCTTTAGGAATCTCCAGATTCAGCTTTTTGAAAATCTGTTTGTTATAACCGATAGCCCATACAGAAGATACGTCCTGTATCGGCTGACCATAAAGCTTACCGTCCACAGACAGCTGATCCGCCACCAGTGGTTCAACCTGGCTTCCCCATGAGGTTTTTGTTAAATCCACCGCATTTTTTTCCACATTAATCTGTGCTTTAATATCAAATTTACCGCTCTGTGCCCCAAAAATATCCGTGCACTCCCCGGTGTTTAACTTTGTCATAAGAAGATTCACATACTGATCCGATGGAATAATCTGATAATCAACCTTGATTCCTGTTTCCTGTGTGAATTTCTTGGACAGTTCAATTTCTGCATCCTGAATCCAGTCCTGGCTGGCCATAAAAGAAAGAGTCACTCCACCTTTTTCCGACGCAGCAGATGTCTTCGCTTCCCCAGACGTGCTTTCTCCTGCAGCCGTACTTTTCTGCGGAGCATTCTCCTCTTTTGAACAACCGGAAAATGAAAGGGCAGCGGCCAGAGCCAGACTGAATACAGCTAACTTTTTTAACTTCATAAAAAATACCTCCCCAAAATTAAATGTTGACTTTTATCATGTTATCTGTATTATATAGTGTAATATAGACATTTTTGAATGAACATTTTGATCTGTTTTCATGTATATTTTTAACCAACAGAAAAAACCGCAGGAAGGAAGGGCTTAAAATGACAGCGAATAAAACAAAAAATATTAAGAAACGCAGCATAATGTCAACACTTTTTCTTCCCTATACTGCTTTATTCATTGCAGTAATCCTGGCATTTACGGTCCACACAGTTTTTAGTGAAACCGGCAAGATAAAGGTAAATGCATTTTCTTCCCTACAGAATAATGCCGCTATGATTATGGGCAGCTTTGATTCCGTCATTCACGACCTTGATACTGTATCTCAGAATATCATTTATTCCAATCTGATTAAAGAAAAATTTGGTATCTATATCAATTATCAGGACAACACCTTAAGTTCAGATGAGATTTATGAAAACATTAATAATACCAAAATCCTGTTTGACCTGATTATCGCCATGATCGGTCCCAATTCTCCCGCCGATCAGACTTACCTTTATTCCCTTGATTATGGCAAATTTGGAGTAGGTCTTGATAATCATGCATCGAAGGAACGGGTGAGTGAAAAAGACTGGTGCAATAAGGTGGTTGAGGCAAAGGGGAAGAAATATATTTACTGTGATAAAGACGACACTCTTGGGCGCTTTTATTCGTATTCAGGTGATAATTATTTTGTATCACTCTGCCGCTTGTATTACAGCCCGCTCAATGTTCCACAGGGGATTGTAGAGGTCAAAAAATCCTTTAAAAGTATAACAAATACAGTAAATACGTTTAACAGCCCGTATCAGGAAGATGTATACATTTTTAGTCCGGAAGGGAAGACCATCTATACGACTGACAGCTCTGGCACACCAGACAGCTATTACAAATTGATACAGACCCAGCAAAGCAAACCCGCCAAAAGCCCGGGGGTAAATCCCATATATTTAAAATCCCAGAATAAATACATCATTTTTACTTCATCTGACTATACCGGTTTTACTACAGCACTTGTTATTGATAACCGTATGCTGATGCAGCCGGTCCATCAATACTTAAACACAGCTTTTATTCTTCTGTTTACCGTCATGCTCATAACCGTTATGGTGTCCTATTTGATTTCACGGAGAATTGCCACTCCGCTTTATAAGATCTATCATCAGGTACGGGCATTCCAGCTGACAGGGGAAGAAAAAGACACAACTGAATTTGAGGACATGGAAATTGGCATCACTGAAGTGAACACCTTATACCAGGCTCTGTTAAAAATGCAGAGACAGGCGAGGAAATCAATGGAACGGGAACTTCAGCTTCAAAACAGTGACATGCAATCCAGAATGCTGGCGCTGCAGGCGCAGATGAACCCTCATTTTCTTTACAATTCTCTTGCAACCATACAGGCAATGGCGGACGAAAACATGAACAGCGAGATTATTCTCATGTGTCAGACCATTTCAAGAATCCTGCGTTATATCTCTTCCGACAGCGAACAATTGGTTCTTTTAAAAGATGAACTTGATCATACCATTGATTATCTGGAATGCATGAAGGTGAGGTACTGTGACTCTCTTCAATTTGAATTTGACATACCGGAAAAAATGTATCAGATCCGGCTTCCAAAACTCTGCCTCCAGCTGATCGTGGAAAATGCCATCAAATATTCAACTAAATCAAGCCCACCATGGAGCGTGAAAATTCTTGGTATTATGACCAACACCTATTGGGAGCTGCAGATCCGGGACAATGGTCCTGGCTTTTCCAGTGAAGACCTGGAAAAACTGCAAAACCAGATAAACCTGATTGAGAAAAACGGGGTTCTGCCCAATCTGGAAATAGACGGGATGGGATTGATGAATATTTACATCCGTTTTAAAATCCTCTACCACGGCAATCATATATTTAGACTGAGCAACAATGTACCCCACGGAGCCATTGTTGTTATAGGAGGAATGATCCCTTGAAATATTCTGTTTTAATTGTTGAAGATGAAGCCTTAATTGCCAGAAATATAGCCAGAAGAATCGAACAGTTAAATCCCGCTTTTGAGGTGACAGCCATTGCAACCAATGGTCTGGAAGGACTTGATATGGCGAAAGAACATCTTCCCAATGTAATTTTCACAGACATACGGATGCCGGAGATGGATGGACTTGAGTTAGTACGAAATATACACGAAAAATTTCCGTTTATCTTATGTGTGATCATCAGCGGATATACAGATTTTGAATACGCAAAGGAAGCACTCCTGTACGAGGTGAGCAATTATTTACTGAAGCCAGTCAATTATGAGGAACTGGAAAAGACACTGGCTGCCCTGGAAACCAAGCTTCTGGCTGCCCAGGACCGGTTTGACTCCGTCACACTCCTTCATTCTTCAAACAGGGCAAAAGAAATCGTGGAATTGATAAAAGAATACATTCACAAGAATTATCAGACTCAGATCGATTTCACCACACTGGCTTCTGAATTTGGTTTTTCTGTGCCTTATTTAAGCAAAATATTTTTCAAATACACAGAGATTACACCTTCCAAATATTTAAGAAACTACAGACTGAATATTGCAAGACAGCTTCTGCGCAATCCAGATCTGTCCATTGCCGATATAAGCCAGCTGACCGGTTACCTTGACCCGTTTCATTTCAGTAAAACCTTTAAACATGTTTATGGGATCAGTCCCAGTGAGTACAGAAATGAATGATAAGGACCGCCGTTATTTTGGCATAACTTGGCTTGTTTCAATAAAAGATCTATAATAAGATTAATTTGATTAGGAGGAGTTTATGTTACAAGAAAGTAATCGCATAGAGGGTTGTAATGACCTCTTACGGGGGACTGATACAGGGTCAAAGCCGAGAAGATTTTTTTAGCTGCTCCAGTATGCCAAGAAATCGTGAATTAATGCGTGTATTCAAAGATGTAGGATTGGTGGAACAGCTCGGTTCCGGTATGAGCCGCATTCTCAAAGTATACGATAAGAGCATTTTTCAAATTTTAGAGCATTTCATTAAGGTTGTGTTTCCTTTTGCTGATGTGATTAATAAAAACAAGAATGTTCTTGGCGATGAATTTGGCGATGAATTTGGCGATGAAATTGGCGATGATGTAGTATTAAAACTAATCGCAGAGCAGCCGGCTATCACAGCAAAAGAACTCAGTCATAAGTCTTCTTTTAGCACACGAAAGATTAGCCGAATAGTTAAGGAGCTAAGAGAAAGCGGGAAAATCACAAGAGTTGGTTCTGACCGTAAAGGCTATTGGCAAATAAATAGATAATATAAAATTAACTTCTGGACGAGTTGTCCAGAAGTTAATTCACGTACACAAACAGGCATGTATTGTCCCACCTTGTTCATATGTTAGTAAGCATTTTGGGTGGATATTATTCTAATCTAAAATCTCCCGAATCATATCATAAAGTTTCACAACATCTGAAATCCTCGTAGCTCCCGTTTCTTTCTCAATAATCGAAGAATATACATGAGGAATGATGTGTTCCACTCCTGCATCAACCGCAATCTTTAAGATCTGGGAAAAATTATCAAGATCAATTCCTCCGGTTGGCTCCAGTCCGAATCCGCTCTCTGCACAGGCTGTGGCAACCGCCTCAAACTCCTCTTTTACCTTAAGTCCGCCCATGGGAAAATACTTTAAGGAATCGGCTCCCTGCTCCTTTGCCATTGCAATTGCAGTTTTAACCGGAACGATTGCCGGCTCCATATCCTTACAAAGCGGACCAGTTGAGATTTTAACATAACCCACTTTACCGCAGGGTGCAACCATGGAATTTAAAAATGGTCCCTCACCTGTTTTGGCTCTGGTATATCCGCCTGCCGTAAAGGTCTGGTTGATATGTTTTGGCTTAATCTGTCCGGATATATCCGCAACTGCTTTCCATTGTCCGGGATTTCCCGCACCCAGGCCAACGGAAATATTATTGTCTACTGCTTCCTGATATCGTTTCATATCCTCCACTGCTTGTTCCACATCCGGATAATTTGCCGACAAAATCCCGACTGCAACATGACCCTTGGCAGCCTCATAAATTGCCTTAGCATTATCAACGGAATTGGTCAGGCAGTTTAAGCAGACTCTTCCTTTGTAAAAATTTAATCCTTCCATCTTTTATTTCCCTCCATTTGCTGATTTGTGAATCTCTTTAAGCCTCTGTTCAATGATTTCCAGTTCTTTCTCACTGTTTAAAGGCCTGGGATCAATTGCGATGGAACCGATATTTGCCTGATAATCTCTGGTAAAGATGGCTACATCTCCCCGTTGCAGCTCTCTTACCACGTCTTTGGCATTCATCCCGTATTGCTGGGGATTAAAATCAATTTTACAGCGGAATATATCTCTTCCTGCCTCATCCTTAATAATTGATGTTTTGCAGCCTGGTATCTCCCCTACACATGCTGCAAACCGTTCCAGCTCTTCTTTGGAGACAGGGCTTGTCTTTCCCCCGGCAATGTATTCTTCCACTGCCGTTACAAGCCCCATGGTGCACTCTTTCCCCACCTTCATGGCCCTGCCGATGCCTTTGTACTGGAGTCTCATGTTGTCTGCCAGTTCTTTTGTCTTACACGCAACAAAACCGCTGGTCGGGCCTTCAATGGCTTTTGCACCGCTGTAGCATACAAAGTCCGCCCCCATGGCTGCATAGATGTTTAAATCTTCTTCTGCTGCCGCATCCACGATACATGGAATCCCAAGACGTTCTGCCAGCTCAATCACAGATCTGGCTTCTGGCATTTCCTTTTGAACGCAGTGATGGGATTTGACAAAAAGAATTGCCAGCGTATCCTTTGTTACTGCCTGCTCAATATCTTCTACAGAAGCTCCGTTGGCATATCCTGCTTCGACGATTTTCCCTCCGGCAATCTGTACCATCTCTGCAACCGGTGCCCCAAAGTCCACGTTATGCCCTTTTAAAATAATAACTTCCCTTTTCGTAACAGAAGGCAGAAGGTCATAAAGGTGCTTTACTTTCTGTAAATTTCCTCCGCAGATTAAAGAAGCAACTGCCAGTGCGATTCCGGCAGAGGCGCTGGAGGTAACACAGGCATCAGCAGTTCCGACAAGCTCTCCGATTCTCCTGCCTGCATAGACATAGAGATCGTCAATTACCACATAGTTGCCGGCTGCCTCCACCAGTGTTTCCCCCACACCTTTCGATATGGTGGAAACACCCAGCTTTGTCATTCTTCCGGAAGCATTAATCACGGCCTGAAGACCGCTTTTACTGTATATGTTTTCCATGATTACTCCTTAAGACCATTACAGAATTCCAAGCAGAGAAGTAATGACAGATACTGCCACGACTGTAAGCAGGATTCTGTTGTAATACGGTCCTTTCTTTCTAAGATAAAAATAGATGATAAACACGGCTGCCAGAGGAAGAAGACCTGGTGCTACCGTATTCAGTATGTCCTGTACCACAATCTGCGTTCCGCTGGAAAAACCAAACTTCAAAGGTGTTGATATGGTGACGTAGCTTGCGGATAATGCCCCCATCATGGTAAGGCCGATGACATTTGCTGTAAAAATAATGGATTTCATCTTACCGCCATGAAGCAGTGATACCACAGACTTTTTTCCTAATGTGTAGCCATTATGAATCAGCCAGTAAGCAATTGCAATGGTAATGGCCGGATACAGGATCAGAGGCATAATGCCTCCCAGTGCAGAACCGCTGCTTGCAAAAGGTAAAAAGATAGAAATGATAATCGGCATAATTGCTGCCCATACAATTGCATCTCCCATTCCTGCAAGCGGTCCCATCAGTCCGGTTTTAATACCAGTAATTGCCTCGTCTGTTACATTCTCTCCATTGGCCTTTTGTTCTTCCATGGAAATGGCAATTCCCTGAATGATGGCTCCGAAGATTCCTTCCGTGTTAAAGAAAACCAGGTGACGTTTTAAGGCTGCACTCAGTTCCTCATCGGTATCATAAAGCTTCTTTAAAACCGGTGTCATGGACGCACAGAATACAAGACTCTGCAGACGTTCATAGGAATTGGAAAGTTCTGCGCCGGCATAATAGATCCACATGGATTTGGTAATATCTTTTTTATTCAGTTTTTTTACCTGTGTCTGCTCTCCCATCTTAAATCGCCTCCTCCTTTAACTGGAATAAACCTAACAACAATGCAACGCAGGTTGCAAAAATTGCTACAGCCATGGTATCAAGTTTTAAGTACATAACTGCAAAAAATCCTGTTATAAAAAACGGTATCAGTGACTTCTTTCCAATTACAGATAAGGTAATAGCAAAACCAAGAGCAGGAAGAATTCCTCCCATGATTTCAAAGGAATGCATCAGCCACTGAGGAAGTACTGCGATCAGCTTCTCTACAGCTGTTACACCAAAAAAGTCAATTGCAAAAACGATTGGAAAACGAATTACCAGTCCTGCGATAGCCGGGTAAAGAAACGCTGCCCTTAAAATCCCTTTTGTATCTGCTTTTTCCGCATAGCGGTCTGCCATATGAACCCAGACTGCATTGGTACTTCTTCTTAACTGATCCACAAATACTCCAATGACTCCAAATGGAATTGCAAGCGCAATGGCAACTTCAGGAGACATATTGGACATTACTCCAAGAGGAATTGCAATACATCCTGCAAGAGCAGGATCACTTGGCACATTGCCGCCGGGCGTGGATGTAACCCCTAAATAAACCAGCTGAAGTCCTGCACCAATCTTCATAGCCAGAGGCATGTTTCCCGTAAGAAGCCCTACAAAAACACCAATGACAACTGGCTGAAGAAGCATGGAAGAAAAGGTATATCCAAATCTCAGACGGCAGAACCAATAATAAAACCCCATACATACAGCTAACATCAACACACTCATATCATACTCTCCTTAGTTATTGTATTTTTTTAAAATGGTGTGAAAATCCTGCGGTACATCTTCCGGAATTGTCTGGAAGATAATATTTACTCCTGCCTCCTGTAACGAAATCAACTTTTCCACATCTGCATCATCTAAAGTGATATTCTGAAATACCACTTTTCGGTTAGGAGCTCCCCCCAGCCCTCCTACCTGAATATCAGTGACCTTAATTCCACCTTCATATACTTCCTTCATGCTTGCTAAATCCGGAAGCAGTAAAAGTACACGGCCGCTGCCAAACTGGTCTTCATTCCATTTCTTTACTGCGTCTGCTTTGCTTAAACACTCTACCTTAACCCCCGCCGGTGCAGACATTAAGTAGATCTCAAGCATAAACTCATCCGCAGCCAGACTGTCGCTTACTACAACAATCCGATTGGCCTGTGATTGATTCACCCATTTGGTCATAACCTGCCCATGAATCAGTCTGCTGTCAATTCTGCATAATACAATCTCTGCCATTTTAACTCTCCTTTTTTTCCATTGACTTAGTGACCTCACTGATCACATCAATGATTGATGACTGCCCCTGCTGCAAAACTACATCAAAGTTACAATCTCCGGTGTACTGGATCTGTGTACAGGCTTCAATCATGAGCGGCGCATTCAGTCCCGAAACCACCTTAATATTCCGCTCCCGTCCGATTCTAGCACCTGCATTGGTGGTTGTCCCGCCAAATACATCCGTAAAAATCAGGGACTTCTCCGGCATTCCGGCTGCATATTCATCCACCTTGGCGTAATACTCTGCAAATGTAACCTCCGGCAAAAGCGGGATCTCATGAACAAAATCAACGCTTCCCATAATCATTTTCAGACTTTCCGTCAGCGCCTTTCCCCAGCCTCCGTGAGTCAAGAGCAAAATCTGCGGTTTCTCCATCTCGTACCTCCTCATTTATCAGTTTTGTATATCCTTTCGTCATCCGAATTGTAGCATACTACATTTT
>SVDT01000044.1 GCA_015057775.1 Paenibacillaceae bacterium | reverse complement strand
TATGTGTGTGTAGCTCAGCTGGATAGAGCACTTGGCTACGGACCAAGGTGTCGGGAGTTCGAATCTTCTCACGCACGTAGAGAAAAAGCATTTACACGAAAGTGTAGATGCTTTTTTTGTGTACGCTTTACGGCGCATGTTTCTAATGGGGCAAAGTCCTTAATCTTCTCTAATAATGGGAAACATACAGTCAAGACCATGGGTGTCCACCGTAAGGTGGAATTTAAAGGAGTATGAAACTTGTAATAATAACGAATGTCAAGAAGTCAGAAGAGGCGCAAAGTATAATATTGAAAGTAAATTTACTTTAAAAGTTTTTAGTTTTGATATATACTAACTATTAGTATTAAACTATTTAAAAATGAGGGGTACAAATATGTATTGTATGAAGTGTGGAACTCAATTACCAGATGGATCAAAGTTTTGTATGAACTGTGGTAATTCAGTATTACAAAGCGATATTAATAATAATCAGTCAACAACTAAATCAAAATTAATACCAGCAAAATGCACCAATTGTGGAGCCACTCTTGAAGTGGATAGCTCTCAGCAGGCTGCCATATGCCCTTACTGTAAATCTGCATATATAGTTGAGCAAGCAGTTAATAATTATAATATAAACTTTAATTCCAATTTAAACATAGAAAATACAACTATTAATATAAATGGTATTGATACTGACAATTTTTTATCACGTGCAAAAGAGTTTGAGGATGAATACGAATATGAAAATGCATTGAAATACTATAATCAGGTTTTGGATTTTGATAATGAAAATAATAATGCACGTGATGGTGTAAAACGAATTAAAAATGCTTTAGAAAACTATATCTATTATGAGAGCCCAGCAAGCCGAGGTTTCACAGCTGGTAAATTACAATTAAAGAAAGATAAATTGATTTTCGTCAATAAAAAGGGACAGGAAACAGTGTATGATTTAAGATGGATAAAAAAGCTTCAGAATTTTGGTGGAGGATTTTCTTTTAATTATGGTGAAATTCCATCTAGTATCTCAATTGCTTGTAAAAATAAAAGCTCAGAGTGGCTTGTTCTGATTGACCATGCTTTAAAGGGAATATATCCAAGAAGACATAAGCCAATATCTATCGAAGAGTATATAGTAAAAAATTACAATAAAAAAACCTCAATTCAAGCAGCAAACTATTATCAACAAATGATGAATGTCAGTACAAAAGATGCAGTAAAAAAAATAAGTGAGCTTTTATAAATTTAAATAGTGTTATATCGTAGTGAGTAACTTATACTAATAATTATTTGTAAGACAACTAATGCTTGATTTTTTTCCAGAATTTATTATACTAAATAGTAAATGATATAAGTAAATTTAATAAAAAAATCTGAATCAGGTGCAACGAGGTAGCTGGCAACAATGGGTGCAGTGCCTCTTTTTTTATATAAACGATTCTAAAAGACTGGAGTTTTGAGACATGAAAAGGGATGAGATAATCAAAATATTAGATCAGGTGCCTGGAAAAATCAGCTTTCTTTATGAAAATCTGGAAACAGGAGAGCGGGTTGGATATAGGGAAGATCAGCCACTTATGGCAGCCAGTGTGATCAAACTGTATGTCATGGCGGCAGCATTTAATCAGTTTGAAACAGGAAAATTGAGGCAGGATTTCTCGCTGTCCATATACAAAAAGGATTGCGTTCCATCCTGCGGAGCTCTCACCTACCTTCATGAGGGGATCTGTGTCACTGCATTGGATCTGGTCACTCTGATGATTATATTCAGTGATAATACAGCCACCAATGTGCTCATTGAATTACTGGGGCTGGACGAGATCAATCAATATATCAAGTCTCTTGGGTTTGAAAAAACCTGTCTTAACAGAAAAATGTATGATACAGAAAAGTCGAGTAAGGGGATTCAAAATTACATAACTGCATCTGAGTCAGCCAGGCTGCTTGCGATGATGTACCGGGGAGAATTGGTCAGCGAAGGGGCAAGCAGGCAGATGATTTCGATTCTAAAAAATCAGCAGCTTTGCAGTAAGATTCCATTCTATTTACAGGCTCTTGCAGAGGAGCCGGAGATAGCCCATAAAACAGGTGAGGATCGTGGAATCACTCATGATGTGGGAATCGTATATGGAAAAACTCCGTTTCTGGTTTGCTTTTGCGGGAATGAGACGGATACTCCGGGATTTGAGCGGATTATGGGGGAACTGTCGTTAAAATTATATGAAGAGACAAATCGGTCAGAGGCGCATAATCAGAACAAAATCACAGACAGCATGATAGGAAGGATATCAGAATGAAAATAGCCAAAATTGAAACGGCAGAAGTGAATATTCCTCTTGTAACTCCATTTAAAACAGCTCTCAGAACCGTAGATTCTGTTAATGATATTGTGGTCAGAATTACGGCCGATGACGGGCAGAGTGGGTACGGTGAGGCTCCTCCTACAGCTGTAATTACGGGAGAGACGAAAGGCTCCATACGCTGCGCCATTGAGGAGTTTATTGCGCCTCCATTAATTGGTATGGAGATTGAAAATCTGGATGGCATTATGAAAGTACTTTACAAATCCATGATTAAAAATACCTCAGCGAAGGCAGCTGTGGATATGGCTGTATACGATCTGTTTGCAAAATCCTGCGGGAAGCCTTTGTATAAGGTTTTAGGGGGCAGTAAGGGCGAAATAGAGACCGATCTGACTATCAGCGTTAATGAGACAGAGGAGATGGTCAAAGACAGTCTGCTTGCAATCCAGCAGGGATTTAGAATACTGAAGATCAAAGTGGGGAAAGAAGGACAAAAGGATGTGGAACGGATCAAAGCTATTCGCCAGGCTGTGGGGCCGGATATTAAGCTTCGGATTGATGCGAACCAGGGGTGGTCTGCAAAAGATGCAGTCAGGATTATAAGAAAACTGGAGGACATGGGAATCGATATGGATCTGGTAGAACAGCCGGTGAGCGCCCATGATTTTGAAGGGATGAAGCTTATTACAAGTCAGGTACAGACTCCGATTCTGGCAGATGAAAGCGTTTTTTCAGCCATGAATGCCATACATATCATAAAAGAGCGTGCTGCAGATTTAATTAATATTAAGCTGATGAAGACCGGGGGGATATACGAGGCTTTAAAAGTCTGTGCCATAGCAGAATGCTACGAAGTGGAGTGTATGATTGGATGTATGCTGGAAAGTAAGATTGCAGTCAGCGCAGCCGCCCATCTGGCAGCTGCAAAAGGAGTTATTACCAGAGCGGATTTAGACGGGCCCTCTCTGTGCAGTGAGGATCCATATAGTGGAGGTCCAGCTTTTATGGGATCCAGAATTTTAATGAATTCTGAGCCGGGACTGGGAATCTGTAAGGTACCTGTTTTTGGGGAGAAATGAAACATACAAACGAAGACACTAATCCCTGACGGGTTTAGAAATAAGAAAAAATGGAGGAAAATTATGAAGAAAAAAAGATTAGCAGCCGGTATTCTCTGTGCAGTTCTTGCAACGGCAACTGTACTCAGCGGATGCGGAGGTAAAAAAACTTCTGAGAGCAGTACAGGAAGTGCCCAGGGCGGAGCAAAGACCGAAGGAAGCGGGGAGCCAGCCGTTTATAAAAAGCTTTATGGAGCAGAAGCAACAACTCTTAATTACCTCACCTCATCTACGGAAAATGATTATAAAATTGGCGCAAATGTAATTGATACTCTGGTAGAATATGACAATAAGGGACAGATTAAACCCGGCCTGGCTACAGAATGGAGTTATGATGATGCCACTCTTACCTGGACTTTTAAGCTTAGAGATGCAAAATGGGTTGATAACACGGGCAAAGAAGTTGGCGCTGTGACAGCCCAGGATTTTGTGGATGCCATGAAGTATGAGCTGACTCCGGAATATGAAAGTTCCAATGTACAGAATTTATTTGGCATCATAGCCAATGCCGAAAATTATTATAACGGGCTGGTTTACAATGGTGGTGCAGATAAAGATGGGAAAGTATGGCAGCCGGTTGAATTTTCAACGGTTGGTGTTAAGGCTTTAGATGAACATACTCTTACTTATACCCTTGAGAAGGAAGTTCCTTATTTCCTGTCTTCTCTGGCTTATGTAGTTTATATGCCAGCCTATGGACCTCAGCTTGAGGAGCTTGGTAAGGACTTTGGAACTGGCGCAGACAAGATGTATTATAATGGTGCTTACTATCTGGAAGAATTCTCTCCTCAGGAAAAGCATGTTATGAAGAAAAATCTGTTAAATTACGATGCGGCTCTGGTTTATATTGATGAAATTCAGGAAATTTACAATGCAGAATACAATACAATCGGACCTGAGATGGTAAAACGGGGCGAGGTGGATTATGCAGAACTTTCTTCTGATATTCTGGATGATTGGAAAAATAATGAGGATACAAAGAATTTAATCAGCAGAGAGAGACCCAGAACAAGCTACTCTTATTTCTACTGCTTTAACTTTAATCCCCAGTTTGATGCTCAGTATGAACCGGATAACTGGAAAAAGGCAGTGAATAATGAAAACTTCCGTAAGGCTTTATCATCAGCACTTAATAAGTCCAAGGAAGTTGCAGTGTTAGAGTCCGCTACTCCAGATGATTTTGTAATCAACTCTATTACACCGCCAAACTTTACCTTTAATGCACAGGGTGAGGATTATACCAAGGTAGGGGATATGGCAAACTTAACCCAGACCTTTGATGAGACAAAAGCAAAGGAATACAGAGATCTGGCAAAGAAGGAGCTGGAAGCATCAGGAGTCACATTCCCTGTTAAGGTATTGATGCCATACAATCCGTCTGAAGTTAACTGGGATAAAGAATGTCAGGTAGTGGAACAGCAGATGGAAAGCCTTCTTGGCTCTGATTTTATTGATATTGTTGTGGAAGCAGGTCCTGCAGATGGATTTTTAACAGAAGTACGCAGAAGCGGTAAATTTGCATTTATGAAATGTAACTGGGGCGCAGATTATGCTGATCCGGAAACCTGGACAGATCCGTTCTATCAGAAAAAGGGAGAAAGCGGATATGATCTTGGTTATAAGTATGGAAATATAGCAAAGGCAATTGAAGACGGAACTCCTTCTGCTGAAGCAGCTTTAGAATACTTTACTCTTGTGGATCAGGCTAAGGATATGAAAACAGATATTAATGCCAGGTATGAAGCTTTTGCCAAGGCTGAGGCAAGTCTTGTGGGTCACGCATTTGTGATTCCTTACAGCATTTCTGTCAGCAAGTATGTGGCAAGTAAGCTGGATGTATTTGAAGGGCAGTATGCGCCGTTCGGAGTATCTAATCTTCGGTATAAAGGGCAGCATTTAAAGGATCATTTCATTTCTATGGATGAGTTTAAGGCGAACCGGGAAGCAAATGAAAAATAAACGGTAAGAAAAAACGCCGGATCACAGGCTATGCTTTTGGTCCGGCGGAAAAATACCGTCTGAAGGAGAGGTGGATATGATCTGACTTCGCCTTCAGAGAGTATTTTTACAAACAAAACAAAGGAGTCTGAAAACTGATGTTACTATACTTGAGTAAAAGAATCGCACGTTCATTTCTTACATTAATCATCATTCTGACCGTTGTATTCTGTCTTCTCCGCCTTATGCCGATTGAAGGTTATTTTCAGAACTTTGATAAAATGACGCCTCAGCAAATCGAAGTGGGTTTAAAGGAGATGGGATTGTCGGATCCCCTTCCACTTCAGATTGTTCATTTTTTCCAGAAACTGCTTCATGGTGATCTGGGTACTTCCAGGATTTATCGTTCCAATGTCCCAGTATCCGATATTCTGGCGGATAAAGTTCCAGTATCCATTAAGCTGGGAATCTGGTCCATGGTTGTCTCACTTCTGGTTGGACTTCCCATGGGGGCTTTTATGGCAAGGTATCAGTATCGTTGGTTTGATAAAATAGGTACGTTTTTTATTGTGTGTATTCAGGCTGTACCGGCCGCAGTCTATTTCCTTTATATTCAGCTTTATGGGACACAGCTCTTTCATGTAGGGCTGCTCTTTCAGATCGATGATCCCAGTTACTGGATCTTGCCGGTTATTTCCATGTCTCTAGGAAATATTGCATTTTATGGGATGTGGCTGAGACGGTATATGATTGATGAAAGCAATAAGGATTATGTCAGATTGGCAAAGGCAAAAGGGCTGTCAGAAGGTAATGTTATGTTTAAACATATTTTCCGCAATGCCTTTGTTCCCCTTGCCCAGTATATTCCTACTGCATTTTTAAATACGGTGATCGGTTCTATTTACATAGAATCTCTTTACAGCATTCCTGGAATGGGCGGTCTTTTGGTTACCGTAATTAAAAAGCATGACAATGCCATGGTACAGGGGATTGTACTTTTATATGCCTGTGTGGGCGTACTGGGACTGCTTCTTGGCGATCTTATGATGGTTATGCTGGATCCCAGAATCAGCCTTGGAAAGAAAGCAGGTGACAGATGATGAAGCAATTTTCCTACCGCCATACAAAGGAAGCAGCGTTAATTGAAAATATGGAAGAAGCAGAGCTGTTTACGTTTGGAGGATATAATGAAGCTGAGACAGAGAAAACGGGGTTCAGCAATTATTCTTACTGGAACAGTACGCTACACGCTTTTATTAAAAACAGAATTGCTTTTGCTTTACTGGTGCTGTTAATGCTGTTATTGGCATTTACGTTTATACAGCCTTATCTTCCAGGTCAGTATGATCCAAACCTGATTATCAATGATGCCAGTGGAATGCAGTTTCGCAATATTCCGCCAGGAAAACAATTTATTCTCGGAACCAATTCCATCGGTCAGGACTTATGGGCAAGGATCTGGTCAGGAACCAGGACTTCGCTGTTTATTGGCTTAGCAGTGGCACTGGCTGAGGCGGTAATCGGTATTACTGTTGGGGTGATCTGGGGTTATGTCAGAAAGGCGGACTTTATACTGACTGAAATTTATAATATTATTGATAATATACCAAATACCATTATATTGATTTTGATCTCTTACATATTAAAACCCAGCGTTAAAACACTGATATTCGCCATGTGCCTTACGGGATGGATTCAGATGGCAAGATTTATACGCAACCAGATACTAATTATCAGAGACAGGGATTATAATGTGGCAAGCCGGTGCCTTGGAACACCTACAGTCAGAATTATTGTGAAAAACCTTCTGCCTTATCTGGTTTCTGTCATTATGCTTCGAATGGCACTTACCATTCCGGCTGCTATCGGCAATGAAGTGTTTATTACCTATATTGGTCTGGGACTTCCGGTTAATATTCCAAGTCTTGGAAACCTAATCAATGAAGGAAGAGCACTGATTACCAGCCCGGCGCTGCGCTATCAGCTGGTTTATCCTACCATTATTCTTTCATTTGTAACTATTTCTTTCTACATTATCGGCAACGCGTTTTCTGATGCCGCCGATCCGAAGAATCACTTGTAAGGAGGCAGCCAATGGAACGTGAGACGATATTAGAGGTAAATGATTTAGATATTACCTTTGAACTGAGAGGAAAACGGCTTCATGCCATACGGGGGATTTCCCTGGAACTTTATAAAGGGGAAATTCTTGCAATTGTAGGAGAATCGGGAAGCGGAAAATCGGTATTTACAAAATCATTTATGGGACTTTTAGATAAGAATGGCAGTGTCAGCGGCGGGAAAGCCGTTTATTATGGCTCTGATGATAAGGTTCCGGTAGAGTTAACGGGAATTAAGAAAGAAAAAGACTGGTTAAAGCTGCGAGGACATGAAATTGCCATGATCATGCAGGATCCAATGACCAGCTTAAATCCATTAAAGACCATTGGTGCACAGATTATGGAGGCGGTTCTCCTGCATCAGAAGGGAAGCAGGGCTGAGGCAAAAAAACGGACGCTTCAGTATCTGACCGACGTGGGAATTCAGGATCCGGAGAAACGATTTTCTCAGTATCCTCATGAATTTTCAGGTGGTATGCGCCAGCGTGTGGTCATTGCCATAGCAATTGCCTGCAATCCCCAGATTCTTATTTGTGATGAGCCCACAACGGCACTTGATGTGACCATACAGGCTCAGATTCTGGAACTGATTAAGGAACTGCGGCTGAAATATAAGCTTTCTGTGATTCTCATCACTCATGATCTTGGGGTAGTGGCCAATACGGCAGACAGAGTAGCTGTGATGTATGCCGGAGACATCGTGGAGATTGGAACCAGTGAGGATATCTTTTATGATGCAAGACACCCTTATACCTGGGCGCTTCTTTCATCTTTGCCCCAGGTTGGGATAAAAGGTGAGAATTTATTCTCCATCGCAGGAACACCCCCCAATCTTTATGCAGAAATAAAGGGAGATGCGTTTGCTCCCAGAAATCCTCAGGCTCTTAAGATTGATTTCGTGAAGAGTCCTCCTTATTTCGACATTTCCCCTACCCACAAGGCCAAAACCTGGCTGTTGGATGAACGGGCACCAAAGGCGGATCCGCCGCCTGTACTAAAAATAATCAGAGAGGGAGGTCTGTTCTGATGGAGCGGGAAGTATTACTGGAAGTTAAGGATTTGGAAGTGACCTTCGGCGAACGAAAAAAGAAATACCAGGCAGTAAAAGGGGTAAACTTTAAGATTTATAAAGGGGAGACCTTTGGACTGGTGGGAGAATCAGGTTCTGGAAAAACGACTATTGGCCGGGCTGTCATGAGAATTATAAAGACTTCAGGAGGAGAGATTCTTTACAAGGGTCAGAAAATAAACGGAGATATTTCGGGAGAACTGGACCGGAAGGTGATTCAGGAAATCCAGATGATTTTTCAGGATCCTCAGGCATCGTTAAATGAAAGAGCCAAGGTGGATTATATTGTAAGCGAAGGGCTATTGAATATTGAAAAAGGGATTACTGAGAAGGAAAGGAAAGAACGGGTGAATCAGGCACTTCTTGATGTGGGACTCCTTCCGGAGTTTGCCAGCCGTTTCCCCCATGAGTTTTCGGGAGGCCAGAGGCAGCGGATTGGTATTGCAAGATCTCTGATTATGAAACCGGAGTTTATCATAGCGGATGAACCGATTTCTGCCCTGGATGTGTCGGTACGGGCTCAGGTTCTGAATCTCCTTACCAGAATTCAAAAAGAACGTCAGATTACTTATTTGTTCATTGCCCACGATTTATCGGTTATGCGGTTTATTACTGACCGGATTGCAGTCATACGCAAAGGAGAGATCGTGGAGATGGCTGAGACGGAGGAATTGATTACCCATGCCATTCACCCTTACACAAGGGCGCTTCTTTCAGCAATTCCCATGCCGGATCCAAAGCATGAGAAGGAGAAGAAGCTGATGGTTTATGATCCGTCCATCCATGATTATACAACTGATCCGCCTTTCTGGCAGGAAATCAGAAAAGAACATTATGTACTGGCGAATAAAAAAGAGGCGGAAGAATATAAGAAATTATATGAGCGTTGACGAAACGGATGACAGGCAGCGGAACTATCCGCTGCCTTTGACTTGCAGGTCCGGTTCTTTGGAATGAAGGGAGACAGTGATGGAGCAGCAGTTTGCAGTAATTAAAAAGCCGGTAATTACCATATGGGACCGGTCTGGGGAAACAAAGGAGAACAGGGAAAAGAAACTGGTATCTTCCATTGCAGATGAAGGGATATACGGTATGGGACTTCGGATCACAGGGGAGGAAGACCAGGGATTTTATCCGGTTGTTACAGCCTATCATTATCCGGGGTATGTAAGAAAAGAGGATGTGGAACTGACAGGCCTTTCTTCCCTGATTAGCTGGGAAGAAGGCGGTCTGATGGTAACAGATGGAGAAGTAGTGGATATCATGTCAATTCCCAAGGTCCAGGGTGTGAGAATCATGAGTGTTCCCAGAGGAGCGCTGATTAAGGTGAGAGAGTTTGAATCTGAGGAACCTGGCTGGGCAATGGTTGAGTTATTTGACGGGCAGATTGGTTTTATGAGGAATCAGTATCTGCGACCGAAAGAATATTCTCAAAGCGGCTTGTGGACGGATCAACTCCCACAGAAGGAAATTGTGGACGAAAGAGAATTCCGCCTGGCAGTGATTGAGACGGCAATGGAGTATTTAGGCACCCAGTACCGGTGGGGAGGCAGAACGTCTTTGGGGATTGACTGTTCTGGTTTAACTTCACAGAGCTATCTGATGAACGGAATTATTATATATCGGGATGCAAAAATACAGCCAGGGTTTCCTGTTAAAGAAATTCCCAAGGATGAAATGCTTCCAGGGGATCTCATGTATTTTCCGGGGCATATCGCCATGTACCTGGGAGATGGATCGTATATTCACTCCACGGGTAAGGTTGGCAGCAGCGGAGTGGTCATAAACAGTTTAAATCCTGATACAGCGGATTACCGGGATGATCTGTCCAAAAGCTGGTATGCTTCGGGGAGTATATTTTAATAAAAACGGAGGATGACATGGATAACAGATTTACATTAGAGAAAAGAATACAGGCAGAATTAATGAGCTATGACGGGAAAATGGGGATTTATCTCAATGATTTTCATGGTAATGTGATCACTATGGGGCAGGATGAAAAATATGAGACGGCCAGTACCATCAAGACCTTTATACTTGCCTGTTTATTTGATGAAGTGGAAAAAGGGAACAAAAGCCTTGAGGATCTTTTGGAATATAAGGCGGAACATGTGGTGGATGGGAGCGGCGTACTGGCAGCCCTGGAACCAGGGGCTGTACTGAGGGTAAAAGATGCGGCTGTTTTTATGATTATTGTAAGTGATAACATAGCTACCAATATGATGATTGACTATCTGGGACTGGATACCATTAATCGCTGTATTGAAAAGCTGGGATGCAAGGATACGATTCTTTATAATCCCATTCACTTTGACCGGTACCGACAACTGGGAACCAGCACACCAAATGATTATGGCAGTGTGTTTACAAGGCTGGTAAAGGGAGAGCTGATCAGCGAGAAAGCAGATACGGCAATGCTTGAAATATTGAAAAAGCAGCATTACAACAGTATGATTACAAAAGATTTTCCGCCGGTCTATATGGACAGTGACAATACAGATGAAATACTGATTTCTGTGGCTTCAAAAAGCGGGAGCATGGATGCCTGCCGCAACGACGGAGGCATCGTATTTACTCCATATGGACCGTATGTGATTGTGATGTTTCATAAAGAATTTTTCGATGCCATGTATTATCCGGCTCATCCGGCCACTACATTCGGAGCCAGAGTAAGCAAAATGGTACTGGATCAGTTCCTGGCTTTGGAAGGAAGATTCTGTCTGTAGAGACCTATAGGCTTAAAAGCTGGGACAGATCATGAATGGTATAAGTAGCATCAGACCTGGCAGGAGAATCTGTGCGGGTAAAGAGACAGGAGTCAATGCCGGCATTGACTGCACCCTTGATGTCAGAACTTAAACTGTCCCCCACCATGATGGTTTCTTCCTGATTGAAATCAGGAATATGATCAAAGCAGTGTTTAAAAAAGTGGATAGATGGCTTTTCGCTTCCCACTTTTTCCGATATAAACATTCCGTCAAACAGGTCGAAAATACCAGCCTGATTCAGTCTGGTAACCTGGGTGGTATAGACGCCGTTGGAAGCGGTATAGAGCTTTTTCCCCATGCTTTTTAGCTGGGTCAGCGTCTCTTTTGCGTGGGGGATGAGCTCCGGGCTGTTGCCAAGAAAGCCTCGGTAGCGGGATTCTGCCTCCACTCCATCTATTTCTCTTTCCAGAGTCTGAAAGTATAGGGAAAATCTTGTGTGAAATACTTCTTCCCTGCTGATCTTCTCCTGCTCCAGCAGATTCCAGAGATTCATGTTTATCTTTTTATATTCTTCCAGCATGCTGCGTTCAAAGGGAAGGCAGTAGGATTCTATTACATTCTGAAAGCTTCGCTCTTCTGCCGCATCAAAATCCAGAATGGTGTTGTCAATATCGATTAAGTATGTTTGGTACATGTTTTTAGTCCTCCATATTCCAGTGCTTCTTAAAGAAGTTTAAGCAGATTCCTAACAGAGGGGAAAGGAGCAGAACACTGATTACGGTTCCTTCCCTGATCTGCCAGGGCGTATGTGCCCATAAGGTAAGGGCGATGGCAGCAACCAGAAATATCACATCAAAGCTCATGCGCACAGCGGTAAATTTCTTGTGATAAAGTTCCGTAATGGTAAGGCAGAGACTCTCTAAGGGGAACTTTATAATTCCAATTGCCAGGACAGCGCCAAGGCTTATGGAAGCGAAAATCAAACCGGTTGCATAGAGCAGTACTCTGAAAAGGTAGCTTTCGGCCGTAAAACCGGACAGAACCTGGTAGAGAAAAAAGTTAATAATAATTCCATTGGCAATGGTAGCGATAATCTGAATGATGTCCTTATAGTTTAATCTGGTACGTCTTAAAAGTAAATAGCTGATAAAAAAAATGGTATTAACTAGGTTTAATATGGTACCAACCTTCCATGGAATGAGAAAGGAAAGTGTAACTGCCATTGCATTTAAAATACTCTGGCCGATGGCTGCTTTTAACTGCAGCGATACTCCAAATCCAAATAGTACAAAGTTCAGGATGGAATAAGCGATAAATTTTGTGTTTTTCTTCGTCATTGTTTTCACCTCAGGAATATGATACCATAGTTTCTGGATAACCTACTATGAGATTTATCATATCAGAGGAAATTATGATGAAACAGTTTATAACATGTGAGATTCCCGATCATTTAATAAAAATGGGGCAGGAGAAACGCTTCCCTAAGGGCAGCAATATTTTTAAGGTGGGGGAGTCCATTTCCCACTGTTATTATATCTGCTCGGGTGCAGTAAAAATATATATTGATCATGAAAACGGCCGCCGCTCCATTCTTGATTTTGCAGGAAGAGAGGACTGGCTGGGGGAACTTTCTATTTTCTGTAATGAAGACTTCACAAAAGAAAATAAAGTGGTGGATGACATCTGCTGCCTGGAGTTTGATTTGGAAGTCATTAGAGATATGTGTAAAAAGGACGCTGAGGTTTCTTTCTATTTCGCATCCTATATTTCCAGCAAACTGATGGCCAGAAGTTTCCGGCTTAGTGAATATCTTAATTATTCTCTGGAAAAAAGACTTGCCTCCTTTATACTGACCCATCACAAACAGGGATTGTATGGGATTTCCCATACGGATGTTTCTGAGTATATGAATGTCAGCTACCGCCATATACTGTTTGTTATGAAGAAATTTTGTGATGAGGGAATTATGAAAAAAGAAAAAGGGTATTTTATCGCTGATTATAAGAGACTGCAGGAGATTGCGGAACGCTCTGAATAATCCATAATTACTATTGTTTCTTTTCCATTTTTCGATATAATTAAGGGTACGGGTTTCTTTTAGAATGAGGAAAAAGAAAATAAGAGATTGGAATCGTATATATGGAAGAGGAACATAATGAAGACAGAAGGAACACAGGTATTCTGCCCTTTGAAGATGGAACTATCTTAAACTATAAGATTGTAAAATCCAAGAGGAGAACCATGGCGCTCCAGGTCTCAAAAACAGGGGAAGTGATCGTAAGACTTCCTCTCACAGTATCTTACCGTTTGGGGCATGAGCTGGTTTTAAAAAACAGCAGATGGGTGTATGAGGCAGTTTTAAAAATCAGGTCCCGGCCAGTATTAAATCAGTTTTCATGGGCTGATGGGAGTGTACTGCTGTTATTTGGAGAAAAGCGCATCATTCGTATCCTGCATGATGTAAGGAGAAAGGGAATTTTAATAAAGGAATCTTCAGAAGAATTGACACTCACTGGTCCCATAGATGGAGAGGATACAGTCAAAACAGTGATTAAGAACTGGTACAGGCAGCGTGCAAGGCAGTATCTGGAGGAGAAAACTGCTGTGTGGGCACAAATTATGAACACGGATTACGGCAGAATTGCCATTCGGGATCAGGCCACCAGATGGGGCAGCTGCAGCGGAAAGGGAAACCTAAACTTTAACTGGAGACTTGTGCTGCTGCCGGAAGATCTGGCTGATTATGTGGTAGTACATGAACTGGCTCATCGGTCTTATATGAATCATTCAAAAGCATTCTGGTCAACTGTAGAAAAGGAAATACCGGATTACCGGTCCAGGAGGAAGAGATTAAGGGAATATGAAAGTGACATCTATCAGAAATATTAAAATTAAAACAAAACTCATTTTGCTGGGAGCAATCAGCATCTTGGGATTAATATTTATTGGAACAGAATCTGTTATTACAGCCAGTAAGATCAATGAGGCCAGTACGGTGATTTCCCAGTCATGGGTGCCTGCAATTATCATTGCAGAAGAGTTAAACACGAAGACAGCCGATTACCGTATTAAGGAATATAACCATGTGGTCACTAAAAGCGGGGTTGACAAATCTCAGCTGGAGCGGGAGATGGATGGCATCAGAACTGAGATAGACCGGTCTTTTGCCCGGTATGAACTTTATATTACGGATGAATCAGACCGCAAGTTAATGAATGAGGCCAAAGATAACTGGAGGAAGTATTTGGAATGCAGCTATCGCCTTCTTGCCGTCAGCCGGGAAAATAACTCCAGTGAAGCATTTAATATCATTATGGGAGAATCCAGAGAGCTGTTTGATGAGGCAAGCGATGGGTTTTTGGAGGTTGTGGATTATAATAGAAAAGGATCGGAAGCAGCCAGCATTGAAGGGGATCATTTGTATATGCGTCTGGCAAGGATGAAGGTGATCAGCGTTGGTGTGGTGGGATTTTTAATTTCACTCCTTGTAATTTATATAATCATTGCCATTGATAAACCGGTAAAGGATCTTGTGGAAGGAACCAGAAGAGTGGCAAACGGAGATCTGGGGGTCTATTTAACCTACCGGTCCAGGGATGAGATCGGCATCCTGACCAATTCTGTCAATGAATTGATTGACCGGTTAAAGCATATTATTGATGATGAAAAATATTTATTTCAGGAAATAGGAAGTGAGAACTTTGAGGTGAAATCCACCTGTGAAAAAGCTTACCGGGGGGACTTTGCTCCTATTCTTTATTCCATTACAAGCCTTATGAACCGTTTGTCTGCTGCAAAAAGGCGGAAAGAAGGATTCCAGGAGGAGCAGGAAACAGGGAATAAAAGAATTCGGGTAATAACAAGAGCCAGGAAATTGAGAGAGATAAAAGGCACAAAAGAAGAGACAGTACAAAAGAGTGTAGTTAAGGAGATCAAGAAAGATGGCAGCAGAGAAGTGGATGCTTCAGACTAAACGGGCTGATTTTGATGAAATTGCAAAGTTTCATCATATATCACCGGTAACGGCAAGAATTATCAGAAACCGGGAAGTATTAGGGCGGGAAGCCGTGGAAAAGTATTTAAGAGGAGGGCTGGGTGATCTATACAGCCCCTGTCTGCTGAAAGATATGGATCGTGCCATATTGATTTTAAAAGAAAAGATACAACAGTTAAAACCGATCCGGATCGTAGGAGATTATGATATTGACGGGGTCTGTTCTACATATCTTTTGTTTCAGGCACTGAAAGAGACAGGTGCAGTTGTGGATTATGAAATTCCGGACAGAATTAAGGATGGATATGGAATTAATGAATCTATCATCAGGGCAGCTTATGAGGATGGCATTGATACAATTGTGACCTGTGATAATGGAATCGCCGCAGTGGAACAAATCAGTCTTGCCAAAGAACTTGGAATGACAGTGATTATAACAGATCATCATGATATTCGCAAAGAGGATGGGCAGGAGATGCTGCCACCGGGTGATGCGATTGTTAATCCCAAGCAGGAAGCCTGCAGGTATCCGTTTCCTGAGATTTGCGGTGCTATGGTGGCCTTTAAGCTGGTACAGGCTTTGTATGAGACGTTTGGAATTCCAAAAGAGAAATCTTTTGATATGGTGGAATTTGCTGCAATAGCCACCGTTGGAGATGTGATGAAGCTGCAGGACGAGAACCGGATTATCGTGAAAGAAGGTTTAAAGCGCATTGGGAATACCAAAAGTCTGGGGCTTTTAAAACTTATTGAGAAGAATAATTTAGATAAGGATCATATCACGGCATATCAGATAGGATTTGTCATCGGCCCTTGTTTAAATGCAGGCGGACGTCTGGTGACTGCCAAGCTGGCTCTTTCTCTGCTATTATGCCAGGAAGAGGAAGAAGCAGACAGAATGGCGGTTGAATTAAAGGATCTTAATGACCAGAGGAAGGATATGACGAAATCGGGAACAGACGAAGCGGTAAAGCTGGTAGAAGAACATTTTTCAAGGGATAAGGTTCTGGTGGTATATCTGCCGGATTGCCATGAGTCACTTGCTGGAATCATAGCTGGCAGATTAAGAGAGCGTTTTCAGAAACCGGCATTTGTACTGACGGATGGGGAGGAGCATGTGAAGGGTTCCGGACGATCCATTGAATCTTACCATATGTTTGATGCTCTGGTGGAGGTAAAGGAACTTCTGCTGAAATTCGGTGGTCACCCAATGGCAGCAGGGCTGTCTCTGTTAAAGGAAAACGTTGATGAATTACGCAGAGCTCTGAATGAAAAAGCAGAGTTATCAGAAGAGGATTTTGTTAAGAAGGTATGGATTGATGTTCCCATGCCTCTGGAATACATAAGTGAGCCTTTGATTGAGGAACTGGATTTACTGGAACCCTATGGACAGGGGAACGAAAAACCCCTGTTTGCACAAAAGGATTTGTCCATCCGCAGTGTACGCGTACTGGGTAAAAACCGGAATGTGGTCAAATTTTCACTGGTAACAAAAAACGGTACTCCTATGGATGGGCTTTTGTTTGAAGACGGAGATTTATTTGTAGAAGAACTGGGAAATCATCGCCAGCTGGACGTGGTGTATTATCCGGCAGTAAATGAATACAATGGAAATAAATCCCTTCAGATTGTGATAAAAAATTACCGGATTTTAAGCTGATCAGACAACAGGGAGAATTAAGGTTCAGCACGCAGAAGATGAGAAAGCCTTGACATTTTAAGGAAGTTTGCTATATAATCTACCAAAATGCTAAAGAGTAACGATTCAAAAGGAAAAGTGAGGGAATGGACATGGTAAATGAAGTAATGAAGTTTATCACCGGCTTTGACAAGGAAGTAGGAGAAGCCATCGAAAAAGAATGCGCACGTCAGCGAAGAAATCTGGAATTAATCGCATCCGAAAACATTGTTTCAGAACCGGTTATGATGGCTATGGGAACTGTGCTTACCAATAAATATGCGGAAGGTTACCCTGGAAAGCGTTATTACGGCGGATGTGAAGAGGTGGATGTTGTGGAAACCATCGCCATTGAACGTGCAAAAAAACTGTTCGGCTGTGATTATGCCAATGTTCAGCCCCATTCAGGAGCCCAGGCCAATATGGCGGTATTTCTTGCCATGTTAAATCCAGGCGATACCGTTATGGGAATGAATTTAAATCATGGAGGTCATTTAACTCATGGAAGCCCAGTAAACTTTTCCGGTCTTTATTTTAATATCGTTCCTTACGGAGTCAATGATGACGGATTCCTTGATTATGATGAGATGGAGCGTCTGGCAGTTGAGCATAAGCCTAAACTCATTGTAGCAGGTGCAAGTGCTTATGGCAGAGCCATCGACTTTAAGCGGTTTAGAGAAGTGGCAGATAAGGTGGGAGCCTACTTAATGGTGGATATGGCTCACATTGCAGGTCTGGTCGCAGCTGGAATTCATGAAAGCCCCATTCCTTATGCAGATGTGGTTACCACCACAACTCATAAGACCTTAAGAGGGCCAAGAGGCGGTATGATCCTGGCAAACCAGGAGGCTGCTGATAAGTTTAATTTTAATAAAGCAATTTTCCCGGGAACTCAGGGTGGTCCGTTAGAGCATGTAATTGCTGGAAAGGCAGTATGCTTTGGAGAAGCGTTAAAGCCTGAGTTTAAGACCTATCAGGAGCAGGTAGTTAAGAATGCCAAGGCGCTTGCTGCTGCACTGGTTAAACAGGGATTTCATATTCTTACCGACGGCACAGACAACCATCTGATGCTGATTGATTTAAGAGGGATGGAAGTTACTGGAAAAGAGCTTCAAAACCGCTGCGATGAGGTATTTATTACCCTCAATAAGAATGCAGTTCCAAATGATCCAAGAAGCCCCTTTGTTACTTCCGGTGTCCGGGTTGGTACTCCGGCGGTTACTTCCAGAGGATTAAAGGAAGAAGATATGGAAAAGATTGCAGAATGCATCTGGCTTGTGGCAACTGATTTTGATCATGAGGCCGATTACATCAGAGCTGAGGTAACAAAAATCTGCGATAAGTATCCGATTTATAATAATTAATGAAACAGAAAGCTGCTGCACGTTTCGGTGCAGCAGCTTTTTTCATATGCAGGAAGGAATTCACTCTTTTCTGCATGTCAGGAGGAAATTAGATTTGGCTTTTATGCCTGGTTTTTAAAAGATTCGCAGTCTGTGCATTCTTTTTTTGTAGGGTTCTGCTCATGGGTTCCTACTTTGATTTTCTCCAGTGTGCAGTAGTCAACACTTTTGGCATGGTAAGCGCAATTGTCAATAGTACATTGGATACATTCATTTTTTCCGTTTACTAACATCGATTTGACCCTCCTTTATTGTTTGTTGCATCTATTATTGTAAGCGTTTTTGGCTGATTTATTATGCCAAATTTTTCTTAAATAAAATGAGCAGAGTCCAATCGGTTGTATTCTTCCTGGTTAATTGTTAAAACAGTTCCGTGCTTGAATCCATAAGGAAAGGAGAAGGATCTGTCGGAACGGATAAAATTACCGGAAGAAATATCTTCAGCGATAAAGGGAACGTATCCCTGTTTCTCTTTTATTTTTGTACCATAGTAATCCAAAAACAGGCACCAGCGTCCATCTTCTGTCCGAAAAGCGGTAGGGGCCTCGTATTGTCCCTGTTCCAGCTTTTTCATCTCTTCGCTGAACCTAGGAATGATAGAAAATGGACCGGTAATACATTGTGACTGAAGCAGTAATATGGCAGCAGGATTGGGATTACTTTTAACAAAGAGATAGAAAGTTTCACCATCTTTATATAAAGCAGAATCAATAATATCACTGTCTTCTTTTTCATATAGTACTCTGGGGCTGGTAAATGATTTAAAATCTTTAGTTCTGCTGTAATAAATTTTTTTATTTCCATAGTTGTTGGAAGGGTGGGAAGAAGACCAGTGAATCAGATAATCACCTGTTTCACTGTCAAAAATAATGTCTGGAGCCCAGACACATCCAAAGGGATCACTTCCAAAGGAAATCAGCCGTGGGGCGGACCAGTGAATCAGATCGGGAGATTCCCACAGAACCAGATTCCTGCTGCCCTCCCTGCTTACATTATCCCAGCTCCCTTTATACTTTGTCTTAAAATTTCTTGCAAGGCTTAAATCTGTGGCCAGTATGTAATAAATTCCTTCTTTTGTGCGGCAAATAGTAAAATCCCGCACACCCTGTTCTCCAATATCACTGGTAAGAATGGGATTGCCTCCGTTTATTTCCTGCCAGTGAAATCCATCTTTGCTAATGGAAAAATAGACGGCTTCTCCATCGGGATCTTCCTTTTCTTTAAAATGAACAAATAGATATGACTGCATCGTACACGTCCTTTCTGCTTTTTTTCCATCTTATCACTTGATGGCAGATGGGACAAGTTGTTGTTCCAGGAAAATAATATTGTCAAATCAGGTGTGAGTATGTTATACTTTTTTGGGTTTTTAATAAATATATTGTCAATTATAACTAATACTTATTAATATGGGCGGCATTTACTGATAGATCCAGTTCTATGCAGGAGGATAATTGAAGTGATCAGATTTAAAAATTACGTAAGAGCAGAAAGCCTTCAAGAAGCTTATGATCTGAACCAGAAAAAAAGCAGTGTAATCGGTGCAGGAATGATGTGGCTGAAGGTTCAGAACAGGATAAAAATGACTCTGGTGGATTTATCCGGTCTTGGACTTGACGGAATCGAAGAAACGGATGAAGAGTTTATAATTGGAGCCATGTGTACACTGCGCCAGCTGGAAACACACAAGGGACTTGATGGTTATTTTAAAGGTTTATTTAAGGAATGCGCCCGCTCCATCGTAGGCGTTCAGTTTCGCAATGGAGCAACGGTGGGCGGAAGCATATTTGGCAGATTTGGATTTTCTGACATTCTTACCTGCATGCTGGCACTGGATACTTATGTAGAACTCTATAAGGGAGGAATGATTCCACTTGAGGAATTTTGCAGTCAGAAATTTAACCGGGATATTCTGGTCAGAATCCGGATTAAAAAGGACGGCAGAAGGGCATTCTATGCTTCTTCCCGAATGACCAGAACGGATTTCCCTCTTATCGCATGCTGTGTGTCAGCAACCAATGATACTTATTACATATCAGTGGGAGCAAGGCCAGCAAAGGCAGAGCTTGCTGTCATAAGCCGCAAAGAAGGGGAAGATGTAAAGGAGCTGGCGGCACTGGCAGCAGACCGTTTTCGTTATGGCACCAATTTTCGAGGCAGTGCAGAGTACAGGAAGCATCTCACTGCGGTATATGTAAAACGTCTTTTCATGGCACTGGACCGGGAGGAAGGGTAAATGCAGATTGAATTTACATTAAACGGAAGACTCATTTATGAGGAGACGGGCGACGATGAAACTCTGTTCCACCTGTTAAGAAGAAAAGGCTGTTACAGTGTGAAATGCGGTTGCGAGACGGAAAACTGCGGGCTGTGCACCGTTCTTGTCAACGGAGTCTCAAGGCTATCCTGTTCCTATCTTGCAGCCAGGGCGGATGGCTGTGACGTGGTAACACTGGAGGGCGCTCAAAAGGAAGCGGAGGAATTTGGTTCTTTCCTTGCAGCGGAAGGGGCTGAGCAATGCGGTTTTTGCAGTCCGGGACTGATTATGAATGTACTTGCTATGGAAAAAGAACTGGATTCTTATGATGAAGAGAATGTCAAAGAGTATCTGGCAGGCAATCTTTGCCGCTGCAGTGGATATATGGGGCAGCTTCGTGCTGTAAAAAAATATTTAAGCAGAGGAGAAAACAGGAATGAATGTTAAAATGCGCACCGTGAATACTTCTGTCCAAAAGAAGGATGCGAAAGCATTGGTGACTGGAAAGCCTGTTTTTACAGACGATCTGGCGCCGGTTGACTGTCTGATCGTTAAGGTGTTAAGAAGTCCCCATGCCCATGCCTTAATAAGGAAGATTGATACAGAAAAGGCAAAAAAGGTAGATGGGATCGTCTGCATTCTTACATATCAGGATGTGCCGAATAGACGGTTTACCATGGCCGGTCAGACCTATCCGGAACCAAGCCCCTATGACAGGCTGATTTTAGAAGACAGAATGCGTTTCGTTGGTGATGCTGCTGCAATTGTAGCAGGAGAAACCGAAGAAGCAGTTGATCATGCAATGCGGCTTATTAAGGTGGATTATGAGGTTTTAGAGCCAGTTCTTGATTTTAGAAAGGCAAAGGATTATGA
>SVDT01000043.1 GCA_015057775.1 Paenibacillaceae bacterium | reverse complement strand
CATGATCTTCCCCTGTATCATACTTGCACCAGCTTTCCAGGCAGCCATCGCCGTCTGAATCCCTGGTTTTCCATAAGTAGGAATCAAATTTTTCCAGAGTAAGGTAAAGAAGAGTTAAATATTCTTTATCTTTTCCCATTAAGTAATATATGTTAAGAGCAGAAGAGGGGAAGCAAAAGCCTTGGAATTTATCAAACTGGGGAGTGATCCGGTTATTAATTAAGGCAATGCTTCCGGGCATGCGGCCATCCGCTCTTTGGTGCTCCATAAAAAGGAGCTGATTATTAATTCCAGCCTCCATGTTGCGTTTGGCATACATTTCTCCGCCCATAGGCTGGGTTTCCAGCCATATTTTTTCATATCCGCCTCCTTCAATCAGAACGAGCCGGTTCTCAAACATTTTTAAGTTGTTTAACGTTTTCCTCTGTGCTGAATCCATTAGTTTTTGCAGAAGTTCGTTAGAAGTCTGAAATGATACACTGGTTTGGATATTCACTTTTTTTCCTCTCTGTATGTATATTAACCTTTGATCCCACTTCCACTGATTCCTTCCACCAGATAACGGTTAAAGAATAAGAAGATCAAAAATACTGGTATTAATGAAAGTGTGGACATGGCAAACATTGCTCCATAATCGGTTGTGGAGGTGGAATCTGCAAAATTTTTTATTGCCACAGATGCGGTATACATCCGGGGTTTGCTTAAATAAATCATGGGAGACATAAAATCATCCCATTTCCAGTAAAACTGAATGATGACTGTGGTTACAATGGATGGTTTTAAAAGAGGTAAAAAAATTCTGGTAAATATTGAATATTTACTGCACCCATCAATAATTGCAGCTTCATCAAGGTCTTTTGGAATACCAGCACCAAATTGCATCATCTGATAGATGAAAAATGCCTGACCGAAAAAATGGGGCAGTATGAGTGGGAGATAAGTTCCTACAAAGCCAAGTTTGTTATATATAATATATTGAGGCACCAGAATTATCTGGGATGGGAGCATCATGGTGCAGATCATAGACATAAACCAGATGTTTCGCCCTTTAAAACTCACCCTGGAAAAAGCATAGGCAACACAGGATGAAGACAGAACCGTTGCAAATGTGGAGACAGATGCAACAAAAAATGAATTGGAAAAAAATGTTTGAAAGGTAATGCCGCCAAAACCCTGAAAACCAGTGAAAAAATTAGAAAATCTCCATTGGGGTGGGATTAAGTTCATGCCTCCATTTAAGATCTCCGCATTATTCTTAAGTGAACCGCTGACCATCCAGAGGACCGGATAAATCATCACCAATCCAAGAATACAGACAAATAAATGATAGACAGAAGCATGTATTTTATGTTTGTTTGTCATGTTATGATCCTCCTTATTGGTCTGCTTCTGAAAATACCCAGAATTTTGATGTCTTAAAAAGCAGGAAAGTAATAATGCTTATTAAAGCCAGCATGACCCAGGACATGGCACTGGCGTATCCCATATTGGACCATTTAAAAGCATGGTTGTAAACGTAAAGCGCGTAGAAATTAGTGGAGTCGTTGGGGCCTCCCTGCGTGATGACGAAAGCCTGGGTAAAAGCCATGAAGGCAGTTATGGTTTGCATAATCAGATTATATAAAATAATGGGTGAGAGGCAGGGGAGTGTAATTGCTGTAAAGCGCTGCCATTTGTTTGCACCATCAATTTCAGCAGCTTCGTAATAAGTTGGAGATATTTCTTTTAATCCGGCAGCAAATATAATCATAGATGATCCGAATTGCCAGACGGACATGAGGACAAGGATTCCCATTGCCAGATGGGGTTCTCCCAGCCAGGATAGTTTTGGAATACCAAAAGAGGCAAGAATGGTATTTGCCAGTCCTTTCCTTGAAAATATGGTTTTCCAGACAAGTGCTACGGCAATGCTTCCGCCAATCAGGGAAGGAACATAATAGAGAGACCGGTAAAATGTTACACCACTGTGTTTCTGCGTCAGAAGATATGCAATAAAAAGGGCAAAAACCAGTTTGGATGGAACGGAGGTGATGACATAAATAAGGGTGACTTTTACTGAATTTAAGAAACGGTCATCTGAGAACAGATTTTTATAGTTTTCAAGTCCTATAAATACCGGACTTTGACCCAGTTTATAATTGGTCATGGAATAATATACGGATACCAGAACTGGAATCAAAGTAAATGCAAAAAATCCAAATAGAAAGGGAAAGGAAAAAATATAACCTACGGTATTGTTATGATAGAGGATTTTTTTCCAGTTAGTTTTTAGTTCGTTCATTGCTTATTACCTCCTTTTTTCCATAGGAAAGGCAGGCAAAGAGAATCCTTACCTGCCTCTTAATGATCCTTAATGCTGAAATTTTGACTTGGAAAAATCCAGCAATTGTTTTGCAGCATCTTCTGGTGTTACATCACCATATTGTACTTTTTCAATCAGAAGCTTATATTGATCTTCAATTTCAGCTTTTGGATCAGGGCTTATAACATTGCTGTCTTCTTTTGGAAAATTTCCTATTTTATCAACAAAATCATAAATGATTTTACCGGAGTCATCTGCCTGGGAAACGACAGCTTCTCTTACCTTTGACATAATAGGAACGCCCCGTTCTCCGTTTAATATTTTATTCGCTTCTATGTCATTGACAAAAAAGTTAATGAATTTGGCGGCTTCTTCCTTTGCTTTGGAATTACTGGAGATACAAAGCTGCTGGGAAGACTGGACTCCCATTCCATAAGGGCCATTTTTCGTTAATCTTGGTACTGGTGCAATTTTAATATTTCTGCCAGAGGCGTGGACAATGGATGAAACCTGATTGGAGGAAACCCAGGTCATTGCTGCATCCCCGGTAACCAGATAATCCCCTTCTATGTCCTTGATTTCTTTTATCGCCCCGGCATCGGGATAGGCGCCGTCATCTGTCAGTTCTTTGATCATTTTTAAGTAATCAGCAAAGGGTGCCGGATCTTCTGCTTCAATGCCATCATTGGTTTTCTTAAAGAAATTTGCATCTTTTTTTGTCTGTGAGGCACGCATGGTTACACCTGCTATAAAATGGTCAATTTTTGAACTTCCGTAGATACCAAGTTTTTCTTTTATGGTAATACAGTCTTTTTTCCAGTCATCCCACGTCCAGTCATTTTCAGGTTCGGCTAAGCCGGCCTTTTGAAATAACTCCGGATCGTATGCAATTCCATAAGTGTTAGTGCCAATGGATATCCCAATCTGAGAACCGTTGTTGTCTTTTGTTGTTGCCAGAAAATTTTCGGTGGTATCACTGGTATTAATAATTCCATCTTTTATGTAACCATCCAGTGGTTCTATATTTTTGATGTATTTTGGAAAATTCCCACCCAGTTGAAAGATATCCCACACATCGTCAGCTGCTACCAAAGTATCCAGCTTGGTAAAGTAACTGTCAAAATCGTAAAATTCTGCTTCAATATGCACATTGGGGTTTTGTGATTCATAGAGCTCAATAACCTTGTTGGTGGCATCATGTCTTGTCTGAGAACCCCACCAGGCCATTCGTAGAGTTATCTGTTTTCCTGTGTCCTTAGAGACGGTCTCTGCAGAAGAGGAAGGTTTGCTTCCGGAACAGCCGGCAAGAGAAAAAGTCATCAGGCCAGATAAAAACAGTGCAGTAAACTTTTTGATTTTCATAGTTCCTCCTAATTGTGATTGCATTATAAAATATTGTGTAAATGTACCAATTATAAAATCCGGATTTGTTTTTGTATAGTTATATTTTACTATTAATCAACCACAATCACAATACATTTGAAGGAAAGCCCCAATACATCAAAAAAAACCTTTAATTTGCACTATATTGACTAAACGTCATTATATTTCTTGGATTTTCTGTATTGAAGAGGGGATAAACCGGTATATTTTTTAAAAACACGATCAAAGTAAGACAACCGTTCATAACCCAGTTTCTGCGAGATGTCTTCCATGGTAAGTTTCTCGTCAAGTAGAAGAATTCTGGCTTGCTCAATTCTCTGGCAATTGATAAATTCATTGACAGTAAAATTAGTAACTTCTTTGAATATTCGGCTTAAATAGCTTTTATCTAAATAAAATATGTTGGCCAGATCTTCTAAGCCAAAGATTTCTGAATAATGAATCATAATATACTGTATGATTTCTGCGACTTTTACGTAGCGCATCATTTTTCTCTTTGGCATATAATAGACCTCTGGTTTGATTCCGGCTCCATTTAGTATCATGAGAAATAAAGACAGCAGCTGATTTTTAACCTCTGTTGCACCGTATGTTTTCTGGTTTTTCAATGCAGATTCCATGCGGAACAGTTTTTTTTCCAGAATACTTTGCTGCTTTTCGTCTAATTGCAGAACACCGTGATTATTTTGAAAAAACTCCAAAAGATTAAGTTCCATTGCATTTCCTGCAAGACGAAGCCAGGACTCTTCCAGTTCGATCAGAATCCGTTCATGATAATTACCACCGATTACATTGGTAAAAGGGATGAGTTTCTTGTCAATAAAGGTCAGCGTGCCTTTTCCCATCCGGTAGCTTTGGTTGCCGTAATAAAAAAAACGCTCTCCATTTAAGATATAATAAATCTGATATTCATTTTTATAGAATCCGATGGTTTCAGCCAGATCACAGTCTCTGGATACATGGCTCATCCCGACGCCCCGGCATTTTCCTGCAAAAATGACTTCTTTCATTGATACAGTCCTTTAACAGTCAGGGTATTATTTCGTTCTTCCAGCCGATAAAAAACGGGGTGCTCTTTTTTGTGCTCATTGGGTGTGTGAAGGGTAAGTATAAGCGTTCCTTTTTTATCTTTAAAGATCATGCCGTGACCTCCGTCTTTTTCAAAGAGCAATTGATCCTGCTGTATCCAGTTGCCAGTAATATCCCCATTATCAGAATATGCAATGGCCTGGGTATAACCTTCGTTTCCAAAACTTGACCACAGCATAAGAAGGCGGCCGTTTGTTGTCCGGTAAAGGAATGGACCATCCGTAACATAATGTTTTCCTGGTCTGTTTTTATTTTCAATTGTAACGACCCAGCTTTTGGCTTCCGATGCATGAAATAAAAGTTCAGGCTCCGATACGGCATGGCTTAAATCGCTGCTTAACTTTACTGCACAGATGGAACCATCCGATATCTGAACCCATTCATGCACAAAAACCATATAGGGAGTTCCATCAGAACTCACATAAAAGGTTCCGTCAATGCACTCCCAATCAGGGGGAGTTATTTGTTTCTGACTGAATAAGGTGAATGGTCCCAGTGGATGGTCTGCTTTTAAAATGGCAGTTCCGCCATGATTTTTAGTATCTTTAAATGTAGCAAACATATAATAGGAATCCTGATAGCAGTGAACTTCAGGGGCCCAGCAGTTTCGGTCTGCAAAAAAGTTCTCAGGCTTGTGAAAAACTTCATGAGGACCATCCCACTCAATTAAGTCAGTACTGGTATAACAATCAAAGCCTGTGGCGGCCATCCAGCAGGTTTCTGCTCTGGTTCCGTACATATAATAGATACCGTCAGACAGCAGTACGTAAGGATCTCTGATATTGATTTGCTCACTTTTCATCGTATTAACCCATCCTTTTTTATTCTTTTAAGAATCCCCATTGGGAAATTAAATAGTTTTATTTATTATACTGCATAATCGGGGAATGTGGAAAATATTAGAAGTCTAATGAAAACTTATATTTTTCCCTTGACGAACCATGGTTTCTTCTATATAATTGGTATGATGTTTAATTAAAATAGTCTCAATATGTTTCATCATATTGCCTATGATAAGCTATTGTAACAAGAGGAGGTGTCCGTATATTATGAAAATGACGTTCCAGCCAAAAAAGAGACAAAGATCAAAAGTTCATGGTTTCAGAGCCAGAATGAGCACTCCCGGCGGAAGAAAAGTTTTAGCTGCCAGAAGAGCAAAAGGAAGAGCAAAATTATCAGCTTAATGGACCAGGCCGCAAGTAATTGTGGCCTTTTCTTTTCTCAAATTCCAGAAATCGGAAAAGGAAAGAGTTGAATGAAACATTTTAATTCGATTAAAAAGAACAGGGATTTCAAAGAAGTATATCAGAGTGGAAAATCCCTTGCTAACAGACTTCTTGTCATGTACGTTTTAAAGACGGACAGGCCGGATACAAGAATCGGTATTTCGGTGAGCAAGAAGGTAGGAAACAGTGTAATCAGGCATCATATAACCAGATTAATCAGAGAAAGCTTCAGGCTTCATGAAGATATGATTGAGACAGGATTAGACATCGTGGTCGTTGTGAGAACATCGGCAAAAGAAGAAAAATACAAGACAATCGAAAGTGCATATCTGCACTTGTGCGGACTTCATAACATTTTAAAAAAAGAATCGAAGTGATCTTATGGTAAAAAAAATCATGATTTTGATGATCAGAGGATATCAGAAGTATTTGTCTCCTCTGAAGATAAGAACTCACTGTATATACACACCTACGTGTTCTCAATACGCCATTGAGGCACTGCAAAAGTATGGTGTGTTAAAAGGTACGTTTTTGGCTTGCATAAGAATTATTCGTTGTAATCCTTTTGCAAAAGGCGGTTATGATCCAGTTCCGTAAATGATGAGGAGGTAGTTCATTGGAATTCTTAGTACTCACTAAGGTAGGAGGAGTTCTGGGACCTTTCGCAACTGTTCTGGGTGTAATCATGGATTTGCTATTCCAGATGACATCTGCAGTTGGAATCCAGAACATTGGTTTATGTATTATTTTATTTACTCTCGTGACAAAGCTTCTAATGTTTCCGCTGACATTAAAACAGCAGAAATCATCAAAACTGATGAGCGTTATGCAGCCGGAAATTTCTGCCGTACAGGCAAAGTATAAAGGTAAAACTGACCAGGAATCCATGAGAAAACAGAACGTGGAAATGCAGGCAGTTTATGAGAAATACGGAACATCCATGACTGGTGGCTGTGTTCAGCTGGTAATCCAGATGCCAATTCTGTTCGCTCTTTATCAGGTAATTTATCATATTCCTGCTTACGTACAGAGTGTTAAGGCTGTTTTTGTTAATGTAGTGACTGCAATTACTTCTCTTGGTGGTGATCATGTTGCACAGCTAACACAGTTTGCAGCTGATCATAAGGTCACATTATCAAGAATCGGAGATTTAAATACCAGTAATGGAATGGTGGATTTCTTATACCAGTTAAATCCGGATCAGTGGAATGCTTTAAAGGATCTTTATCCAACCATCCAGGATACCATTACTACCAATGCTGCACAGATTGAGCATATGAATTCCTTCCTTGGTATAAACCTGGCATCAACACCAGCCAGTGTTATTTTCCCAACTGGCGGCGGTTTTCATTTAAGCCTTGCACTCCTGATTCCTATTCTTGCTGGTGCCAGCCAGTGGTTTAGTACAAAGCTTATGACAGTGAATCAGCCTCAGAGTGGAGCAGATGAGAATAATGCTATGGCACAGTCTATGAAGAGTATGAATACAGTCATGCCTTTAATGTCCGTATTCTTCTGCTTCACATTTGCTTCTGGTATTGGTATTTACTGGATTGCTTCCAGTGTATTCCAGATCATTCAGCAGGTTTTAATTAACCGTCATTTAAACCGCATTGATATGGATGAGATGATTAAAAAGAATCTGGATAAGGCAAATAAAAAGCGTGCGAAAAAAGGTCTTCCACCTCAGCGTGTTTCTCAGAATGCTACTGCGAACCTTAAAAATCTTCAGGCTAACAATGAGAAAGCAGAGCAGGAACTGAATGCTAAAATAGAAAAAGCAAAGGAGCAGGTAAAGGCTTCTAACGATTACTATCAAAGCACAAGTTCAGATTCCAACAGCATTTCTGCCAAGGCACGTATGGTTTCGAAGTATAATGAAAAGCACAGTAAATAGGAGGGGTGACCTATGGATATGATTACAGTTTCAGCAAAAACCGTTGATGAGGCGATTACAAAAGCATTAATCCAACTGGAAACAACCAGTGATAAACTGGAGTATGAGATTGTTGATAAAGGTAGTAATGGTATTCTGGGATTTATCGGTTCAAAGCCTGCTGTCATCCGCGCAAGGAAGAAAGAAACCTTGGAGGACATGGCAATGACCTTTCTTTCCGATGTATTTGGTGCAATGAATTTAGGAGTTTCTATGGAAGCCGCATTTGATCAGGGAGAGCGTGAGCTTTCCATCAATATGTCTGGTGATGACATGGGAATCCTGATTGGAAAAAGAGGACAGACTCTGGATTCTTTGCAGTATCTGGTAAGTCTTGTTGTTAATAAAGAAAGCGAAGATTATATTCGCGTGAAACTGGACACGGAAAATTACAGAGAGCGCAGAAAAGAGACTCTGGAAACACTGGCTAAGAATATTGCTTATAAAGTAAAGCGAACCAGAAGACCGGTATCTCTGGAGCCTATGAATCCGTATGAAAGAAGAATTATTCATTCCGCACTTCAGAATGACAAATTTGTTGTTACCAGAAGTGATGGGGAAGAACCATTCAGACATGTGGTAATATCCTTGAAAAAGGAACATGTGAAAAAAGAACGATATCAGGATAGAGATAAATAGTCAAACAACAATGAGGGTTGGGGCTGTCGGAAGGCACCCTCAACCCTTTTCTCACGCCAGTATATTGACTGGTGTAAAACAGGTGATAGAATATGAAGATGAATACAATAGCGGCGATTGCCACAGCGATGTCCAGTTCCGGGATCGGAATTGTAAGGATCAGCGGCGAGGAGTCATTTCAGATTATAGACAGGATTTTTAAAGGAAAAGGAAAACGTGTGAAAAGGCTCTCTGAGGAGAAATCACATACGATTCACTACGGATATATTTATGATGGCGAGGAACTGATTGATGAGGTTCTGGTTCTGCTCATGAGAGGACCGGGCAGTTATACGGGAGAAGATACCGTTGAGATTGACTGTCATGGAGGAGTTCTGGTTACTAAAAAGATACTGGAGACTGTATTAAAGTACGGGGCCAGACCGGCTGAACCAGGGGAGTTTACCAAACGGGCATTTTTAAGCGGAAGAATTGATTTAACTCAGGCAGAGGCAGTCATTGATGTAATTAATGCAAAAAATCAATATGCTTTAAAGTCTTCCGTCAGTCAGCTGGATGGTGCTGTATCCAAGCGTGTCCGTGCACTACGAGAGACGATTATTTATCATATTGCCTTTATCGAATCGGCACTTGATGATCCGGAGCATATCTCTCTGGATGGTTATCAGGAAACTCTGCTTCAGGGGATTATGCCCATAAAGGAGGAACTGAAGCGGTTGATTCGTTCTTCTGAGAACGGAAGAGTACTTTCTGAAGGCATTGAAACTGTCATTATGGGAAAACCCAATGCTGGTAAATCCTCTCTTCTTAATGTTCTTGTGGGTGAGGATCGGGCAATTGTTACAGATATTGCCGGAACTACCCGTGATACATTAAAGGAACAGATCATGCTGGAAGATTTAAGTCTGAATATGATAGATACAGCTGGTATCCGTGATACGGAAGATGTAGTTGAAAAAATAGGGGTTGAAAAAGCAAGGCAGGCGGCTGAGGGCGCTGATTTAATTATCTATGTGGTGGATGGTTCCTGCCCGCTTGATGAAAATGATGAAGATATATTATCTTTTATTGAAGGCAGGAAAGCAGTGATTGTTTTAAATAAATCAGATTTATCCATGGTTGTTACACCAGATTTATTAAATGAAAGAACCAGTCATAAGGTGATTACAATTTCTGCCAGAAACCGTTCTGGTATAGAGGATCTGGAGCATGAGATTAAGACCATGTTCTACGAGGGTGAAATTGATTTTAATGATCAGGTTTATATCACGAATGTAAGGCAGAAGAATGCACTGGAAGAGGCGTTTAAAAGTCTTTCTATGGTGGAGCAAAGCATACATGACGGGATGGCTGAGGACTTCTATTCCATTGACTTAATGGATGCATATGAGCAGCTTGGAATTATACTGGGAGAATCCATAGAAGATGATCTGGTCAAAGAAATATTCAGTAAATTCTGTATGGGTAAGTAAGGATCAGAAAAGAGGAGATAAAAATGCAGTATTTAGAGGAGTCTTATGACGTAGTAGTAGTCGGCGCTGGTCACGCTGGCTGTGAGGCTGCCCTGGCATGCGCCAGGCTGGGCCTTGAGACAATTATGTTTACTGTCAGTGTAGACAGTATTGCCCTGATGCCTTGTAATCCCAATATTGGTGGAAGCTCAAAAGGCCATCTGGTGAGAGAGCTGGATGCGTTAGGCGGAGAGATGGGAAAAAACATTGATAAGACATTTATTCAGTCAAAGATGCTTAACCAGTCTAAGGGTCCGGCTGTCCATTCATTAAGAGCTCAGGCTGATAAACAGGACTATTCAAGATCTATGAGGAGAATCCTGGAGAATACGGATCATCTGACCATAAGGCAGGCAGAAGTATCTGAAATCATAACAGAAAACGGGATACTGACTGGAGTTAAAACTTATTCCGGTGCTGTATACCACTGTAAGGCAGCTGTATTAGCCACAGGAACCTATTTAAGAGCAAGATGTATTTACGGTGATGTAAGCAATTATACAGGCCCCAATGGGCTGCAGGCAGCCAATCACTTAACTGATTCCTTAAAGGCCAATGGAATCGAAATGAGGCGCTTTAAAACAGGTACTCCCGCCAGAGTGGATAAAAGAAGCATTGACTTTTCTAAAATGGAGGAGCAGCTGGGTGATGAGAGAGTAGTACCGTTTTCCTTTTCAACGGATCCGGAATCCATCCAGAAGGAACAGATATCCTGCTGGCTGACTTATACAAATAGCAACACGCACGAGATTATCAGGAATAATCTGGATCGTTCCCCTTTATATTCCGGTGCAATTGAAGGTACAGGACCAAGATATTGCCCATCCATCGAGGATAAAGTGGTGAAATTCCCGGATAAGGACCGTCACCAGGTTTTTGTGGAACCGGAAGGCCTTTACACCAATGAAATGTATCTGGGAGGAATGTCAAGTTCCCTTCCAGAGGATGTCCAGTATGCTATGTACAGAACGGTTCCTGGGCTGGAAAATGTTAAGATTGTGAGAAATGCATACGCAATTGAATATGACTGTATTAATTCCAGACAGCTGTACGCAACCTTGGAATTTAAAGCAGTCAGTGGTTTATTCAGCGGCGGACAGTTTAACGGAAGTTCAGGTTATGAGGAAGCGGCTGTTCAGGGATTTATGGCGGGAGTAAATGCTGCCATGAAAATTCTTAATAAAGAGCCAGTCATTTTAGATCGCTCACAGGCATATATCGGAGTATTAATTGATGATCTGGTTACCAAGGAGAATCTGGAACCTTACCGTATGATGACATCAAGAGCAGAATACAGGCTTCTTCTTCGTCAGGACAATGCGGACCTGCGTTTAATGGGAATCGGGCATCAGATTGGTTTGATCAGTGATAAAAGATATAAAGAATTATTAAAAAAGGAAGAAGCAATCGAATTAGAAATTAAACGTCTGGAATCAACCAATATGGGAGCATCCAGTAAAGTACAGGAGTTTTTGGAGAAGCATGGGAGCACTCCGCTAAAAACAGGAACAACTTTAGCGGAATTAGTGCGCAGACCAGAACTTGATTATGTTATGTTAACTGATATAGATACCAATCGGCTGCCACTTCCAAATGATGTAATGGAACAGGTAGATATCAATATTAAGTATGAAGGATATATACGCAGACAGAAGCAACAGGTCTCACAATATAAAAAACTGGAAAACAGAAAGCTGCAGGCAGAATTCGATTATGCAGAAGTAAAAGGATTGAGAAGAGAAGCCATCCAGAAGCTGAATTTATATAAACCCTTGTCCATTGGACAGGCATCCAGAATATCAGGTGTTTCTCCAGCAGATATCTCCGTGCTTCTGGTTTACTTAGAACAGATGAAGTTTCATAAAAATACAGATCAGAAGGAGTGAGGTAGGAAATATGACAGATGCTTTCTATGAGAAGTTCCAAAGTGAATTGAGTCTATTATCTATTAATTTGGAAAAGAATCAATTGGAGCAATTTTATAAGTATTATGAAATATTAGTTGAATGGAACAAAGTAATGAATCTTACTGCAATTACAGAGATGGAAGAAGTTATATCGAAACACTTTGTTGATAGCTTATCTCTGATAAAGATTTTGAGTGATCTGGGTACTGAGGATTATAGCATAATAGATGTTGGTACAGGTGCTGGTTTTCCTGGAATTCCCTTAAAAATTGCATTTCCACAACTTAAAATTACATTGATGGATTCTTTGAATAAAAGAATAAATTTTCTTAATGAAGTAATTAATAATTTGGGTTTAGAAGAAATTTATGCAATTCATGGAAGAGCGGAAGATTTAGGACGTGATACCAATCATAGAGAACGGTATGATCTTTGTGTTTCCAGAGCAGTAGCAAATTTAAGCACTTTATCAGAATATTGCATGCCATTTGTGAAAGTAGGTGGATATTTTATACCATACAAATCTGGCAAGATAGAAGAGGAGTTAGGAGAAGCAAAACATGCGGTTTTTCTCTTAGGTGGAAAAATAGAAGATACAGAACGATTTTTACTGCCAGGTACTGAGGCAGAGAGATCATTGATTAAAATTAATAAAGTAAACGGTATTTCTAAAAAGTATCCAAGAAAACCAGGATCACCATCAAAAGAGCCGTTAAAGTAAAATGTTTCACGTGAAACATCCAGTGGAGAATCATATCTCTGTAGGAATGTTTCACGTGAAACATTTTTTTATAGAAAATACATTTGAATTATTTGATACAAACTGTTAGGATTCTCCAATTGTGGAAGATATTTACTCTTCGGCACTAGTGAACTTTCAATAGCTGGATTATACTTTTGGTATTCTGAAATAACTTCACTGATGCGATCCATTTCTTCACCACCAGTAATATAGATGCTGTTGTTAATTTTTTTCAGTGCATTAGTCACATTACATTTTGTATAATTACACTTAACACTGGCATACAGCGATTTTGGTGATTCTCCTAAATGAGCCGATTCATAATATGCGTCTATGATTGAGCTCTTTACGGAATAGGGGTTGAGGTAGTAATTTTTGCTAAATTCTTCTGTTATAGATTGCTTGCTTACTGATATATGATATAGAAGAGTACCTAATATGGGCAGATCCAAAATGAATTTATATACTTTGGAATGATTATTGGGTATCTGGCTACACGTCATTAGACTTTCCGGATTAATGAGCATAATCTGGTCAAATAGTTCCGGAGCATTATTACATGCCATAAGAGTCAGCGCTGATGAAGCACCGGTAGCGATTACATTGGTTCGGTGTCCAATTTCTGATTTAATAAAATCGGAAATCATCTGTACATAGAGATAATTAGTATAGGTAAGATCGGGTTTTTCTGAACGACCGCATCCCAGAAGATCTACGGTATATACGGTATACTGTTCTTTCAACAATGAAGTCATGCTGCTCCACTCATAACCATTCGAGTATGCAGTCAGATCATGGATTAAAAGAAGTGGTTTCCCTGTGCCAGATTTCGTATAATGGATATTACCAAATCTCCATTTGTAACATAAGGACTTTGCATCTGATAAGATATTTTTAGAAGATGCAGAGAGTTTAACAAATTTATTAATAACTGCAGTTGCGGCAGCTGTACTTGCTGAAAGGATGAGCAGAGTCAGTAATTTACTCTTAGTTTTCATTATATACCTCCTGAGTGCGGATAATCTCTTCTTATTATAATATAATCGATATGGACTTACAACGTCAAACATATTAATTTATTCTTAAACTTGGAAGAATGTTTCACGTGAAACATTTTTTGTAATTTCTGTATTTTTTTACTTGAAACCATAGGAAAAAAAAATAAAGTATGTTATACTCTAATTTGAACTGCATTTCCGGACGTTGTAACAGGAGAAAATTAAAAATGGGAAGAATCATTGCGATAGCAAACCAGAAGGGCGGAGTTGGTAAAACAACGACCGCAATAAACCTATCAGCTTGTCTTGCAGAGTCAGGACAACGGGTATTAGCTGTGGATTTTGATCCACAGGGAAACGAAACCAGCGGACTTGGTATGGAAAAGTCAACGATTGAGCGTACTGTTTATGATCTGTTGGTTGGAGAATGTGAAATAGAAGAATGTTTGATACCTAACGTTCAGGAAAATCTGGATTTATTGCCATCAAACGTGGATCTGGCAGGAGCTGAAATTGAACTGCTGGAAATAGAAAATAAGGAGATACTCCTTAAGTCATATCTTGAAAAAGTCAAGAAAAACTATGATTTTATTATTATAGATTGTCCTCCGTCATTGAGTCTATTGACAATTAATGCCTTAACAGCAGCTAATACCGTTCTAGTACCCATCCAGTGTGAATATTATGCATTGGAAGGTCTTAGTCAGGTATTAAAGACAGTAAATTTAGTAAAAAAGAAATTGAATCCTTCCCTTGAAATGGAGGGAGTCGTATTTACCATGTATGATGCAAGAACAAATCTTTCATTGGAAGTTGTTGAAAGTGTAAAAAACAATTTGAATCAAAATATTTATAAAACAATCATACCCAGAAATGTCAGACTGGCAGAGGCTCCCAGCCATGGAATGCCGATCAATTTATATGATTCCAGATCAGCGGGGGCAGAAAGCTACCGGTTACTGGCGGCAGAAGTTATCAGCAGAGGAGAAGAGATCTAGATATGGCAAAGAGAACAGGTTTAGGGAAAGGCCTTGGCGCAATTTTTGGAGATGAAGTAATGGAATCTGCAGCAGAAGAGCAGGAAATGAAGAATCATAAAGAAGCAGAACATCCAACTCAAGTACCGGAAAAAGAGAAAGCTGATTCGGAAACTGGGAAAGAGATGTTTTTAAAAATTTCAATGGTTGAGCCTAACCATAATCAGCCAAGGAAGGAATTTCGGGAAGAAGCATTAGTAGAATTGGCTGAATCCATGAAGGAGTATGGTGTATTACAACCACTTTTAGTGCAAAAAAAAGGCGAATACTATGAAATTATCGCTGGTGAACGTAGATGGCGGGCAGCGAAACTGGCTGGCTTAAAAGAAGTACCGGTAGTAATCCGGGAATATACAAAGCAGCAATCCATGGAAATAGCATTAATTGAAAATGTTCAAAGGGAAGATTTAAATCCCATTGAAGAAGCCAGAGCTTATTCTATCCTGATGCAGGAATTTGGTTTGAAGCAGGAAGAAATAGCAGCACGTGTAGCTAAAAATCGGGTTACCATAACTAATAGCATGCGATTATTAAAGCTGGACGAACGAATTCAGGAGATGCTGATACAGGATCAGATCAGCAGTGGTCACGCAAGAGCATTACTGGCAGTGGAAGATAGAGATTTACAATATCAGCTTGCCGGTAAGATTGTGGCTGAAAACATGAGTGTCCGGGAAGTAGAGAAACTTGTAAAATCCTTGTCAAAAAAGAAAGAACCAAAGGAAGGAAAGGAAGAGGATGAAAGTATTTCACTGATATTCCGGGAGTTGGAAGATCGAATGAAAACTGCCATGGGCACCAAAGTCAGCATTAACCGAAAAGATAAAAATAAAGGAAGAGTTGAAATTGAGTACTATTCTGAGGCAGAATTGGAAAGAATAGTAGAGTTATTAGAATCCATAAGATAACATCATGGAAGTGAGGACGAAAGAATGGATAACAGTATATTAAATCAGCTGCCGATTGATCCAGCCTTTTTGATCATTGGACTATCCGCGCTTACACTAATATTACTAATTGTCGTAATTATTTGTATGATACAAATGAAAAAATTGTATCGCAGGTATGATTTTTTTATGAGAGGTAAAGATGCAGAGACACTTGAGGGCATTATCATGGAACAGATGGAAGATATTGCCCAGTTAAAATCAGAGGATCGTGCGAATAAAGACTCTCTGAGAAATACCAATAAAAACTATAGAAGTGCATTCCAGAAGTTTGGTCTTGTAAAATATAACGCTTTTAAGGGCATGGGAGGTAATTTAAGCTTTGCTATGTCATTATTGGATTATACAAACAGTGGATTTGTGCTGAACTCAGTTCATAGCAGAGAAGGGTGTTATGTATACATTAAAGAAGTAGAAAGAGGAGAAACAGAAGTACTTCTTGGAAGTGAAGAAAAAGAAGCTCTGGAACGGGCATTGGGATATCATTCATAAAAACACGGTTTTTACCGTGTTTTTTATATATATGTTTTATGAATCATTATAATAAGAAGAGGAGAAATCAATATGGAAGAAGTACTTCAGTATTTAAAGGAATGCAAAACGTTTTATCTGGCTACCTGTGACGGCGATCAGGCAAGAGTACGCCCCTTTGGAGCAGTATGCCAGTTTGAAGGAAGGATTTATATTATTACCAACAATAAAAAACCGGTATATGATCAAATGATGAAAAACCCTAAAATTGAAATCAGCGGAATGAACCACGGGACCTGGATCCGTCTTCAGTGCGAAGCTGTTTTAGATTCCAGAAGAGAAGCGAGAGTAGCAATGATGGAAGAGTATGGATCAGCTTTAAGCAGAATGTATTCGGTTGACGATTACTTAATGGAAGTTTTCTATTTACAAAATGCCAAAGCTGTAATCCAGTCCCTTACCAGTGAAAAGAAAGAATATTCGTTTTAACTAACGGATCTCTGTCATCTCAAAATGATGCTCTTCTGTGAGAGCAGCGCCGATGGCAGTACCGTATTCAGCCTGTTCAGGAATAATAAAGTGAACATCAAACATGGTCTCCAGGGATTGAAAGATCTCCCTGCACTGAGGAAACTTAGAAAGATTCCCTGTCATAACAAAGTCATTAATATTGCTGTTTAATGAAGAAAGAATGGCGGACTTTCCTATTACCTGGAGTACCATATGAATGATACCGATTGCAATATCTTCATCTGATACAAAACCCCTCACTTTTCCGAAGTTTGATGCTGTCGCAGATAATGGCAGCCCTGGAAGAGGAGTTCTTGAAATATCCTGAATCTGTAAGTCGATATTACTCAAAGTTCCTCTGCTGGCCAGATCCATGATATGGGAGATATCCTGGGTTTTTAATAAAAGGCTTGAAAGACCCAGGATGGTTCCTCCGCCGATTCCAATACCTCCGGTATGAACAATGGAATCTCCATTTACCTGTACCAGTGAAGTACCAGTTCCCATACTTACCACGATTAAATCTTTTAATCCGGTAAAATACTGACCACCTAATCCATTGCAGGTAAATTCATTCACCTTAAAAGTTGGAATACCATAAAGGGGCTGCTCTACATATGCACTTCCTACCCCTGTAATCATAATTTTTTCTATTTCATTTAACTGAATGTTGTTATCATAGATAAATTTACCCAGAGCACCAAATAGAGAAGCGATGGGATTATCTGCTTTCACAAATGTGGGTATTTTCAATTTATGATCCTGAAATCCTACAATCTTCGTTGTACTTCCTCCAAGATCAATTCCAATGGTTATTTTCATATATGTCCCCTTAAATCACCTTATCTAATCAACCTGCCCGGACCTTATTATAGCAGGTAGTAAGGCTAACTATACCATATTTATAGGTAAATGCCAAGTTCTTAAATGTGTTCATAGAAGCAGGGCAGAATCATGTAATTTCTTTATTATAATTGAGATAAAAATAAAGGAAAAACAGGGTATAACGGTTTATTGATTATTCTGAATCAATATCAACCCCTATAAACCCTTGTTTTATGAGATTTATAAGGTTCAGGCCTATTCTTATATAAGTAAAAAAATATTTATAAAAATTATATAAAAAATATATCGATTGGTGTATTTTTTTGTGAGTTCTCACATTGACAAAAAAATAACGATAGAATATAATAAGATCATAAAGATCGTTAAAAAAATATCGATCAAGTAACCAATGGGATTGATACTTATAAAATGGAGGAAATTCAAGATGGCAAAAAAAGAAGAACTGGTTAAGGTTCCCCAGATAATTGATAGTGTAGATACCCTGATCGCAAAAATGGAGGCAATGAGAGAAGCTCAGAGAGTATTCGCAACCTTCACTCAGGAGCAGGTTGATAAGATCTTTTATGAAGCAGCCAGTGCTGCAAATAAATTAAGAATCCCTCTTGCAAAGATGGCCGTCGAAGAAACCGGAATGGGCGTTGCAGAGGATAAAGTAATTAAGAACAATTATGCAGCTGAATATATTTATAATTCTTATAAAGATACAAAAACCTGCGGTGTAATTGAAGAAGATAAAGCATTTGGAATAAAGAAAATTGCAGAACCAATCGGACTGGTAGCAGCTGTTATTCCCACTACAAACCCGACTTCAACTGCTATATTTAAAACCTTAATCAGCTTAAAAACCCGAAATGCTATTATCATTTCCCCACACCCAAGAGCAAAGAACTGTACAATAGCAGCAGCTAAAGTAGTTCTTGATGCGGCTGTCAAAGCAGGTGCTCCGGAAGGAATTATTGGATGGATTGATGTACCGTCTCTGGAATTAACCAACGAGGTTATGAGAAGTGCAGATATCATTCTTGCAACAGGCGGACCTGGAATGGTAAAAGCAGCTTATTCCTCCGGCAAGCCGGCTCTGGGCGTTGGTGCAGGTAATACACCGGTTATCATTGATGATACAGCAGATGTTAAGATGGCAGTCAACTCCATCATTCATTCCAAAACATTTGATAACGGTATGATTTGTGCTTCTGAGCAGTCTGTTACTGTTCTTGAAAAGGTTTATGACGCGGTTAAGAAGGAATTTGCAGCAAGAGGCTGCTACTTCTTAAAAGGCGATGAGATTGAGAAAGTACGTAAAACCATTATTATCAATGGTGCGTTAAATGCAAAGATCGTTGGTCAGAAAGCTCATACCATTGCAAAGCTTGCAGGTGTTGAAGTTCCGGAATCAACTAAGATCTTAATTGGTGAAGTGGAAAGCGTACATCTTGAGGAAGAATTTGCACATGAAAAGCTGTCTCCAGTTCTGGCTATGTATAAGGCTAAAACCTTCGATGAGGCAATTGAAAAGGCAGAACAGCTGGTTGCAGACGGTGGTTATGGCCATACAGCTTCTCTGTATGTGAATGTGAATGAAACTGAAAAGATGGCAAAACATGCAGCTGCAATGAAAACCTGCCGTATTCTGGTTAATACACCATCTTCTCATGGCGGTATCGGTGATATCTATAACTTTAAGTTACAGCCATCTCTGACTCTGGGCTGCGGTTCCTGGGGAGGAAACTCTGTTTCTGAAAATGTAGGTGTGAAGCATCTGCTGAATATTAAAACCGTTGCTGAGAGGAGAGAGAACATGCTGTGGTTCAGAAATCCGGAGAAAGTTTATTTCAAAAAAGGCTGTATGCCAGTTGCACTTAGTGAGTTAAAAGATGTTTATAACAAAAAGAGAGCATTTGTAGTAACAGACTCTTTCCTTTATATGAATGGTTATACCAAGGCAATTACTGACAAACTCAATGAAATGGGAATCGTTTATACTGTATTCTCAGATGTTCAGCCTGACCCGACTCTTGCAAACGCTGAGGCCGGTGCTGCAGCTATGAAGGCATTCCAGCCAGATACAATCATTGCTCTGGGCGGCGGTTCCGCTATGGATGCTGCGAAGATCATGTGGGTTATGTATGAGCATCCGGAAGTAGATTTCCAGGATATGGCAATGCGCTTTATGGATATCCGTAAGAGAGTTTACACATTCCCGAAGATGGGCGAGAAAGCTTATTTTGTAGCAATCCCAACTTCTTCCGGTACTGGTTCTGAAGTAACTTCTTTCGCTGTTATTACAGATCAGAACACTGGAGTAAAATATCCGCTTGCAGATTACCAGTTAATGCCCAATATGTCTATCGTTGATGCAGACAACATGATGAGCCAGCCTAAGGGGCTGACCAGTGCTTCTGGTATTGATGTTCTGACTCACGGACTGGAAGCATACGCTTCAGTCATGGCTTCTGACTATACGGACGGTCTTGCACTGAAGTCTATGAAAAATGTATTTGAATACCTTCCAACCGCTTATAACGATGGAACAAATGTTGAAGCAAGATGCAAGATGGCTGACGCTTCCTGTATGGCTGGTATGGCATTTAACAATGCATTCTTAGGAGTTTGTCACTCTATGGCTCATAAATTAGGAGCTTACCACCATATTCCTCACGGTGTGGCAAATGCACTGTTAATCACTCTGGTTATGGAGTTTAATGCTTCTGAAGTTCCGACTAAGATGGGAACATTCCCCCAGTATCAGTATCCCCATACACTGGCCAGATATGCAGAATGCGCACGCTTCTGTGGAGTGGAAGGCAAGGATGATGCGGAAGTATTTAAAAAATTCCTTGTTAAGGTTGAGGAATTAAAGAAAGCAGTAGGCATTAAGGCAACTATTAAAGATTACGGCGTAGATGAGAAGTATTTCTTAGATACACTTGATGAGATGGTTGAAAATGCATTTGATGATCAGTGTACCGGTGCAAACCCAAGATATCCGCTGTTCAGTGAAATTAAGGAAATGTATTTAAAGGCTTACTACGGTAAATAAATAGAAACCGGGAAAAGATCATAACAGGATCTTTTGACAGGACAATCAATAAAAGAGAATGGATTTGGAGTTATTTCAAATCTGTTCTCTTTTTTTTTGCAACAATATATTAAGTAGATTTTCTTAGAACCAGAGTGGTACTGATTTCAATTTTCACAGGGTATGATGATTTTATTTTAATAAGTTCTGCCATACGCTTTGCCGCCATCATTCCCATATACTGTTTGGGAACATGGATAGTTGTAAGGGGTGGGTCCAGGAACGTACATAAAGGCATATTATCAAAACCAATTACGGCCACATCCTGTGGAATCCGGTAACCATATTCCTTCAGTGCTTTAATGGCTCCGGCTGCAATGAGATCATTGTCTGCAAAATAACAGTCTGCCGGGGTTTCTCCCTGCTTTAAAATAGCCGCCATGTCAGCATAGGAACCATCCATGGACGGAGATAGTTTGTGAACTTTTGAATTGGAAACAGACATTCCGTTCTTTCTGACTGCCTGGTAGAAGCCGTCAGATCTTTGCTCGAAATTCTTGATGGGATAGGAGGACTTTAAATATCCAGGCTGCTTTTTCCTTTTTCTGATCAGATAATTTGTTGCAAAAAATGCGCCCTGCACATTGTCTATTATGACACAGTCAGTGCTCCGGTTTTCAAAGCAGGTATCTACTACCACAACGGGTACGGGAAGACTTAAAAACGGTTTAAAGTCTTCTTCCCCCATCTCTGTTCCTAGTAGCAAAATTCCCCTGCAGCCTAACCGCACCATTTCGGAAACCTTGGCTGGAATATCATCTTCTTCATAAAGATATGAAATGTTCAGATAATAACAGGCCTCTTTGCAGCCGGCATCAATTCCTTCTGATAACTGGGAAAAGAAGGGGGTATCTGAAACAACA
>SVDT01000042.1 GCA_015057775.1 Paenibacillaceae bacterium | reverse complement strand
GAATCTATGAATATCTGTTAGGAGAGATTTTATCTGTATTTGAAAAAGGGGCAAAAGGCCAGCTTATTTTTACGTCACATAATTTACGGCCGCTGGAGATGATTCACAAACGAAGCATTCTCTTTTCTACTGCTAATCCCTCCAACCGGTATATCCGGCTTCAGAATGTAAAAAGCAACAACAACCTGCGGGACATGTATTTGCGCAGTATCACACTTGGGGGACAGCCTGAAGAGATTTATGAAGAAACAGACAGTGTAGAGATTGGACGCGCATTCCGGCGTGCCGGGAAGGCGGTTTCCTATGATAAACAGGACTAAGAAAGTCATTCTTTTTATTGCAGAAGGACCAACAGACGAAGAAACCTTGTCCCCTGTTTTAAAGAAGATTTTTCAGAAGGAAGACGTCAGGTTTCATATTGTTCATGGGGATTTGACCAGTAACTGGTCGGTAAATGCCCAAAATGCAGTAAAAACAGTGAATCAGCACATTGATATAGAACGAAAACGTTATGGATTCGACAAAAAAGATATATTAAAAGTAATACATCTGGTTGATATGGATGGGGCATTTATCAAGGAGGATCAAGTAATTTATGCAGATCAGTCGGAAATCCTGTATTTTAACGATCACATAGAAACCCGTTCTCCGGAAACTGTAATTAACCGCAATGCAAGAAAATCCCAGATATTATCCCGGCTATCCCTTACTGGAAAAATTGGAGCCATCCCCTACTCTATTTACTACTTCTCCAGAAATCTGGAGCATATCTTTCATAACAGCAAAAAAAATCTGACTGATGAAGAAAAAGTCAATTATGCAGACGCCTTTGCAGATCGTTACTCTTCAAACCCTTCCGCCTTCATCTCATTACTTTCAGGTAATGATTTTACGGTTCCCGGTGATTACAGAGCTACCTGGGAATTCATCAGCCAGGGCAATAATTCTTTAAACCGCCACAGTAACTTTCATCTTCTCTTTCAGGAATTTCCGGAGAATGAATAACAGGCAGCAGACAGATGGATCCTGTCTGCTGCCTGATCTTTTAAACAGCCTTTATTCTGTTACAGTTTCTTCTTTCGCTTCCTTTGGCTCTTCTGCCTTCGCAGTTAAATCGCCTGGCTTCATGCTTAAGTTGATTCTGCCCATCTTATCTACTTCCATAACTTTTACAGTAACCATATCTCCAATGTTTACCACATCTTCAACCTTGGCAACTCTCTTATCGGAAAGCTTGGAAATATGAATCATACCGTCTTTGTTAGGAGCAAGCTCTACAAAGGCACCAAAATTCATAATTCTCACTACTTTACCAGTAAAGATCTGGCCTGCTTCAATATCAGTTACGATGCTCTTGATAATCTGTTTTGCACGGTCGATCATGGCCTGATCGGTTCCGCATACAGAAACACTACCATCATCTGAGATATCGATCTTCACGCCGGTTTCTTCGATAATCTTGTTGATTACCTTGCCCTGCTTGCCCACTACATCACCGATCTTCTGAGGATCAATGGAAATCTGGTCAATCTTAGGAGCATATTTTCCAACTTCCTTACGAGGCTCTGCAATGGCTTTTGCCATAACCTCATCAAGAATGTAAAGTCTGGCTTCTCTTGTGGTGCGGATTGCTTCTTCAATAATTGGTCTTGTTAAACCGTGAATCTTAATATCCATCTGAATGGCAGTGATTCCCTTATGGGTACCACCTACCTTAAAGTCCATATCTCCAAAGAAATCTTCCAGACCCTGAATATCAGTTAAAACTACATAATCATCATCTGTATCTCCAGTAACCAGACCACAGGAAATTCCTGCTACTGCTGACTTAATGGGCACACCTGCTGCCATTAAGGACATGGAGGAAGAACAGATGCTGGCCTGAGAGGTGGAACCGTTGGATTCCATGGTCTCGGAAACAGTACGGATTGCATATGGGAATTCCACTTCTGACGGAAGAACCGGAACAAGGGCTCTTTCTGCCAGTGCACCATGACCGATCTCGCGGCGTCCCGGTCCTCTGGAAGGTCTTGTCTCTCCTACAGAGAAGGACGGGAAATTATAGTGGTGCATATATCTCTTGGAAGTTTCCATATCATCGATGCCGTCCAGTCTCTGGCTTTCAGATAATGGAGCCAGAGTACAGATATTTAAAATCTGAGTCTGTCCACGGGTGAACATGGCAGAACCGTGTACTCTTGGAAGCATATCGATCTCTGCTGCCAGATGACGGATCTGATTCATGGCACGGCCATCCGGACGCTTGTGATCCTTTAAGATCATCTTGCGGACAGTCTTTTTCTGATACTGATAAATGGCTTCTGAAAGTACAGCCAGCCACTCTTCTTTTTCAGCAAAAGCCTCTTCTAACTTCTTGGTGATATTGCGAATGTTCTCTTCTCTGATCTGCTTCTCATCTGTAAAGACTGCAACTTCCATCTCTTCAGGAGTTACGATCTCTTTGATTGCTGCAAATAATTCTTCCGGTACTGCACAGCTGGTATATTCATGCTTTGTTTTTCCGCACTCAGCAACAATGGTATCGATAAACTTAATAATCTCCTGGTTTACCTCATGAGCTTTAAAAATTGCCTGAATCATAACATCTTCCGCAACCTCGTTGGCTCCGGCTTCAATCATAATTACTTTCTCTCTGGTAGAAGCAACAGTAAGAGCCATATCGGAAGCCTGCTTCTGTGCCTGAGTTGGATTGATTACCAATTCTCCGTCAACAAGTCCTACCTGTGTGGAAGAACATGGACCGTCAAATGGAATATCAGAGATGCTGGTTGCAATGGCGGAACCGATCATGGCGGTTAATTCCGGAGAGCAGTCCTGATCAACTGACATAACGATATTATCCAGAGTTACATCATTGCGGTAATCCTTAGGGAACAGCGGTCTCATGGGACGATCAATAACACGTGAGGTTAAAATGGAATTCTCAGAAGCCTTTCCTTCTCTCTTGTTAAAGCCTCCGGGAATCTTTCCGACTGCATATAATTTTTCTTCGTATTCTACACTCAGAGGAAAGAAATCAATTCCGTCTCTGGGCTTATCGGATGCAGTTGCAGTTGCTAATACAACGGTATCTCCATAGTGCATCAATGCTGCACCGTTTGCCTGCTTGGCAACTCTGCCCACTTCAACGGTCAGTGTTCTGCCTGCAAGCTCCATACTGAAACTCTTGTACATACTGGTATCTCCTTAAAAATAAATTTATATTAAACAGTAGAAGATGCCGAAACTACTGATCTGCGCGTAAAAAACATGTTGTTTCAGACCTTATTTTTTACGCGTACATCAGCGGTCTCGGGGGATACTTCTACTTTTAACATCCTTTTCTTAATAGACAGATAGGGTGGAGAAGTTCTCCACCCTAAATGGTTATTATTTTCTGATTCCTAACTTCTCAATTAAAGTACGATATCCTTCAAGATCGGTTTTCTTTAAGTAATCAAGAAGACCTCTTCTCTGTCCAACCATCATCAGAAGACCTCTTCTGGAATGATGATCTTTTGGATTCTGCTGAAGATGATCTGTTAACTCTGTGATTCTCTCTGTCAGAATTGCGATCTGAACTTCCGGTGAACCTGTATCGCCAGGCTTTCTGCCATATTCAGAAATAATAGCTGCTTTCTTTTCCTTTGAAATCATGTTGATTTCCTCCTTAAATTTAAGATTCTCACCTTGTACCAAGCAATGGATGGAGTGTCCGAAATACCGGGTACCGGCGCGTATTCATACTGATATAGTTTACCACAGGGGCATATAGTTGTCAAATACTTATATCCTCTTTTTATATTGTTGCCGGATCTTAAAATCTGATACCAGCTGACCTTAATTTACAGATCCAAATCCCGGTTAAGCTCCATATATTTTCCAAAATCCGTCTGTTTCATTTTATTTAAAAGGCAGTTTCGAATCTCTTCCATGTTGCTTTTTTTCAATCGTTTTCCTTTTACCAGACATTCTCCCGCCACATAAACAGTATCTACATTGGACGGATTGGCGCTGTAAACAAGGGCCGAATAAGGATCATAGACAGGAAACATATTGGCAGAATCCGTCTCTATTACCACCAGATCTGCCTGCTTTCCCGGTTCCAGAGATCCGGTTATGTGATCAAGCCCCAGAGCTTTCGCTCCCTTTATGGTTGCCATCTCAACAATGTCTTTTGCAGGAAATGCACTTCTGTCTTTTGTTTCATTTTTATGAAAATCTGCACACAGCTTCATCTGGGTCAGTATATCCAGCGTATTTCCGCTTGCGGGGCCGTCTGTTCCAAGTCCAACCGCAATCCCTCTCTCATTCATACCGCTCACCGGAGCAACTCCCTTGGCAGCTTTTGTATTGGACCCGATACAGTGGGCAACGGACGCGTGGTTTTCTTTCAGAAGATCTAAATCCTCTTCTGTCATATGAATGCAATGTGCAGCCAGTGTTTCTTTCCCAAGTACTCCAATGCTGTTTAGGAAACTGACCGGAGTCATGTTTTTCTCTTTTTCAAAATATTCCATCTCATAATCCATTTCCGCCGTATGAAGGGTGAAGGGAACTTCATATGAAGAATCAATTCTGTATGCCTCTTTTAATAGATCGGGAGAACAGGTGGTGGTACCGTGGGGTGCGATACAGGCGGAAATTCTTGGGTGGTTTTTATATTTTTTAATTAAGTTCTCCCCGTAAGCAATGGCTTTCATCGGATCCTTAAAATCACAGGCTCCCTCATCCATAACGGTCTGCCCGGCGATTGCTCTGAGCCCCATCTCATCCATGGCTTTTGCAGCCTCTTCTTCGTAATAATACATATCCATTACTGTGGTGACACCGGAAAGAAGCATTTCTGCGGCTGCATAGCGGGTAGAGAGATACACCAGTTCTTCATCCATGGATTTTTGTTCCATGGGAATTAAAAAGACCCGGAGACGGTCCTTACAGTCATCTCCAAGCCCCCTAAACGGAATCATTCCCATGTGGGTATGAAGATTTATCATGCCAGGCATTACGATTGCGTTTCTGGCATCCAGTAGTGTTGCATCAGAAAGGCCGGCATCTCCCTCTAAGTCTTTCATTTCTCCGGTCATTGTAATCACGTCATCTTCAAACATCACAAAACCCGGATTATAGATTTCCCCTTTTTGATTCATGGTTACTACTGTAGCATTTACGATTACCGTTCTCACACTTTTCAACCTTTTCCTTTTTCATACTCGTATTTTTCAACCAGGGGAATTCCCTGCCTGTCTTTCGTATCAAACAATCCCTTATCACTGAGCTTTAACTCCGGAGAAACCAGCAGAGTCAGGGTTGAAATGGACATGATCACATTGCTGTTTTGATAGCCCATATCTTCGATCTCCCGGCGAACCTCACCCAGATTTTTGGAAAGCTTATAAAGTCCCTCATCAGAGAGAATTCCGCCTACAGGAAGATTGACAAAAGCGGTTACTTCTCCCTCTCTGGCTGTTACATAGCCTCCCTGCATGTGAACCACACGGTTCTGCGCCAGAAGCATATCCTTGGGTGAATTTCCAAGAACCAGAAGGTTGTGGCTGTCATGACTCCAGGTGGTTGCCACAGCGCCTGGAAGTTTTAATCCATTCTCTACCAGACCGTAGGAGACATTGCCATTTTTGCCGTATCTTTCGTAAACCACAGCAAGGCACAACCCTGCCTCCTGCCAGCAAAGGCAGTGATCTTTTACTGCAATCCTGCGTTTACCATGGCAGATTCTGGTTCCGTACTCCTGTACCTGCATGACTGACACCACTGCCTCTCCGTCCTTTATGTTACAACGGTTTAGTTTAAAGTCTGATTCTAAGGCAATCCGGCATTTTACAGACTGGTAGAACTCATCGGGATATCTGGTTTTATCTTCATTTGAGGGAGACTCATAAAGCTTTCCCTTTTTATAAACTGCCAGAGGATTGAAATGGAGCAGATCTTCTAAAATAATAAAATCAGCCAGTTTTCCAGGTGCTATCATTCCCCGGTCATTTAGTCCCATTCTTCTGGCTGGAGTCAGAGTACTGCAATAAACGGCCCTTTCTGCAGGCATTCCCTGTTCCACTGCCAGGCGAAGAATCCGGTTTAAATGTCCGGTTACCAGATGATCCGGCATGACATCATCTGTCACCAGTGCCACATTTTCATAAAGCTCATGGGAAACAACGGCAGATACCACATCATGGGTTAAGGATTTCCCCTGAAGCTCCAGAAACATACCCATATCCGTTTTTTCCAGGACGGACTCCGGCGTCTGCTGGGTATGATCTGCATCCACTCCGGCTCTTATAAAAGCTGCCAGATCCCTTCCTGTAAGAGATGGGCAATGGCCTTCAATCTTAATATCCCGGCTGGCTGTCTGGCATAATTGAATCAGGCGTTTTATTTTTGTATCTTCCGGGGAAATTAAATCCCTGTGATTCATCACTTCTCCCAGGCAGATGACCCGGTCATCTTCTAACAACTTTAAAACCTCTTCTTCTCCCACTACACCGCCGGTTGTCTCATACGCCTCACCTGCTGCCGGAACACTGGAAGGGATGGCATAATAGATATCCAGATCCGTTTTTACTTCCATAAACCGGCTGATACCTTCCATTCCAAATACATTGGCTATCTCATGAGGATCTGCAACTACTGTCGTGACACCCCAGGGAAGAACCGCTCTGGAAAATTCCGCTGGTCCGATCATGGAGCTCTCCATATGCATATGGATATCAATCAATCCCGGTATAATATAGTTATCCTTTGCATCTACCACATGGTCTGCCTCATAACAGGAAGCAGGGGAAACGTCATAGAACTTTTCCCCCACCACTGCAATGTCCGCTTTTTCAAAACACTGCCTGTATGTCCGGTAGACCCATCCATTCTGAATCAATAAGTCAACCTTCATATTCTCATTCCTTAGCTGTTAATAATACGGTTCCACTGGTCAATCCAGTCTTTTAAAAGTGGGTTTACAAAGGAATAATCAAGAACCTTTGCATTTTCTGCAGTTTTTCCGTATGTCATATTTTTTGCATTTTCTTCATCAACCGTTACCTGATTGTTCGTTGGTGCCTCATTAAGTGCCTTGGTTGTCTTGTCCTGAAGCTCCTTGCTTAAGCGGTAATTGATATATGCATAAGCCAGTTCTTTGTCCTTGCAGTTCTTGGTAATGCTGATGGTGTTGAAGTTTGCATAAGTTACATCAGGAGTTACATACACCAGATCCGGATTCGCCTGTTTGATGGTGGGAACGCCGAAATCTCCTACAATCGCTGCCTTGATCTCACCAGAGGTAAACATATTGATTAAGTCAGAAGATTTTGCGTAAGTTTTAACAAGGTTGGGCTTTAATTCTTCCAGTGCCTTAAATGCAGCCTCTCCCTTATCTGTTGTGACATCAACACCTGCATGATCGCTTGCCATATAAACCATAGCAGGACCAAAAGTAGTGGTGATATCCGGAATTGCCACACTTCCTTCTAATTCTGCTTTCCAAAGATCATCAAAGCTGTTGATTTCAAATCCAACCGCTTTCGGATCATACATAATGCCAATGCTGTTAATGGTATAAGCAACACCCTGTCCGGAATCTGCCATGGTTTTTGCTGTTCCGATTAAGTTCTTGCTGTTTTCAATCTTGGATAAATCCAGGGTCTCAAATAATCCTTCTTCGATTCCTTTTGCAGTCATTGCCTGGGATAACTCAATTACATCGATAGTGCTCTGAGAATCTGCAGACAGCTTTGTATAGCGCTCATTGGTGCTTCCTGTCTCTGTTACAATTTTGCATCCAAACTCATCTTCAAATGGTTTGTATACTTCTTCTTCCGAAATATCTTCGCTTAATCCGTAAGTGGATAACACCAGCTTCTTATCTCCGCCAGATGCGCTCTTTTCTGCGGCAGTGCTCTGTTCTGCTGTCGTGCCTGTCCCTGCTGTGGTGCTTTCTCCTGTACTCTTAGCAGCGCCGCAGCCTGACAGTGCGATGGCTGCACATAAAGATAATGCCAATACTTTTTTCATAATTTTAATCCTCTCTTTTTATCATTTGCCGGCTTTATTGCCGTTGTTACTTATTTACAAGAATGAGCTTTGACTCAGGAAGATACAGACGAATCGTACTGCCCTCTTCATAAACCTCTTCTGCCGGTCTGCTTACCAGGAACTTGCCTTCCGCTGTCAGCACTTCATACTGATAGCTTTTTCCTAAAAATGTCCGGACGCCTACTGTTCCAGTAAGAACATTCCGTTCTTCCGACTCGCCTGCAATTCTAATATCTTCCGGCCTGATTGTACCAGCCAGAGAATCGCCGTTTCTGTCAGACTCTACTGTAAATACTGTACCAGCCTGGGTTTTATATACATTTCCTTCTCTATTTAACGTTAGGAAATTTTCAAAACCGATAAATCTGGCGACAAATTCCGTTTCCGGTCTCTGATAAATGTTCTCCGGCGTATCAAACTGCTCAATGATTCCCTGATTCATAACCGCTACCTTATCAGAGATGGAGAAACATTCTTCCTGGTCATGGGTGACAAATAAGGTAGTAATTCCAAGCTTTTTCTGAATCCGCTTAATCTCCATACGCATGTTGATCCTAAGCTTTGCATCTAAATTGCTAAGGGGCTCGTCAAGAAGTAAAAGCTTTGGCTCAATTACCAGGGCTCTTGCAAGGGCAACTCTCTGTCTCTGCCCGCCTGACATCTGCTGGGGGAAACGTTTTTCAAATTCTGAAAGACCGCAGACTTCCAAAATATTTTTAACTTTCTCGTCAATCTGCTGTTTATCAAGCTTTCTCATTTTTAAACCAAAAGCAACGTTATCATATACATTTAAATGAGGGAACAGTGCGTAGCTCTGGAACACAATACCAAAGTTCCTTTTATGAACCGGAATCTTTGTTAAGTCTTCCCCGTCCAGGGAAAATACTCCGCTCTCAGGCTCTATAAATCCAGCTACCACACGAAGAGTGGTGGTTTTCCCACACCCGCTGGGACCTAATAATGACACCAGCTCCCCTTCCTTTACTTCCAGATTTAATCCTTTTAACACCTGTTTTTTCTTATCATAACGGACATCAATATCCTTCAGTGTCATATATGCCATATCATATTCCTCCTATTTCGCCAGGGCGGCTATTCCCAGTGTTTTATCTACAATTACCATCATAAGAACTGTAACCGCCATCAATAATACGGATACTGCCGACACCGTAGGGTCATAATTATATTCAATATAATTCATCAAAGTTGCCGGAAAGGTGGATACTCCCGGTCCGGAAAGAAACATGGATACCGGTATGTTATTAAAGGAATTGATAAATGCCAGCATGAATGCAGCAGAAATTCCGGAGGTAATATTAGGAAGTACAACCCGGAAAAATGCACGGAGTTTTCCGCAGCCCAAGCTCCATGCCGCTTCCTCTGTGGAAAAATCAAACTGCTCAAGGCTGGAACCTACCACCCGGATCACATAGGGCAGGGTTACCATAAAATGTCCGGCTAATAATCCCATAAATACTGGCACTCTCAAAGTTAAAACCAGGAACTGATAAAGGACAAAACCGATTACGATTCCCGGAACTATGGTTGGGGAAAGAAATACAGATTTTATCAGGTTCTTACCCTTTAATCCGGATCTGGCCAGAGCATAGGCTGCTGGTATTCCCACCAGCAGGGCAATGACAGTCGCCAGCATGGCAATCTCAAGACTGGTTAAAAATGAGATACGGAAGGATTTTGTGGTAAATACCTTTACAAACCATTTCACAGAAAAGGATTCGATTGGAAAGGTGATTGCACTGCCCTTGCCAAAAGCGGTAACTGTAATAATAACCAGCGGTAATATTAAAAAGCAAAATACGAGAACGGCAAAAACAGTGAGCATCTTATTTTTACGCATGGTCTCCTCCTCTCTTGTCCAGTCTTGCTGCCAGTGAATTGAATCCTTTAATTACAGCAAGTGTTACAACAATCATGATCAGGGAAATAACGGCTGCGCCATCCCAATCTCCCACACTCATGGCTCTCTGGTAAATAAATGTGGAAAGTACCATGTTTTTATTTCCGCCTAACAGCTGGGGAGTGGTATAAGCAGTCAAGGTTCCTGTAAAAACTAAGATGCCGCCCACAATGATGCCCGGCAGGCTCATGGGGAAAATCACTTTCATAAAAGCACGGATTCTGTTTGCACCAAGGCTTAAAGCCGCCTCCATCATATCATCACCAATATTCTCCATGACACCAGCCACAGTGACGATCATAAGGGGAAGAAATAAATAAACCGAACCAATAATAATGGCGAAGTCCGTATAAAGCAGCTTAAGGGGTTTTTCCACAATCCCGGCTGTAACCAGTATCCGGTTAATCAGACCGTTGCTCCCTAAAATATTAATCCAGGCAAAGCTTCGGATTACAGAATTGGTCATCATGGGAAATATGGAAACAGACAACAGGATGCCTCTCCATTTTTTCCCGCACCGGCTGATAAAATATGCGGTGGGGACTCCAAGTACCATGCAAAATCCGGTGGTTAAACACGCAACCTTTACCGTTCTTACAAAGATTTTCCGATAATATTCATCCTGAAAAAATGACACGTATGCGCTTAAGGGATACTCTCCTGTATGAAGAGATGGAATCAATACTCTCAAAAGCGGAAGGAACAGACATACTGCCAGAATCACCAGCCCGGGAATTATCATTACAAATGCACTGCGTTTCTTCATTTTAACCTCTCCATGCTTTCAGCACTCCAAACGTTGCTGTTTCTTATAACTACTTATAAGTAAAATTAATTTATATCTATACATTTATTATAATTTATGATATACTGTACGTCAAATACATATAATCTATATTTTCTATGCAGTAAAGCTATAGGCAAACAAGAAAAAGGAGAAATCAGCCATGGATTTAAAAGAAGCCAGATACATTCTTGCTATTTCCAGAAATAAAAGCATCAGCAAAGCTGCAGAAACGCTTTTTATTTCCCAGCCGTCCTTAAGCAAATATTTAAAAAATTTAGAGCAGCAGCTTGGAACCCGTTTATTTGACCGGGTGGGAAGCGGTTATTATCCCACTTATATCGGAGAGCGTTACATTCATTATGCGGAAAAGATAGTGGAGTACGGAATGGAATGGAATATTGAATTTGATGATATTATGCACCACAACCACGGTCGCCTAAACATCGCTCTTCCTATCATGCTTGGTAACAGTCTGATTGGCCCCACACTGATGAAATTTCACAGGCTTTATCCAAATGTCACCGTCAATATGATGGAGGAAGTCAATTTTGTAGCCGAACACACCTTGACGGATCATACGGTGGATTTAACCTTTTATAATGTGCATGAGTTTCCTACTGATCTGGATTATCAGATTATTGGGAAAGAGGAAATGATTCTTGTGTTATCTGCCGAGAATCCACTGGCAGAAAAAGCAGTCAAAAAAGAAGGCTTTCAATATCCGTGGATTGATTTAAGCCTTCTGTCCGGGGAATCCTTTATTCTTCTTTATCCTGATCAGAATACGGGAGGAATCGCATTAAAACTCTTTGAAGAATATAATATGGAACCGGAAATCCTACTCCATACCCGTAACAGCGAGATGTCCATCCGTCTTGCCATGGAGGGGCTGGGTGCTGCGTTCGCACCGGAAAGTTATTATCACTATTTAAGAAACAGAGAGCCTTCCTCTTCTGTCTGTCTTTCTGTGGGAAAAACAAGAAACGATAATACACTAATTGCAGCTTATGAGAAAAACCGGTATCTGCCTAAATACGCCAAAGCATTTTTGGATATTCTCACAGAATACTACGAAACGGAGCATGCTGCCTGTTTTCCAAATTAAGTAAAGAAAACGCGTCCGGAAAACCGGACGCGCCTTTTTACATGGTCATCATTGCGACTCCAAATAAAATCATCAAATCAAGCAATAAACAGACACCTGTGACACAGATAGAAAATACAGCCAGATTCTTTTTTTGTGGATTAACGGATCTGCTGATAATCAGAGTGCTTGACAACAAACCGAGACACAGTCCGATTAATCCGCAAAATGCCCAGCCACCTAATGACAGGATTGCAGATAATATGTAAGTCCATTTCGGTATATTTTCGAAAGGAACATAAGGTTCCTTTGAGTTTAGATAAACTCCATCCACAGCCAGGTCAACTTTTCTGCCTATTGCTGTCAGATGGACTGTGGTTCCCTCAAGATTAAGGGGAACATCAAACAGACGTATAAACAGGCTTTTATTCTTAATTGGGGTTGAAACACCGTCTACGACTGCCTTTGCTTTAAAAGCTCCCGGTTTAAATGCAATCTCATGATTCACTCCGTTTACTGTAACATTCCATTTGCTTTTCATACGAATTCTCTCCAATTTTATAATTTATTTAAAATAACAAATAACTTATGCTATTTGATACCAGCTGCAATCAGCTGTAATTTTCCAGCTGTCTGCTCATCCAGATCCCCAAAGTAGGCAATCCCCTCCGGTGACTGATTATAAAGAACGTTATATAAAACACAGGCAGAGAGATAAGTGCCTGCTGGTGACGGATGATTTTCATCTTCATCCCATAACTCGATCTCCGGAAACTGGGAGGTACACCTCATAAAAGCGATTCCAGCAGGAGCCAGCATGGCATCCAATTCTTTTGCGATATTGATATAATGGCTGGCTATTTCTGTCTGCATCTCATCCCTGGACTCCCTATATTTAAGCCCTGCCACAAGATCGATTGAGATCCCCTCTTTAAAAGCCCATGTCATGAGAAAAACCGGCTCTCCCTGTGCCTGGCGGATCAGGGAATTAAGGGTTCTGGCCGCTGAATACATGGTTTCTTCTCCCATAGTGGCAATTCCGCTTTGCTCCTGTAAAATTACATAATCCCAGGTGTAATTCTCCAGTGCATCATATACCTGGCTTCCAACTTCATCCTCCCGGTCAGCAAAATATTCCAGACGATAGGAACCTTCTGTCAGTTCATATACATCAGCCATAAATCCACCGCTTTGGCTTAACTGTGTAAACACAGACGGCAGGTCATTGGTATACGTCATACTGTTTCCCAAAAATAAAACCGAAGGTTGGTCTTTTACCGGGTCTGGTTTCTTTAAATCCAGATTTTGAGTGAAATCCATAGGCTGGACTTTCTCTCTTTTCAAGACGCTGGATATCAGTAGGTATCCACCAATTAACAATGCAGCAAATACTGCTAAAACAATGATAACAATCTTTTTTATTGTTGATTTCATACTCCCACTCCTCTTTTTTTCTTTTATTTGTATCGGCACAAATAAGAAATAATATAGGGATTAAGGGAAATTTGTTACTTTTTGTTAACTTTCAACAATTATGTTTTGTTTTTGGTAACCAATTATATGTAGTTATAAAAAGAAAGAGCCGATAACCGCATATTTACTTATGCATGTCATCGGCTCTGGGTCTATACGCCCTTATTATTATTTCATTTCATCCACTGCAGTCTTACCGGCAATTCGTCCAAAGGTAAAGATATCTGTTAATGCGTTGCCGCCAAGACGGTTTCCTGCATGAATACCTCCGGCAACTTCTCCGGCAGCATAAAGATGTTTAATTGGCTGGCCATTTTCATCTAATACATGAGTATTGGTGTCGATCCTAAGACCGCCCATGGTGTGATGAACAGCTGGCTTTCTTGGAGTTGCATAGAACGGTGCTTTCTCCACTTTCAGGCTGAATGTATCCTTATGGAATTCCGGATCAAAGCCTGCATCTACATATGAATTATATTTTACAATGGTCTCTTTAAGAACTTCTGGATCCATACCAACTTTTACTGCCAGTTCTTCGATGGTATCGGCTCTGAATAAAGTACCTGCCTCTACCTGACGGTCTAATTTCTCCTGGCTTGTATTGGCGGCAGTTTTCTTAATTTCATCATCTGCAATCAGATAGAATAAACCGCCCTGTTCAATAGCAGCTTTTGTTAACACATCACGGCCTGAGAACTCATTTACAAAACGTCTTCCGTTTTTATTAACAATTACAAAGTTTTCCGGTGGAACCTGAATACCACTAAACAGCTCACCAGTATCCGGATCGGCAACAGGCATCATCTGGGTAAATCCCATTCCTGTCAGTGCTGCTCCTACTGATTTACCAAGCTGGATTCCATCACCAGTCATAGCAAAGGAGTTGGTGGTTCTTATATTGTCATCGATGGCACTCCAATAGGTATTATATTCCTTTAACATCTTTGTATTGGCACCAAAACCACCGCTTGCAAGTACAACTGCTTTGGCATGAACTGTGATCTTCTGGCCATTGACACCAGTTGCTATAACTCCTGTGATCTCGCCATTTTCTAAAATAAATTCTTTTACAGGACTGTCTGTGATAATCTTTCCTGAGTGCTCCTCCACATATTTTGTGAGAGCAAGGATAAATGCGGTACCATAGCTTTTCACCGGCTTATGGCCACGGCGCCAAAGAGCTCCAACCGGAGCAAATACAACGCTCTTGTCATACTCAACGCCGATCTCTTCCAGCCATTTAACACTTTCTAATGCTCTGTCCGTAAGAATTTTTACCAGGTCGTACTGTCCGTAGATGGTATTGCCTTGTAAGTCGGTACGCTTTCCGCCAAAATAGGTCTGCATTCTGTGAAGAAGAGGAGAATCGAATAAATGACCTTTTCCAGTACCGAATTTTTCCTGGTATTTGGAAAACTCTTCTTTCAGTGCATGGAAATCATCTAAATATTCCGGATGGATCTGGCTCTCATCAGTTGCTAACAATGACTCGATGGTATGTCTTTCTCCCGGATTTTCATCAAACTCTCTCTGCCACTCAGGATCTGCCGCATTAACCGGACCACCGGAACGTATGGTATTACCGCCTACTGCCGGATATTTTTCAAGTACAATTACACTGGAGCCATTCTGTAATGCAGTGGCAGCCGCACTGAGTCCGGCGCCGCCTCCACCAACAACTACTACATCACAAGTATACTCTTCATCTTGTCTGTTCCGGCTGCTGGCAGGTTTTGGACGTCTCTTAAGTATATCAGGGTTGACTCCGGCAAGCTTCACTGCTTTGGCAACACCATCGATTACAGCGTTGCTGGTTTCAGATGCACCAGAGAGCGCATCTACATTCAGAGTCTGTCCTTCAATGATTTTATCCGGTATTCTTACAAATACCACATCTGCGATTCCTTCGGTTTCGCCCTTGGTATCTATATTAATGCTTTCAATTCGTTTTTCGCTGAAGGATACCTTCATAGGAAGATTTCCGCTGTGACCGATTGCGTTTACTTCATATTCGCCAGGAGTAAAGGAAAAATCCTCTTCCTCATTAAGCTGATTTGAAATGGTAGCAAAACGCATAAAGCGAAGGAAACAGATATCAAGGAAATCAATCGTTCCTTCATTAACCAGATCACCGGCTTCATCAAATGCCTTGCTCGCATTTCCCAGTAAGAACTCATAACCTGGCATTACATTTGCATCCACACCTGGTGCATCCAGGATCTGGCGGAGGTGAAGCTGCGCACGGGAAGATCCCTGTGTTCCTAAAGAGGCGCCAACGATCATTACCGGCTTACCTGCAAGTGGATGAAGATCAAAGCTCAGCCACTCAATCAGACTTTTAAGTCCGGAAGGAATGGAATGATTGTATTCTGGAGTAGCCATAATAACACCGTCACACTCTGTGATCTTATTATTAAACATCTGGATCACTTCACCGTAGGACTGGTTATCAGACTGATTAAACATGGGAACATCTGTGATATCAAGTACTTCAATTTCTGCTTTTGACTCAAAATGTTTTTTCATAAACTGAAGGAGTTTACGATTATATGATTTTTTTGCATTCGTTCCAACAATTGCTATAAATTTCATTGATATGAATCCTCCTACTCTTGCCAAGTGAATTTTTTTGCGCTTTTTTTCTGAACTTTTTCTGCCAAAAGTTTCGTTGTGATATCTGTAAACAGAACAAATTCCCTGAAAATTTCATCAAGCTCCGTTAACTTGTCCGGATAGATAAGATCTCCGGCATTATCAAATGCGGCTTGTGATTTTCCTAACAGGAACTCACTGCTTGGCATAATTCTGGCTGCCAGCTCAGGGGAATCAAGAATCTGTCTTAAGTGGGCCTGGGCACGGGAAGAACCAAGTGTACCATGGGAAGCCCCTACAATTAAAACAGGCTTATCCGTAAGCGCCTGACTTGTATAGCTGATCCATTCAAGAGCACTCTTTAAAACGGCTGGTATAGCATGATCATACTCCGGAGTTGCTATAATAACACCGTCTGCATTTAAGATTTTATCGGATAACTCCTCTACCTTTTCAGGAACTTCTAAATCCTCTGGTTCCATAAAGGCTGGTAAATCTTTAATTTCATATAATTCAATCTCCGCCTCACTGGAAAAATGTTTTTGCATAAATTGAAGCAGCATGCGATTAGTTGACACATCTGAATTCGTGCCCACGATTGCTAAATATTTCATAGTAATCTCCTTCCTATCCATTAAGTTCTCACAGTTGTACTTATGTGTTTGATATAATTTTAACACATCGTTCTTATATTATCTAATAGTTATTTATTGAAGTTTGATAACAAATTTGTTATAATCAAAAATAAGCAAGAAAAAGCAAATTATTTCTCAAAGAAAGGAATAAAATGTCGAAAATCTCTTCTCAGGAAATTCTGTATTATATTGATGCCATTTTAAAATACAGCAACTATGGCAAGGCTGCTAAGTCTCTTTATATTTCTCAACCTTATCTGACCCAGGTGATTAAGAGGGTGGAAAATGAATTAAACTGCGAACTGATCACACGGAACAAGCTGCCTTATCGGTTAACGGAACAGGGAAAGATCTATTATCAATATCTGACCTCATTAGAAAATAATTATGCAAAGCTGTTAAGGGAAATATCCGATGTTTCAGATATTGACAAAACGATTATAAAAATAGGGATTCTTACCAGCCTCGGTACCTACCTTTTACCTCTTTTTCTGCCGGATTTTCTTACCCTGCATCCAGACTGCAGAATCGAGTTAGTAGAGGACTTTCCAGAAAAAAATGAGAAGCTGATCCAGAACAATGAATTGGATTTCTGGATTGGGCAAAACTCAAGAAATATATCGCCCTACTTAAACTCTGTCAGCTGGGGCAGGCACAGATACCGGGCTGTAATCCCGCGGTGCAGTGATTTGTATCAGGAAGATACAGCCGTCATTGCAGAAGGCAGCATCGACATGAGTAAAATCTTATGTCAGAAACTGGTTCTCACCTCCAAAGGTTCCGCCATCAGAAAACAGATCGATCAATTACTGAACCTTTATAAAGTAGAACCCCGCATCATTATGGAGAGCACAGAGATCAATACGATTCTAAAGCTTGCCACAGGTAATTTAGGAATCACCTTTATTCCTGAAAGCGTCTATGTGAAGGAAAATCCGTCAGAATACAATATCTATCAGATCCCCATTGACGAACTGAGCTTAGACTACTTCATAGCATACCACAATGAAAGAAAACTATCCAACATTGATCATGACCTGATAAATGCCTTTTTGATTCATGGACAGAACAATTCCGATCTGGGAGAATGAAATGACAGAATATACAAAGATTATATATCTTATGGGAACAAAAATTTCCCTTTATATTAAGGGAGAAGAAACTGAAATGCTGGCAGAAAAGGCGGAAGAAATGCTGATCCATTATAATGAGATCTTTAGTGCCAACAGTGATCACTCCCAGCTTGCCATGATTAAAAAAATGGCTGGAATCGCCCCCCAAAAGGTGGATGAAGAGCTGTATGAACTGATAAAAACCGGGAAAAAGCATAGTCTGAATGAGAATTCATTTTTAAACATTGCAATCGGGCCTTTAATAAAGCTATGGAAAATCGGGTTTACCCAGGCGCATGTACCGGATAAAGAATCCATAGAAAAAGTGCTGGAACTATTAAATCCTGAGAATATACAACTGGACGATGATAACAAAACCGTATATCTGCAAAAAAAAGGAATGGAGATCGACCTGGGAGCCGTTGCCAAAGGTTATTTCGCAGATAAAGTCATGGAGTTTTTTAAAGATCATGGCGCGGTTTCAGCTATGGTAGATATGGGCGGCAATGTGCTGGTGCATGGAGACTCCCCCTCTGATGGCAGTGACTGGAACGTGGGAATCCAGAACCCGTTTTTGCCAAGAGGAAATGCGGCTGCACTGGTTAAAATAAGAAATCAGTCTGTTGTAACATCAGGAATTTACGAAAGAGTCCTTGAAAAGGAAGGCAGTAAATACCATCATATTTTTAACAGCAAAACCGGCTATCCTATGGAAAGTAATATTGCTTCTCTGACTGTGGTCGCCGACCGGTCCCTGGACTGTGATATTTATACCACAGAATTGTTTGGACTGGATGCAGTGTCAATCATTCGTAAAATGAATAATATGAAAGATTTAGGTGCTGTTGTAATAACCTTAGACGGAAAATTGGCCTGCACAGAAAATCTTATGGGACAAATTCATCCATTCAGTATGTAACTGAAAGCCCACCAATCGCTTTATCGCCGATGGTGGGCTTTTCATGTGCAAACTAATAATGTTTCATTGACAAACAAACTAATTGTATGCTAGGATAACAATAGTAAGAATAATTATTATAATAAAGGAGAAGTAATTTATGTTTGAAGTAGAAAACAGTCCAAAGCGTTATTATAAAGTCATGCACAATTACCAGGAGGCTCAATTGCTTTTTGCTGCAATACGTTTGAATATTTTTTCCTATCTTGATACGCCTCAGACTGCACAAGCTGTAGCAGAAGCAATTAATTGTGACAAACATCAACTGGAACTCCTGCTGTTATCACTGGTCTCCTGCGGCTTGGTGAATAAACAGGAAGAATATTATAGAAATACACCAGAAACAAGAAACTTTTTATCCCGCAACAGCAATGTGTTTCTTGGTGATACACTCTTATTTCGGGAAAAGATGACCTCTCTTGGACACCTGGAAGAAAAGATAAAGTCAGTATCTTCCATAAATAATGAGACTTATGATTTTTCTGAACTTGCCCGTTTGTCTATTCCTGAAATGTACTCTGGACGTGTACAGGCATTTATAAATGAAGTAAATAAACTGTTTCCTGATCATAATGAGTGTCTCAACATTCTGGATCTGGGAGGCGGAGCAGGTATTCTGGATGTTGAACTGATCAGACATTTCCCAAACAGTAAGGCAACCGTTATGGAAACGCCGGATGTTTCTAAGGTTACAAGGGAGATTGTGGAGAAATATGGGGTACAGCAAAAGGTTCAGGTGATTTCAGGTGATTTCAATCATGACCCTTTAGGCGGACTTTATAATATGATTATTGCCTCAGGCGTTCTGAACTTTGTTGAGGGTGATTTAACTGATTTTATAAGGAAAGTGTCTGATTCATTAGAAGTCGGTGGTTATTTGTTTATTATAGGGCAGTTTGCAGATGAAAAAGATGCTGTTCCTGCAAATATGTTAAGCTGGCTGTCCGGGTTTATGGATGGCATCCCCTTACCTCCTGGAGCTCAGGATATAGAAAAAGCATTACAAACGTGTGGTCTTACTCCAATAAACAGGGTGAAAGTTGCTATGTTTGAAGGCTACATTTACAAAAAAGAGGAAAAGAATGAATCTGTGAGTTCAAAAGATGTAATCAATTCGTTCATTGAATTAACAGAAAGTATTTCAAACTCTAAAACGAATATTCTTAATTTTGGAAGTGAGGATATGACGTTTCATCGTGGAGAGATTCACATGATTAAAACAATTGGAGATTATCCGGGAATACACAGTGCTGAGCTTGCGAGGAAATATGGTATAACAAGACCGGTTGTTCATAAGACTTTACAGAAATTATCAGAGAGGGATTTAATTGTCAAAAAAGAGGATCCGGAAGATAAAAAACGCTATTTACTTTATTTGACGGAAAAGGGAAATGCTGCTTACAGGGCTCATGAAAAATATCATAGCGATAATGATCAATCACTTTTTGATTTTCTCAATGGTACTTCCAGTGAAAATTTAGCAACTATTAAAGGCTTTTTAGAACATGCTATCGGTTTAATACAAAACCACTCATAATCCCAAAAAAGGAGGACGAAAATGAATCCAGATCGTAAAATCATGATTATTGGCGGGCATGGTAAGGTAGGCCAGTCTATTTCGAAAGAACTGAAAAACTACAGTTTGATCCTGGCAGGACGAAACGAAGAGAAAATGAAAAGGTTCATTCAAAAAGAACAGCTAAAAGCAGAAATCTGCGTAATGGATATTCTTAACATTGATTTTGCACTATTACAAAATGTAGGCTGGGTTATTGTTTGTGTCGATCAGGAAAATACTCTGCTGGTAGAATATTGCGATAAAAACGGAATCGATTATATGGATGTCACTGCAAATTCAGAATATATTGATAAGATTCGTAAACTTAAACTTGAGGGCACAAGCAAAATTTTGCTGGGCATTGGCCTTGCTCCTGGACTAACAAACCTTCTGGCGGAAAAATTTGTCCAAATGTATCCCACAGAAAAATATATTGATATACAGCTGATCTTGGGGATGGGCGAGAAACACGGAGATGCTGCCATAAAATGGACTCTGGATAATTTTATAAAAAACTACAATCATCGCATTTATGGATATATGAGACCATTTACTAAAAAAAATAAAATGGAGACCATGCAGAAGCGATTTTATTCGTTTAATTTTAACTTTGTAGACCAGCACATGTTAAATAATAAATATAATGATAAGATATTTACCACTTATCTGGGGTTCGATCAGTCAATTATCACTGTTTTCCTGTATTGGGCAAACAGACTTGGACTTCTCAGATTGTTAAAATATAAAAAAATATATAATATGGCAGAACAATTGCTTCGGAATCCCAAAATTGGTTCAGATATTTTTATCGTGTCTATTCAGTCCGGTAAGAAAAGCCTGTATGCATGGGGACATGATGAAGGAAGATTTACTGGTCTGATTGCTGCTGAATCAGCAAAGCGAATGGCAGATCCCACATTAAGAAAAGGAATTCTGGAAATATCAGATATTATAAATATAGAAGATATCGTAGACAATGATTTGTTTCAGTTAACGATTCAGAAAAAAGCAGAGTAAGTATCTCTGCTTTTTGATTGCCAGATCATGTATCTTCATATTCCAAAAGCAAAACATCTATGATAAGATTAATTTTATAACTTATAATTTGTAATTTAATTCCAGGGAGGGACAACATGAAAAAAGAAATAAAAAAGACTGCTATCATAGGAATGGGTGCACTGGGTATGTTATACGCAAGCCAGATCAGCTCTGCTTTTGGACCTGATTCTGTCTATTTTCTTGCTGACCAGAAACGAATTGAACGCTATCAGAAAATGACTTTTACAATCAATGGGACCCCCTGGTCATTTCCCATGAAAGCGCCTGAAAATGCATGTCCGGCAGATTTGATAATTATAGCGGTGAAATACAATGCCCTGCCATCAGCACTGGATATAATGGCTTCCTCA
>SVDT01000041.1 GCA_015057775.1 Paenibacillaceae bacterium | reverse complement strand
CCAGGGGATAAAGGGTTACAGTTCCATGAGAAAGCCCGATATTATAAATATACTCTGTGAAAAGGAAGGAGAAGCTCCTGATTCTGCAGTTGTAGCAGGGAGTGTTGTGGCAGAAAGCAGGGAACCCGCCAAAGAGCATGTGACCGAACCGGCAGAGAAAGAAGTGAGCAGACCGCCCGTTTCCCAGCCCCAGACCGCTGGAGAGCAGCCGAATACGCCGGTTCAAAATAATATAAAGAAAACTGTTGTCCGTACTTATCGTCAGGATACACAGCAGAGACCATACCGTTCTGCAGGGACACCAGGTTCTGAAAACAATAACCGATATGAGAATTCCGGAAGAAATGAAGGAATGGTAAGAAATGACATGTCTGGCAGGAACGAAACACCTGTTAGGAGTGAAAACCCTGTCAGAACGGAGTCAAGACCGGAGTATGTGGCGGAAGAACCCAAGGTGGATTTTCAGCCAAGTCCTGAGCTTCAGGAGCTTGACAGCGGTATTGATGCACATGGAATCCTGGAAGTAATGCCGGACGGATTTGGATTTATCCGGTGCGAAAATTATCTTCCAGGTGAGAACGATGTTTACGTAGCACCATCACAGATCCGCCGCTTTAACATGAAGACCGGAGATATTATTCATGGCAGCCGCAGAGTAAAGACTGCTGCAGAAAAGTTTGCAGCACTTTTATATGTGAAGAAAATCAACGGATATCCCACAAGTATGGCAGAGCGACGTCCGAATTTTGAGAATATGACTCCCATATTTCCGGATAAGCGTCTTCATATGGAGACGGATGGAGGAAAGAGCACCACTGCCATGAGAGTGGTGGATTTATTAGCTCCTATTGGTAAGGGACAGCGAGGCATGATTGTATCTCCGCCAAAAGCAGGTAAGACCACACTATTAAAGCAGGTAGCCAAGGCAATCACACTCAATCACCCTGAGATTCATCTTATGATACTTCTCATTGACGAGCGCCCGGAAGAGGTTACCGATATCAAGGAGTCTATTGTAGGAAATAATGTAGAGGTTCTTTATTCCACGTTTGACGAACTTCCTGACCGTCACAAACGGGTGTCTGAGATGGTAATTGAGAGAGCCAAGCGTCTTGTGGAACATGGAAGAGACGTGGTGATTCTGTTAGACAGCATAACACGCCTTGCAAGAGCATATAACTTAACGGTTGCGCCAAGCGGAAGAACTCTGTCTGGTGGTCTTGATCCGGCCGCACTTCATATGCCCAAACGCTTTTTCGGTGCAGCAAGAAACATGAGAGAGGGCGGAAGCCTTACCGTACTTGCCACAGCACTTGTGGATACGGGAAGCCGTATGGATGATGTCATTTATGAGGAATTTAAAGGTACAGGTAACATGGAACTGGTGCTTGACAGAAAGCTGTCCGAGAAGAGAATTTTCCCTGCCATTGATATCTTAAAGTCCGGAACCAGAAGGGATGATCTGCTGCTTACCAGAGAAGAGGCGGAGGCTGTTGATATTATACGTAAGGCGACCAATACATTAAAACCAGAAGATGCAGTAGAGAAGATTCTGGACCTGTTTGCAAAAACAAAGAACAACCGGGAATTCGTTGATATGTCAAAAAAGATGCGGTTTTTCTAAAAGCTGTGATCTTTTATATAAATAAAAGCTTGCATTAAAAAATTTTCTATGATATACTGTACAAGCTGTTTATTAGACAAAGTCGGTTTACGAACCGCGATTTAATAGAAATCAGAGTATGCGAGGTGAAAATCATGAAAGAGGGAATCCATCCAAATTACTACCAGGCAAAGGTTGTTTGCAACTGTGGTAATGAATTCGTAACTGGTTCTACAAAGGAAGACATCCACGTAGAAGTTTGTTCTAAATGCCATCCATTTTACACCGGTCAGCAGCGTGCTGCTTCCGCTCGTGGACGTATTGATAAATTCAATCGTAAATATGGCGTTAAGGCTGAATAAGTTTGGAGCAAAGAAAAGGTTGAGTTTAGTGGAAACACTTTAGCTCAGCCTTTTTTGAAATTAGAATTTTATTGCACCTATTTACGCACAGAGAGGTGGTTGGCGTATGAAGTATTCAGGAATCGGCGGTCAGGCCGTGATTGAAGGCGTTATGATGAAAAACAGGGATGAGTATGCCACAGCAGTCCGCAAGCCGGACGGAACCATTGAAGTAAAAAAAGATACGTATATTAGTATGGGAGAAAAAGTAAAGCTGTTTTCTCTTCCATTTTTCAGAGGCATTTTCAGCTTTGCCGACTCCATGATACTGGGGATGAGAGCACTTACTTTTTCTGCCAGTTTCTTTGAAGATGATGAGGAAGATTTGGAGCCCTCTAAATTTGAGAAGCTGTTGGAGCGGGTCTTTGGTGAGAAGATGGAAAAAGCGCTTATGAGCATGGTAATGGTTTTTTCCGTGTTTATGGCAATTTGCATATTCATGGTACTGCCCCTGTTTCTGGCGAACATATTTCGCCATTTTATTAAGTCACAGACTATCATGGCTGTTTTAGAAGGCGTAATCCGGATTGGCATTTTTATCGCTTATATCAAGCTGGTATCCCGTATGGAAGATATCAGGCGCACCTTTATGTACCATGGTGCCGAACATAAATGTATTAACTGTCTGGAACACGGACTGGAACTGAATGTGGAAAATGTAAGGAACAGTTCCAAGGAACATAAGCGCTGCGGAACCAGTTTTCTTTTGATTGTTATGATTATCAGTATTTTATTCTTTATGGTAATTCAGGTAAAGACTCTGCCCCTTCGGATTTTAAGCCGCATTGTGCTCATTCCGGTAATTGCAGGAGTATCCTATGAGTTTCTGCGTATCGCAGGCCGCAGTGATTCAAAGCTGGTGGATATTTTAAGCAGACCGGGCATGTGGATGCAGGGGCTGACCACCAGTGAACCAGATGATTCTATGATCGAGGTAGGAATTGCTTCTGTAGAAGCAGTTTTTGACTGGAGAGAGTTTCTTAAAAAGAATTTTCCGGAGAATCAGCCATGAGTGTGACGTTAAATCAGCTGTTGGAAGAGGGAACAGACCGGCTTAATAAAGCAGGGATACAGGAAGCTGAGATTGATGCCAGATATTTACTGCTTGAAGCTTTCCACACAGACCTGACTCATTTTCTGATTGACCGGAACAGGTCTTTGAATGAAACAGAGAAATCGGGAGAATCAACCCGTGCTTTTTACCATATGCTCGCTCTTCGTGAAAAGAGAATTCCACTTCAGCAGATAACCGGGAGCAGGGAATTTATGGGTCTGGACTTTTTTGTCAATGAGCATGTTCTGATACCCAGACAGGATACAGAAACTTTGGTGGAACAGATTTTAAAGGATTATAATGGCAGGAATCCCAGGGTGCTTGATCTGTGCACCGGAAGCGGGTGTATCGCTATCAGCCTTGCTAAGCTTGGCGGGTTTGAATCGGTTGTAGCAGCAGACATTTCTGATGAAGCGTTAAAGGTAGCGAAGAGAAACGGGGAAGCAATTTTAGGGAAAGAGAAAATCACATTCCTGTTAAGCGATTTATTTGATGCCATTGGGTCAGATGAAACATTTGATGTGATCGTGTCCAATCCACCCTACATTCCCACTAATGTAATCAGCCAGCTGCAGCCGGAGGTTCGTGATCATGAGCCGTTTCTGGCTCTTGACGGGAAAGGGGACGGCCTTTATTTTTACAGAAAGCTGGTAGCAGAAGGCCGGAATTACTTAAATCCTGGTGGTGCGCTGTATCTGGAAATCGGATATGATCAAAAAGATGCAGTCAGCGCATTGCTTAAGGAAGCAGGTTTTGTCAACATCCGGTCATGGTGCGATGCAGCGGGGCTGGACCGCGTAGTGAGCGGAAGTTTAGAAAAATAATGGGCATAGACCCTTTTGGTGAGATTTTGGAGGATACCAATGTTTGATCGTTTAGATGATATATTAATTCATTATGAAGAGCTGATGCAGGAACTGAATAACCCGTCTGTTGCAGAGGATCAGAACCGTTTTCGGAAGCTGATGAAGGAACAGGCAGATTTAGCAGACCTGGTAGAAGCTTATACCCAGTATAAGAAAGCAAAACAAACCGTGGAAGAAAGTGTGGCTCTTCTTGAGGAAGAGAGCGATGAAGAGATGCGGGAGATGGCAAAGGAGGAATTATCCGATGCTAAAAAGCGCATTGAACAGTTGGAACAGGAACTGAAAATACTTCTTTTACCAAAAGATCCCAATGATGACAAGAATATCATGCTGGAGATCCGCGCAGGTGCAGGCGGCGATGAGGCAGCTCTTTTTGCTTCTGAGCTGTATCGTATGTATGTCAATTATGCAGAAGCCCAGAGATGGAAAGTAGAGTTAATCAGCGTCAATGAGAATGGAATCGGCGGTTTTAAGGAAGTGGTTGCCATGATTACAGGAAAAGGCGCTTATTCCAAGATGAAATACGAAAGCGGCGTTCACCGTGTTCAGAGAGTACCGGAGACGGAGAGCGGCGGAAGAATCCATACGTCTACGGCTACTGTAGCGGTTATGCCGGAAGCGGAAGATGTGGATGTAGTGATTGAAGATAAGGACGTAAGAATCGATGTTATGCGTGCTTCCGGTAACGGCGGACAGTGCGTCAACACAACGGATTCCGCTGTTCGTCTGACACATATGCCTACTGGTATTGTAATTTACAGCCAGACTGAAAAATCCCAGCTTCAGAACAAGGAGAAGGCTTTCCGCCTGCTTCGTTCCAAGCTTTATGATATTGAGCTGGAGAAGAGACAGAATTCCGAGTCAGAGGCCCGCAGAAGCCAGATTGGTACAGGTGACCGGTCTGAGAAGATCAGAACCTACAATTTCCCTCAGGGCCGTGTGACAGATCACCGGATTAAGCTGACTCTTTATAAGATTGATTCCATTATGAATGGAGATATATACGAACTTTTGGATTCTCTGATTGCAGCAGATCAGGCAGAAAAGCTTGCCAGACTGAATGAAAATTAAGGGGATTGCTAGAAATTTCTGAAATGAATATAAAATATATGCCTGTACTTGTAATATTTTATGTTGCAGGTATAATATAATAAAGAAAGGCAATCGCCACAGGGTGGTTGGCTAAGTTGAAAAGCAAAAACCTTCCCGACCGGCCAAAGTACAGGGAAGGCTTTTTGCGGTTAATGACACGTCATAAAGACGAATGTCAGCAGTGCCAGAAGGAACATACCAAAAGACATTAGGTCCTTAAAGTCATAATTCTTCATGAGCAACACCTCCATTCTATGTAGAATCGAGGCCTACCACCCTATACACGATTGCCAGCAGTTTGTACCTGCCAGTATAATTATATGTATCATCTTATAAATATACCAATAAAAATACAAAATATCTGAAAAATCCCTCTTGGACATAGTCGTTGTCTGAGAGGGATTTTTTTCTTATTGAATAAAATAGTCGGGGAATGCTGCCACAAGTTCTGATTTTTCCATCTGGTGTCTGTTGATATGTCTGGTCATTAAAATCTCAGCCAGCTCTGTATCCCTGCGCTCGATGGCATAGATAATATTCTCGTGATCTTCCACGATCTTGGTGGGTTTACTGGACTTTAAGGAAAGCGTTCTGATCCGGTCAAAATGTACCATCTGGGACTGTATGACCTCAAAGGTTCTGGCCTTATTCACAGACTGGAACAAAAGCATGTGAAATTCATTATCCAGTGGAAAGAATCTGGCAGTGTCTTCCTGTTCCAGACAGAACTTCTGCTCACTGATGTTATCCTTCAGCTTCTTTAAGTCCACCGGTTCAGGACTTTCGCAGGCAAGCTTTACCACAGCGTTCTCTAAAACAAGTCTCATAAAGCGGGCTTCTTCAATTCGTTCATAATCTATTTTTGAAATATAGCTTCCCCGCTGGGGCAGTATTTCAACAAGGCTGGATTTGCTAAGTTCAATCAGCGCTTCTCTGACTGGTGTTCTTGAAAGATTCAAAGTGGAAGAAAGCTCATTTTCACTTACTGCACTTCCTGGAGCAAGCTCTAAGTTAATAATATTATAGAGAAGAACGCGTATCGCATAATTTCTGGCATTCTCTCCGGGAGACCGATCGAACAATTTCATAAAAAACCTCTCTTATCAAAATATAAATCCTGCAGGCAGGAACATACGGTTAGTATACTACTGAACAGCAAGTTTATCTATTGTTTTATTTATAACCCACGAAAATTGGCAACAACTTGTATACAAGTATCATGCTTTGAAAGCAGGCAAATGTCAATGAAATAAGGCATAAAAGCAAAAATACGTCATAATGCACAAAAAATAGGTTTAAAAATATACAAAATTACATATTGAATATTTTTGCGTAATATACTACCATACAAGATAGAAAGACATGGTAAAGAGAAATTCATACATGTTTGGTTGGCTGGGCAATACTAGCATATAATAGGACAGGACTTATTATGTGCCGGCCTCATGATAAAGTAAAACGATAACTGATTGCAAAACAGGAGGAACAAAACGATGGAAATGACTTTACGCTGGTATGGACCAGGATATGACAGTGTGTCCCTGAAACAAATCAAACAGATACCTGGAGTGAAAAGTGTAATCACAACTCTGATGGGAAAGCAGGCAGGAGAAGTCTGGACAGAAGCAGAGATTGCTGAGCTGAAAAGAGTAGTGGAAGAAGAAGGCCTTACCATTGCTGGTATTGAATCCGTTAATATCTCTGATGATATTAAGATTGGTACGGAAAAACGGGAACAGCATATTGCTAATTATATCGAAACTCTTGAGAATCTTGGAAAAGCCGGAATTCATATGGTTTGCTACAATTTTATGCCTGTATTTGACTGGACACGTTCCGATCTTGCAAGAGTACGTCCGGATGGATCAACCGTACTTGCTTATAATCAGGATGTAGTAGATGAAATCGACCCTGCACATATGAAGGAATCTGTAGAAAAGATGTCCAACGGCTTTGTAATGCCAGGATGGGAGCCAGAGCGTCTGTCCCGTCTGGAAGCTTTATTTGAAGCATACAAAGATATCGATGATGAGAAACTGTTTAATAATCTTGTTTATTTCCTGGAGTCAATCGGCGAAGTTTGTGAAAAATATGATATTAAAATGGGAATTCATCCCGATGATCCGGCATGGCCGATCTTTGGTCTTCCAAGAATCGTACGCGACAAAGATAGAATTGTAAAACTGTTAAAGGCAGTTGACAAGCCATACAACGGTATTACCTTATGTACAGGATCACTTGGCTCCAATCCGGCTAACGACATCTGTGATATTATCAGAGCTGCAAAAGGAAGAATCCCATTTGCCCATGTAAGAAACTTAAAATATAACAGCGACAGAGATTTCGAAGAAGCAGCTCATCTTTCTTCTGACGGATCCATGGACATGCATGCAATTATGAAAACACTGTATGAAACAGGATTTGACGGTGTAATCCGTCCGGATCATGGAAGAATGATCTGGGATGAGGTAGCTATGCCTGGATATGGTCTTTATGACAGAGCGCTGGGTGCGGTATATCTTCAGGGATTATGGGAAGCCATTGATAAGGAATCTGGGAAAAACTAAGGAGGCAGTGCCGGTATGAAGCTGACATTAGAAGGTTTAAAGAATAAAGAAGCCTGGGAGGCAGCTGGTATCAGCCTTCCGCTTTATGACATCGAAACAGTGGTCAGAGAAACAAAAGAGTCACCGGTCTGGGTGCATTTTGGCGCAGGTAATATCTTCCGTATTTTTATCGGTGGAATTGCAGATACCTTAATTGCACAGGGCGAGAGCACCAAGGGAATCACCTGTGTGGAGACCTTTGACTTTGATGTAATTGATAAGATCTATGAACCTTATGACAATCTGGTTCTTGCAGTAACCTTAAACGCAGATGGTTCTACTGGAAAAAAGGTGATCGGCTCCCTGACAGAAGCGATCAGAGCCCAGTCTGGTGTTGCAGCTGAGTGGAATCGTCTGAAAGAGATCTTTGTAAATCCGGAACTTCAGATGGCCTCTTTCACCATTACAGAGAAGGGCTATGCACTGAAAGGAACCGAAGGAAATTATTTTCCATTTATCTTAGCAGATCTGGAAAATGGTCCTGAGAAAGCAGTTTCTGCCATGGCTGTGGTATGCGCGCTTCTCCTGGAGCGGTTTAAGGCAAACAAAGCACCTCTGGCAGTGGTTTCTATGGATAACTGCTCTCACAATGGCGAAAAACTGAAACAGTCCATCGTAACAGTTGCAAAAGAGTGGGAGAGCAGGGGATTTGCAGAGAAAGCATTTGTTGACTATCTGGAAGATGAATCAGTTGTTTCCTTCCCATGGTCCATGATTGATAAGATCACACCACGTCCCGCAGATTCTGTATGCAGCGAACTGGAAAAAGCAGGAGTTGAGGATATGGCTCCGGTGATCACTTCCAAAAAAACCTACATTGCACCATTTGTCAATGCAGAAGGACCCCAGTACCTGGTAATTGAAGACAAATTCCCTAACGGAAGACCGGCACTTGAGAAAGCCGGAGTCTATATGACAGACCGGGATACAGTCAATAAAGTAGAGCGTATGAAAGTTACCACCTGCTTAAATCCGCTGCACACAGCTCTGGCTGTTTATGGCTGTGTTCTTGGATATGACCTGATTGCAGATGAGATGAAGGATACGCAACTGAACCGCCTGGTTCATGAGATCGGTCCGGTAGAAGGAATGCCGGTAGTGACTGACCCCGGAATTCTGTCTCCATTGGAATTCGTAGACGAAGTAATCCGTGTCAGAATCCCCAATCCTTTTATGCCTGATACACCTCAGCGAATCGCTACGGATACATCTCAGAAGGTGGGAATCCGTTATGGTGAGACCATTAAGGCATATGTGGAAAAATATGGAGATGCAAAAAAATTGAAAGCCATTCCGCTGGCAATTGCTGGCTGGTGCCGGTATCTTCTGGCTGTGGATGACCAGGGTAAGGCATTTGAACTTTCCTCTGATCCTATGATTCCTGAGCTGACAGAAAAGCTGAAAGGAATTGAGTTTGGTAAACCGGAGACGTATCATGGACAGCTGAAGGAAATCCTCTCTAATGAGCATATTTTCGGAATTGACCTTTATCAGGCAGGCATTGGAGAAAAGATTGAAGAAATGTTCTGTGCCCAGATTACGGGAGCAGGAGCAGTAAGAGAAACACTGAAGCGTGAGCTGAATTAATAAGTTACAAACAGAGTGGGTCCTGACAAAGAAACTTAATTCTTTGTCAGGACCCACATTTTATCTTATGACAAACCGGATTCTATTTTCTGGTTTTTAATTCCATGTTTTTCTGCAAAGCCAGTGAGAATCATGGTGAGAGCTCCGTCCCCCGTCACATTGCATGCAGTTCCAAAGCTGTCCTGGAGTGCAAAGATGGTGAGCATAAGTGCAGTGCCCATCTCATCAAAACCTAAAACTCCGGTGATCAGACCAAGAGAAGCCATAACCGTTCCTCCGGGAACACCTGGAGCTCCGATTGCAAATACACCCAAAAGGGCGCAGAATAAAAGCATGGAGCCAAGAGACGGAACAGAGCCGTAAAGGATCTTAGATACAGTCATGACAAAGAAAACCTCAGTGAGTACAGATCCACATAAGTGAATGTTTGCAAAAAGCGGGATACCAAAGTCCACCATATCTTCTCTTAACGTGGGCTGTGACTTTTTTGCACATTTTAAAGCAACTGCAAGAGTGGCAGCTGAAGACATGGTTCCTACTGCAGTGATGTAGGCAGGACCATAATTACGCAGAACATCAAAGGGGTTCTTTCTGGAATAGGCACCGCCAATCAGATACAAAACTGCCAGCCAGATATAGTGTCCAACCATAACAATTATTACTACCTGAAGGAAAACAGGCAGCTGTTTTGTAATAGTTCCTTCATAGGACAGAGCGCAGAATGTAAATGCGATAAAAACAGGTAGAATGGGTATGACGATCTTTGTCACAATGGACAGGACAATTTCCTGAAATTCCTCCAATACCTGAGTAATTGCCGTAGCTTTTGTCCAGGTAGCAGCAAGACCCAGTAAAAGTGAAAATACCAGAGCACTCATGACCGGCATAATCTGTGGAATATCCAGCTGGAATACGATTCCGGGAAGCTCCTTTAAGCCATCTGTACTTGGTGAGATGGACAGATGTGGAATCATAATGTATCCGGCAGTCATGGAAAATAAAGCTGCACCTATGGAAGAAATATAAGCTGCAGAAACTGCAATCCCCAGCATTTTAGAAGCATTATTGCCTAATCTTGTGATAGACGGGGCAATAAAGCCAATGATGATGAGCGGAACGCAGAATACAATGATCTGGTTCAATATGTATTTGACTGTCACCACAACATTCATCAATTGTTCTCCAGCCAGCTGTCCAATTAAGATTCCCCCAATGACCCCCAGAAGTAATTTAAAAGGTAAACTACTTACTAATTTTTTCATACCTATTCTCCTATCATGATTTTAATGATTTCCTCGTTGGTCTCCTTCATACCTTTTTTTCCCAATCTGCCAACGTTTTTCAGCGTAGCCTCTACGCCTTTTGTGACAATGCCGTCCCCATCGAGAAACTGCTGTCCATGACTGTACATGCTGTATCCAAAGATTCCCGCTTCAATGGAAGAGGCTATCTTTGCTGCACAGGAAGCTTTTGCCCCATCACATACAATACCAGATACAATGGCCAGCGCATTGACAACGGTATGTATCACTTCCTCGTAACCGCCTCCGCATATATAAGCGATTCCTGCTCCTGCTCCAGCCCCGGCATTTACCGCTCCGCAATAAGCGGATAATCTTCCGATGGGAGTCTTTTGATGGATGGAAGTTAAGTTGGACAAAGCAAGTGCCCGATACATGGTTTCTTCACTGACGCCTAATTCTCTGGCATAGACAATAACTGGAACAGAGACCGTAATTCCCTGATTGCCGCTGCCGGAATTAATGATGACCGGAAGCTCGCAGCCATTCATACGGGCGTCGGAACCAGCGGCAGCCATGGCCTTTGCTTTCAGGGAAATGTCCCTGCCTGCACTCTTTAACAGTACTTTGCCAATATTGGCGCCGTAGTCATTGGCCAGTCCTTCCTCTGCAATGGCCCAGTTGTACCGGATCTGGCGGTCCAGCGTTTCCTTGATATCAGCAATGTCAACGGTATTGATAAAATCCCAGATATCTTCCATGCTGAGTATACTCCGGTCAGTCAGCGCCTCTTCTTCTTTGCCGGCATCCAGCTGCTTTAAGACCGTCCCGTCCTTTTCGATTAGTACAATGTTGGTATGGTAATTGGCTATCCGCACTGTGCATGTGGAGGACCCTTTGTACAGAGTGATCAGGATATCAAACGTGATTCCATTATCAATATGTACAACCCCTATTTCAGTCTCCTCCATGAATTGCTTCATCTCAGGGATCTGGTCCGGTGTAACACAGGAAATAACTTCCAGCTCCTTTTCCGGATCTCCCGCCACAATTCCTGCTGCTACAGCTGCCTGTATTCCTTTCAGGTGGCCGGTGTTGGGAACAATCACGGATTTTACATTTTTAATAATGCTCCCGCTGGCACCAACTACCACCTTGTCCGGAATGGCTCCCAGAGTCTTTTTCGCCACTGCAGCGGCATAAGCCAGAGCAATCGGTTCCGTACAGCCCATAGCCGGAACCAGCTCTTCCTTTAGAATCTGCACGTAGGCGCGGTATTTACAATCTGCCTTTTCCATACTTTTTAAAGTCCTTTCTAATCGTTTCCTGAAAATACTCATCCTTTGAGTTGATTTCTGAGTGACTTTAATGTACCATAAATACAAATGAATGTAAAATTTAATGTTTTTATGATAACGTTTAATATTTTTAAATTAAGAGAGGATTGTTATGGAACTCCGTGAGATACGAACATTTTTAGAAGTTGCTGATTTAAAGAGCTTTTGCAGGGCGGCAGAAAAGCTTAAATATTCCCAGGCAGCAGTGACGGTTCAGATTAAACAGCTGGAAAAAGAACTAAACGTTCATTTGTTTGACCGGATTGGGAAGCAGACTACGTTAACACATGAAGGAGAAATGTTTTACCAGTACGCATCTGAAATTATGAGGAATGTGGCTTATGCCCGTAATGCCCTTGGCCAGTCCTCAGAGCTGTCTGGCACTCTTGTGATCGGCACCATTGAATCCATCTGTTCCACTTTATTTCCTCCATTAATCAGGGAGTATCATCACCGGTATCCCAAAGTAAACATTAATATTGTGATTGATTCTCCGGAGATCCTGCTGAACATGATGAACAGCAATCAGGTGGATATGGTTTATTTTCTGGATCGCAGAATGTATGATGCCAAATGGGTTAAAATACTGGAGAAGCCGGAAGAAATCATATTTGCGGCATCCAAGGATCATATCTTTGCAAAGGAAACCGGACTTACCATTGACCAGATCATCACCCAGCCCCTGATTTTAACAGAAAAAGATGCCAGCTACCGGTTTATACTGGAACAGTATCTGGCTTCGGATGATAAGAAGCTTCACCCCTTCCTGGAAATAGGAAATACGGAATTTATTATTAAGCTGTTGAAACAAAACGAAGGAATCTCCTTTCTTCCGGAGTTTACAGTCAGGGAAGATATGGAGAAGGGAAATTTAACGGCTCTTTCCATGAAAGAATTTTATTTAAGAACCTGGAGACAGATTGTTTATCATAAGGATAAATGGCTCAGCAGGGAGATGAAGGCGTTTATGGAACTGGTTTTAGAGATGGAGGAGCATTGATGTTGTACGGGCTTTAACCATGTGTTATACTTATAGAACTAAAATAATCAGCTGGAGGATAAAATATGGGAGTATTGAAAGTTGGAATCATGGGAACCGGTAGAATTGCATCAGTTTTGGCAGAGACCATGGTTCAGATGCCAGAAGTCTGTTTATATGGTGCTGCTTCCCGAAGTCTTGAAAAGGCAGAAGATTTTGCGGCACGTTTTTCTATAAAAAAAGCTTATGGATCCTATGAAGAGCTGGCAGCTGACAGTGAGGTTCAGCTGATCTATATTGCAACTCCCCATTCGGAGCACAGCAGGAATGCCAGACTTTGCCTGGAACATGGAAAGCATGTTCTGTGTGAAAAGTCATTTGCAGCCAATTATTCCCAGGCAAAAGAGATGATTGACCTGGCTCAGGAGAAAAATCTGATGATTACAGAAGCCATGTGGGTGCGGTATATGCCTATGGCTGATACGCTTAAGGAAGTTCTTGCTTCCGGTATCATCGGAGAACCTATGACACTTACTGCCAATCTGGCCTACCTGGTGTCAGATAAGCACCGGATTGTGGCCCCGGAGCTTGCAGGGGGAGCGCTTCTTGATGTAGGCGTTTACACTCTTAATTTTGCCTCTCTTGTTTTTGGTGATGAGATTACTGATATTACCTCCAGCGTGATTAAGACGGAGACAGGAGTGGATGCCCAAAACAGCATTACCCTTCTTTATCCAGGCGGTAAGATGGCTGTACTGAACAGTTCCATTCAGGTTCTTTCTGACCGTCAGGGCATCATCTATGGAACAAAAGGGTTCCTGGTTGTGGAAAACATCAATAATTTTGAATCCATTTGTGTATATAATACAGACCGGAAGCTGGTGAGCTCCTATCAGAGACCGGAACAGATCACCGGATATGAATATCAGGTTCTGGCCAGTAAAGACGCGATTGAACAGGGACGGACTGAGTGCCCGCAGATGCCTCATCAGACCACTCTGCATGTAATGAAAGTGATGGACGAGCTGAGACGACAGTGGGGGATACGTTACCCATTCGAGATAACCAATGAGGAATAATTTATGTTTTCAAGAAAAGATTTAACCGGGCTTCTGGCCCCTTTGATTGTAGAGCAGATCCTGGCCGTCCTGGTAGGTATGGTGGCTGTGGTGATGGTGGCAGCGGTTGGAGAAGCGGCTGTATCAGGCGTATCTTTAGTGGATGCCATTAACATATTGGTGATACAGATTCTTTCCGCACTGGCGACTGGTGGTGCGGTAATCTCCGCCCAGTATTTAGGAAAAAAACAATCAGTGAATGCTTGCAAGGCAGCAGGCCAGCTGATGGGAGTTACGGCTTTATTTTCCCTGCTGCTTACATTTGCCGCCCTGGCAGGCAACCGGCTTCTGCTTCGGATGATATTTGGCAATGTGGAGCCGGAAGTGATGGACGCTGCTGTGATTTATTTTCAGATTACAGCTCTGTCTTATCCATTTATAGCAATTTATAATTCCTGTGCCGCACTTTTCCGGTCTATGGGAAATGCCAAGATATCCATGTTTGTTTCCCTTGTTATGAATGTGGTGAATATCGTTGGCAATACGATTTGTGTTTATGGACTGCATATGGGAGTGGAAGGCGTGGCTTATCCCACTCTCATAAGCCGTATTGTAGCAGCTGTCATGATGTTTTATCTGATACAGAATCCGGACAATGTGGTAAGAATCAGGCGGCTTTCCGAGCTGAAACCGGATTTTAAAATGATAAAGAATATTTTGGTGGTTGGCATTCCAAACGGTCTGGAAAATGGTATGTTTCAGTTTGGTAAGATTGCGCTTCAGAGCCTGGTTTCGTCTCTTGGGACTGCGGCAATTGCAAGTTATGCAGTGGCATCAAACCTGGTGACTCTTTTATACCTTCCCGGTAATGCCATTGGGCTTGGTTTAATTACCATTGTAGGTCAGTGTGTGGGTGCAGGAGAAATCAAACAGGTCAAGTATTACTCCAGGCTTTTGGTAGGAATTAATTATGGTATCTTATTAGTACTATGTACGGTTATGGTACTATTTTCAGACCAGCTGGTATCCATCTACAATCTGTCTCCCCAGGCAGCCCGGATATCAGCCCAGATGATCGTGGTACATTGTTTTGCCATGATTGTGTGGCCAATCTCGTTTACGGTTCCCTATGCGTTAAGAGCCTCTATGGATGCAAAGTTTACCATGATGGTCTCTGTATTTTCCATGTGGCTTTTCCGGATCGGTACATCCTATTTATTCGTGCAGGTCATGAACCTGGGAGTAATGGGGATCTGGTATGGAATGTTTATTGACTGGTTTTTCCGCGCAGTTGTATTTGCACTTCGGTTTCGTGGAATTGAAAAAAGGGCAGTGTCCGTTTCTTAACGGCACTGTCCTTTTTAACGATTTTCATTCATCTTCCCATCTGCATTCACATAAGAGCCTTCAATCACCCGGCTAACTGCCATCTGCCCCACAACACCATCCGAACCCGGATTAAAGTAGTACCAGTGAGCATCAATCTTGTGCCATCCGGTTACCATAATCCCTATCTGGTTTGTATAAAAGGTGCTGTTATTATGAGAGTCACGAATCCACCCGGTTACCATGGCTCCCTGTGTACTTCCTTCTTCCGGATTAAAGTAATACCAATGGCCGTTTAAATATCTCCAGCCAGTAGCCATATATCCATTATCCATAAAATAATAGGAATTACCCTGATATTCGATCCACTGTCCGGCGGGATATTTGGAATTCCATTGGTTAAAGTAGCGCCAGCCGGCGTCATCTTTCACCCAGTTTCCTGAAATATAAATGGATTCATCTTTTGTATGGGCATAGCTGATAAAAGGGTCTGCACCGTATGCAGCAAACCAGACGGAAAAAAGTACGGCTGCTGCCAGGCGAATGGCAGGGGCCGAAAAAAAGCGGCGTCTGTCGTTCATATTCTCCTCCTTCCGGTTCTCCCAGAGATTGTATGAATCGATTATAAGCGAACCCTGGAGAAAAAACAATGAGGGAAAGGAAACTGTAAGATATTATTTATAAATCATAAATTTAATCAAAAGTATCTTGACACTTTTGAATGCGTTTGTTATATTACATATAGAACAAACGCTGTAATGTTTGCATAGAGCCGGATAAAGGAGGAAATTGCCGTGAACATTAATAAATTTACACAGAAGTCCATGGAGGCTGTGAAGAACTGCGAAAAGCTTGCGTATGAATACGGAAACCAGCAGATTGAACAGGAACATATGCTGTACAGCCTTCTTACCATTGAAGACAGCCTGATTTTAAAACTGATCACCAAGATGAACATACAAAAAGAGTTATTTCTTGATGAAGCTGCAGGTGCAATCCAGAAGCTGCCTAAAGTAAGCGGCGGACAGCTTTATATCAGCAATGATTTAAATAAGATTTTAATCAGCGCGGAGGATGAGGCAAAGGGAATGGGAGACCAGTATGTTTCGGTTGAGCATTTATTCCTTGCCATGTTAAAACAGCCATCAAAGGCATTAAAAGAACTGTTTCGCAGCTATGGCATCACAAGAGAGAATTTTTTGACGGCATTATCCACAGTAAGAGGCAATCAGAGAGTTGTAAGTGATAATCCCGAGGCAACCTACGATACGCTGACAAAGTATGGGTATGACCTGGTAGAAAGAGCCAGAGATCAGAAACTGGATCCAGTCATCGGCAGAGACAGCGAAATCCGTAATGTAGTCCGGATTCTGTCAAGGAAGACCAAGAATAACCCGGTACTAATCGGAGAGCCGGGAGTTGGTAAGACCGCAGTTGTGGAAGGGCTGGCCCAGAGAATTGTAAGAGGTGATGTGCCCGATGGCTTAAAAGATAAAAGGCTGTTTGCACTTGATATGGGTGCTTTGCTGGCAGGTGCAAAGTACCGTGGCGAATTTGAAGAGCGTTTAAAAGCGGTTCTTGATGAGGTGAAAAAAAGCGACGGTCAGATCATCCTTTTTATTGATGAGCTTCATACCATTGTTGGAGCAGGAAAGACAGAAGGCTCCATGGATGCAGGCAATATGCTAAAGCCCATGCTTGCCAGAGGTGAGCTTCATTGCATTGGTGCGACCACATTGGATGAATACCGCCAGTATATTGAAAAAGACCAGGCACTGGAACGGAGATTCCAGCCGGTTATGGTAGATGAGCCCACTGTAGAAGATACGATTTCCATTTTAAGAGGGTTGAAAGAGCGATACGAGGTTTATCATGGAGTGAAGATCACAGACTCTGCTCTGGTATCTGCAGCCACCCTTTCTGATCGTTATATCAGCGAACGTTTTCTTCCGGATAAGGCCATTGACCTGGTGGATGAGGCATGTGCCATGATTAAGACTGAGCTGGATTCCATGCCGGCTGAGCTTGACGAGCTGTCAAGGCGGATTATGCAGATGGAGATAGAAGAGGCCGCCTTAAAGAAAGAAACAGACCGCTTAAGCCAGGATCGTCTGGCAGAGCTGCAGCAGGAGCTGGCGGAGCTTCATGATGAATTTGCCTCACAAAAGGCTCAGTGGGAGAATGAAAAGGCATCGGTAGAACGTCTTTCCTCCTTAAGAGAAGAGATTGAAAATCTTAACAGAGAAATCCAGACAGCTCAGCAGAAATACGATTTAAACCGTGCAGCAGAGCTTCAGTACGGTAGATTACCCCAGCTTCAGAAGGAATTGGCAGAGGAAGAGGAACGGGTGAAAAATCAGGATTTAAGCCTGGTACGGGAAAGCGTAACGGAAGATGAGATTGCAAGAATTGTATCCAAATGGACAGGAATCCCGGTTGCCCGTCTGACTGAAAGTGAGAGAAACAAGACCCTTCATCTGGATCAGGAACTTCATAAGAGGGTAATTGGACAGGAAGAAGCTGTTTTAAAGGTGACGGAAGCAATTATCAGATCCAAGGCTGGAATTAAAGATCCGACGAAACCCATTGGTTCCTTCCTCTTTTTAGGTCCTACGGGTGTGGGAAAAACAGAGCTTGCCAAGGCGCTTGCAGAGAGTCTGTTCGATGAAGAGAACAACATTGTGAGAATTGATATGAGCGAATATATGGAAAAGCATTCTGTATCCAGACTGATTGGAGCTCCTCCCGGATATGTAGGTTACGATGAGGGCGGCCAGCTGACCGAAGCAGTACGGAGAAAGCCATATTCCGTGGTGCTGTTTGACGAAGTGGAAAAAGCTCATCCGGATGTGTTCAATGTGCTTTTACAGGTTCTTGATGATGGACGGATCACCGATTCCACCGGAAAGACGGTTGACTTTAAAAACACCATTATCATTATGACATCTAATATGGGATCCCAGTATCTACTTACCGGGATAGACAGTAATGGGAATATTACAGAAGCGGCAGAAGAGATGGTAATGGGTGATTTAAGATCTCATTTCAGACCGGAATTTTTAAACCGTCTGGACGAAATTATTCTGTTTAAGCCACTGGATAAGAGTAACATATCCGGTATTGTAAGTCTGCTTATGAAGGATTTAAACCGGAGACTGGAGGATCGTGAGATAAAAATTGAACTGACAGACCAGGCCGGCGAATTTGTAGTGGAGCAGGGGTATGATCCGGTATATGGAGCCAGACCGTTAAAACGGTATCTGCAAAAGCATGTGGAGACGCTTGCGGCAAGGGTGATTCTTGGAGATGAGATCCATACAGGAAGTACCATTGTAATTGATGTCTCAGAAGAAGGGGATAAACTGATTGCTTATCTGGAATGAAAAAGTATAATACACATGAAAAAGGGGCTGTCGCATTATGTGACGGCCCCTTGGCGGAAGAGATCATCCGCATGACAAAGGGATTTATGGTAAATGGTATATTTCTCACTCTGCTCAACAGACATTGGAAAGCAGGAAAACAGAATATACTATGTCTCGGATGCAGCCCTATTTTCCAGGAAAGAAATTATTTTATAAGAGAGCAGAAGCTGAAAGCAGTAGCCACTGTCTTCTAAATCATGGTTCAGGATTTCCTTGATTTTGTTTATTCTGTAAATTAATGTATTACGGTGAATGTGCAGAATTCCGGCTGTGTGGGCGAGATTTTTATCATGAGTCAGGAATTCATAGAGGCAGCTTGTATATGAGGTATGATTCTTTTTGTCATGGAAGTCCAGATTTATGAGATCATTACAGCAAAGCAGCTTTAAGTCTGTATGATGGGAAGCAATATCAAGCAAATGTTCGGGGATAAAATCCTCGTAAAAGGCCAGGGGGCCAGTCCTTTTCAGTCTGCGGTTTAAGTCTATGGCAGTAAGTGCCTGCTCATAATAGAGCCTGAGCTTTGATATGTCGTGAAAGCATTTGCTGATGCCGGCAGACAGTCCTCTTTTCTGGCAGAACTGCCTGAATAAATTTGCCGCCTTCTCTGGTAATAAATGACGGTCTTCCAGCATGATGACCGTAACAATGTAATTGTTATAAATGACAGTCGTTCCTTCTCTTAATGTTTCTTCCAGATTGGTTTTTAAGTATTGTATGGTTCTGTGGGTCTGATCGAATTCACTGATATCAATCGTTATGATAAATATATGGTTCTGGATCACGATATTCAGTGTCTGAATTCTCTCATACAAATTACTTGGGCTGATTTTGTCATTTAACAGATCCAAGAAAAAATGCTCATAAGCGGCTGTCTTTGAGTAAATAGTACTGGGATCAGATTTCATCTTTAATGCTACAAGATCAGACAGCATTTTAATAAACTGCATATCCATCTCTTCAAACTCTTTATGGACTTCAAAAAGAATAATGGTTCCGGCTAACTGATGATTAAAAAATATATGATGGATAATTCTTCGGTATTTAAAATCGCCCTTCGGCAATATCACGGGCTCCAGGTCACTGGAGTTTTTTTCATATGCCATTTGCTTTGTGAGCAGTTCAAACGAGGCATCGGATATATAACCTCCATTCTTTTTCTGATCCAGCCAAACGTAATCCTCAAGCTCAACATCTGTAGAGGTAGCTATATGCTTAAGACTTCTATCTATGAGAACTACGGGATTTTTTAAATAAGTTACCGCCATATCCAGGATATCCTGTATGCTTTGATTCTGTATCATGGCTTCGTATAGTTTTTCTGTATAATTTTTGAGCAGGGTATCTTCGTGAAATAAAGCGTCAATGGCATTGAATACGGAAAAGGGATCCGTTTCTCCTGGAAGCTTAACCAGACATGGACCTTCCAGTGATAAAAGCTCATCGGAAAGGGGGATATCTTCTATACAGATAATTAAAACCGGGGATTGCAGGGCGGCACAATCAGATGTAAATTGGGAAGCATAGCCCAGATAGAGATAATCCAATGCGCTGTAATCTGTGCTTTTATTAAAGAAGAATACAGATGATACCGGAAAGACCCTATCTCTGTCCTTAAGGCATATAGGAGAAAATGAATTGATCTGCTTCATTACTTTGTCAATGGAAAGTATCATAATAAAGGCTCCTTGCTTGTACGAAGTATCTAAACAATTAAGTGATTTTGAGTTAGTTCAGACGAATACTTTTCAATATTTCTCTGATACAATTATTATACACGAAATATAATAAATGTAATTAATTTTTGAAAAGGAGTACAAGATGAAACATAAAATATGCGATATTTTGGGAATTTCATATCCTATTATTCAGGGACCGATGGCATGGGCTTCGGATAGTAAGCTGGCGGCTGCAGTTTCAAATGCAGGAGGATTGGGTATCATGGGAATCGGATTTTCTCCAGTGGAGATATTCCAGTCTGAAATCGTTAATATTAAAAAATTAACAGATAAACCTTATGGCTGCAATTTAATTACCGCTGTTCCTTATGCAGACCAGCTGCTTGAGGTAATACTGAAGGAAAAGGTGCCGGTAGTAGAACTGGAGACAATGCCTGCGTTTTATAATACTCTGCCTGACTATGTGGAAAAATTAAAAAATGCCGGAATCATCCTGATCGGAAAAGCGTCTTCCGTTGAAGACGCGCTGATATATGAAAAGGTCGGGGTTGATATGATTTCTGTAAAAGGAGCAGATGGAGGGGGACATATTTACGGATTTACAGGAACATTTACATTAATTCCCCAGGTTGTTGATGCTGTGAAAATTCCGGTAATCAATTCCAGCGGTATTGGTGATGGAAGAGGGCTTGCCGCTTCCTTTATGCTGGGAGCAGAAGGGGTTGAGATTGGCAGCCGTTTTCTACTGGCAGATGAATGTCCGGTTCACGATAATTATAAAAATGCGATTATGGAAGCAAAGGAAGGTGATACTGCGGTCACCGGAGCTTCCGTGGGAGATGCTGTCAGAGGGCTTCACAATCATCTGACAGAAAAGATAATGAAAATTGAGAAGCAATACGAAGGCGGGGAAGCTGCAGAGAAAATCCAGGATTTGTGCTCCGGATGCCTGCGGAAAGCGGCTGTAAATGGTGACGTACAGGAAGAAGGAACTGTAGTTGTAGGTCAGATTGCCGGACTCTTAAATAAAAGACAGAGTGCAGCAGAGATTATGAGTGAACTTGTTGCGGAGTACCAGACCATAGTTGCCGGTCTTTCGTAGAACGAATCAATCATTAAGAATAGCAGAATCAGTGAAGTTTTAAAATCAGCAGAGCAAGGTATATAGAAATATGTACCCTGCTCTTTTGCAGTTCCAGACGGCTCGTCATGCATTGGAAACAGGTGCTGTCCACAGAATATCTCTGTTGACGGTATGATAAAAGCTATCCCGTATCTCCTTTGGGTCTGTTGTTTTTCCAAGAATCCACATAAGTTTTGTTACTGTGGCCTCCCGGGTCATATCGTATACAAATAGTAGTCCGACTTCTTTC
>SVDT01000040.1 GCA_015057775.1 Paenibacillaceae bacterium | reverse complement strand
TTGCTTTCACAAAAGGATAAGCCGGGTTTAAGCCTCCCATGGTCTCAATTACCATGGATACCTCCGGATCCTTTTCTATGACGGAAAAATCATGAACAATCTTTTTTTCAATCGGTGTACCGGGGAATTCTCTTAAATCGAGAATATATTTTACATTCACCGTGTCACCGGTCTGTCTGGCAATTATATCTTTGTTCTGTTCCAGAATTTCAACAACTCCTGATCCGATGGTACCATAGCCCATAACTGCAACATTCATCATATTCTCACTCCCTGGCTAAAATTTTTACGTAGTGGACTCCATCCTTTTCTTCCATATCCTCAACCATCTTTGAAACATTGCCTGTTGTTTCGAGAACCTCCACACTCAGTGTGAGGGTGGCAACGCCATTGACCGGAATACTCTGATGAATGGTTAATATATTCGCGCGGTACACAGCTACCACATGAAGCAAATCCGAAAGAAGACCAGGTTCGTCATCCATCTGCATAACCAGTGTGATGGTCTTTCCCTTGGCATTGTCATAAAACGGAAAGATATCATCTTTGTATTTGTAAAAGGAACTCCGGCTGATTCCAACCCGGTCAGTTGCCTCCTGTACGGTGATAACCCGTTCCGACTCTAATAATTTTTTTGCCTCAACAACTTTCAGCAATACTTCAGGTACAGCTTTCTGCTTTACCACAAAATATTTACTTTTATCTTCCATAAAAAAATATCTTCCCTTCTGTGTCCGCATCGGAAATACATCTGTGCTCATAGGGAAGATATTATCATATTTGTGCATGGTATGCAACTATTTTTGAGTTTATTTTATTCGGTATTTAAAAAAATGCATGAAAAAACTAGATTTCTGCAGAATCCTCACCAGCTTTTGCTCCGGTACTTAACCATCGCAGATATGCGTACATAAACTGATCTAACGCTCCGTCAAGGACACTGTTTACATTACCTGTCTCGGAATTGGTCCTGTGGTCTTTCACCATGGTATAGGGTTGCAGTACATAGGAACGAATCTGGTTCCCCCAGCCGATCTCCGTTACATCACCACGGATACCGGAAAGTTTTTCCGCATTCTCCTGTTGTTTTAACATATAAAGCTTTGCTTTTAACATCTGCATTGCCTTATCCTTGTTTTGGAACTGAGACCGTTCATTCTGGCACTGCACCACAATTCCCGTAGGAAGGTGAGTGATTCGAATGGCAGACGAGGTTTTATTGATATGCTGTCCACCTGCTCCGCTGGAGCGGTAGGTATCAATTCTTAAATCCTCATCGTTAATATCCACATCAAGGTCCTCTTCAATATCCGGCATAACATCGCAGGATACAAAGGAAGTCTGACGCTTTCCAGCCGCATTAAACGGTGAAATACGTACCAGACGGTGAACCCCTTTTTCTGACTTTAAATAACCAAAAGCATTGACACCATTAATCTGTATGGTTACGGATTTAATTCCGGCTTCATCACCGTCAAGATAATCAAGCACTTCCGTCTGAAAGCCCTTTTTCTCAGCCCAGCGGCAGAACATGCGGTAAAGCATGCTGCACCAGTCGCAGGATTCGGTTCCGCCAGCACCGGCATTCAGTTTTAATATGGCGTTGTGGCTGTCATATTCACCGGAAAGCAGCGTATTAATACGCATCTCTTCCAGATTTTCTTTCAATTCAGCAAGCATCTGGGCTATTTCCGGAATCAGGGAGGCATCGTTCTCTTCGTTGCCCATCTGAATCATGACCCCGATGTCTTCATACTGCTGTTCTAATTCTTTGTAGCCTTGTACCGTATCTTTTAAATTCTTTGCAAGCTGGACGATCTTACCTGACTTTTCCGGATCTTCCCAGAAGCCTGGCTCTTCCATAGACTTGTCTAACTCATCAATTCGCTTTAACTTGTTATCCAAGTCAAAGTGAATCCCTCACTTCCACTAATGGTTTTTCATACGATGATAATTCGTATTTGTACTGATCTAACTCTACCACTGTGTCACCCACTTTCGTTTTTTAATTTATAAATACAAAATTGGGGTCTGTTCCCATAAAAGGGAGCGGACTCCAATCTCATAAAAATACTATACTAGTTTGCGTCCGCAACACTGCTTATACTTTTTGCCGGAACCGCATGGACATGGATCATTGGGATAGACCTTATTATCAGCCTTTTTCACCGGTGCTTTCACTGAGCTGTCATCCTTGTTGGTTCCTGTCACTTTGGCAGCCGGTTCACGTTCCACCTTCTGCTCAACTCTGATGTGGAAGAGGATACGTACGGTATCTTCCCGGATCGCTGCTGTCATCTCATCAAACATCTGATAGCCGCTCATCTTATATTCTACAAGAGGATCTCTCTGGCCATAAGCCTGAAGACCGATTCCCTGGCGTAGCTGGTCCATATCGTCAATATGGGACATCCATTTATTATCAATAACCTTTAAGAGAATCACCCGCTCGATTTCACGGATCTGCTCTCCCTCTGGGAACTCTGCCTCTTTTGTTTCATAAAGCTTAATGGCTTCTTCTTTCAGCATATGCTTCAGCTCATTTTTTCTCACCTTTTTGTCTTCCGGAATGGTGATTGGCTGAAGAGGAATCACTGGCAGAAGCAGGGTATTTAATTCATTTAAATCCCATTCTTCCGGAGTCTGTTCGTCACTGATAGACAGATCCACAGCATTCTCCACAATATCAGTAACCATCTTTAAGACAACGTCACGCATGTTGTCTCCGTCAAGAACTTTTCTTCGTTCTGCGTAAATAACTTCACGCTGCTCGTTCATGACTTCATCGTATTTTAAAAGGTTCTCACGGATACCATAGTTGTTGGTCTCGATCTTCATCTGAGCTTTTTCGATGGCATTAGAAAGCATCTTATGCTCAATCTGCTCGCCTTCCGGTACACCAAGTGCATTAAACATGCCTACAAGACGTTCGGAACCAAACAGACGCATTAAATCATCTTCCAGAGAGATATAGAATCTGGACTCACCCGGATCTCCCTGACGGCCGGAACGACCACGCAGCTGGTTATCAATACGGCGTGACTCATGACGCTCTGTACCGATGATCTTAAGGCCACCGGCAGCTTTGGATTCATCATCAAGCTTAATATCCGTACCACGGCCTGCCATGTTGGTAGCAATGGTAACTGCTTTATGCACACCAGCGTCAGCAACGATCTCTGCCTCAAGCTCGTGATATTTAGCATTTAAGACTTTATGAGGAATGCCTCTGCGTTTTAACATACCGCTTAACATCTCAGATGTATCAATGGTTATGGTACCAACCAGTACTGGCTGACCCTTTTCATAAGCAGCTGCCACTTCGTCACATACTGCTTCAAATTTTTCCTTCTTCGTCTTATAAACCGCATCTTCCTGGTCAATACGGGCAATGGGACGGTTTGTTGGAATTGAAATGGCATCCATTCCATAGGTATTTCTGAATTCCTTTTCCTCTGTAAGAGCAGTACCCGTCATACCAGCCTTTTTGTTGTATTTATTAAAGAAGTTCTGGAATGTGATGGTGGCAAGAGTTTTGCTCTCTCTGCGGACATTCACATGCTCTTTTGCTTCAATTGCCTGGTGAAGACCATCAGAATACCGTCTGCCTGGCATAATACGTCCTGTAAATTCATCTACAATGAGAACCTCATCGTCTTTTACCACATAATCCTTATCCCGAAACATCAGATAATTGGCACGAAGAGCCAGTATGATGTTATGCTGGATCTCTAAGTTCTGTGGGTCTGACAGGTTCTCGATGTGGAAGAACTGCTCTACTTTTTCCACACCTTGCTCTGTTAAGTTGACAACCTTGTCCTTCTCATCCACAATAAAATCACCGGACTCAGTGATTTCTTCTCCCATAATGGCACCCATCTTGGAAAACTCGCCGGAAGCTTCGCCCTTTTCTAACTGGCGTGCAAGAATATCGCAGACTTCATAGAGCTTTGTGGATTTGCCGCTCTGTCCGGAAATGATAAGAGGTGTTCTGGCCTCATCAATTAAAACAGAGTCAACCTCATCAATAATACAGAAATCTAAATTTCTTAAAACCATCTGTTCTTTATAGATGGCCATGTTATCTCTTAAATAATCAAAACCAAGCTCATTGTTGGTTACATAGGTTATATCGCAGTTATAAGCATCACGTCTCTCATCTGAGCTCATGTCGTTTAATACAACGCCTACTGTCATTCCAAGGAACTCATGAATTCTTCCCATCCACTCCGCATCACGCTTTGCCAGATAGTCGTTAACGGTTACAATCTGTACACCGTTGCCTGCCAGCGCATTTAAATAAGCCGGACATGTGGATACAAGAGTTTTACCTTCACCAGTTCTCATCTCCGCAATACGACCCTGGTGTAATACTACACCACCGATTAACTGCACACGGAAATGTTCCATATTAAGAACTCGCCTTCCGGCTTCTCTTACAGTTGCGAACGCTTCAGGCAAGATATCATCAAGAGTTTCTCCTGCTGCCAATCTTTCCTTAAAAAGCTTCGTGTTATTTTTTAATTCCTCATCCGTAAGTGCAACCATGGTCGGGCGCAGAGATTCTATTTTATCCACAATGGGATTAATGATTTTCAATTCTCTTTCACTATGAGTTCCAAATATTTTTTGAACCAAGTTCATGATTTATTCTCCTACTCTATCTTTCAATATACACCGTACAATCCTGTATATTGTAGCACTAACCTGCCTTTAATTCAACGAATTCATAAAAAATTAACATTCTGGTAATAATCTGACCTTATATTGCCAGGTACTGCCATTTTCTTCGGCAACCTCCAGCAAATTTAAGTTAAAATTATGGTTAACCTGACACATTGCACAAAAAATTTGTTCGATTCCCGACTTTTCCACATTATCCACATTGGATTGTGTATTTTTCCCCCATTTTTATCCCCACCTCCAACCCTCGAATTTGCGAAAAAAATCAGTTATACACCAAGTTATCCACATTATCCACATTTATTCTCCACATAATACCAGCATTCCCATCACAATGACAATTGCGTTAATTTTTGTATACTTGTCATAAAATTTTCTTTTTCGACGAAAAAATCCATTTTTCCCTTGACTTTTTTTTAACCTCATCTATAGTTTTTCAATAAATTGATAAAATATAAGAAGAGACTTTTTACAAAATCTTTTCTTAAATTATCTTAATACTTTACAACATGATTGAATTATTCTAATAAATATGCTATACTATACCTATCTCAAGAAAAAGGAGCTGATGACTTATGCGTTTTACAATTACAGGAAGAAATATTGAGGTGACAGCAGGGTTACGGAAGGCAGTTGAGGACAAGCTTGGAAAACTGGACCGTTTTTTCGCACCTGCTACAGAGGCAACAGTAAGACTCAGCGTGCAGAAAGATATTCAGAAAATTGAAGTTACTATTCCAGTGAAAGGACATATAATTCGAGCCGAAGAATCAAGTAATGATATGTACGTTTCCATTGATCTGGTAGAAGAGATCCTGGAACGCCAGTTGAAAAAATATAAAAACAAGTTAATCGACAAAAAATTAAACGCTCCCTCCTTTTCAACAGCATTTTTGGAAGATGAAAGTGCAGTCGATGATGATGTGGAAATTGTCAAAACAAAGAAATTTGCTGTCAAACCCATGGATCCGGAAGAAGCCTGTGTACAGATGGAGCTTCTTGGACACAGCTTCTATGTATTCCTCAATGGAGATACCGATGAAGTGAATGTGGTATATAAAAGAAAAGGCGGCACATACGGATTGATTGAACCGGAATTATTATAGGAATTATTTATATATAAAAATGCCTCAGGCCTGTAAAGCCTGAGGCATTTTTTACTTACTCTTTTAAAAGAAGATTTCCCCACCGGGCAGTTGACTGCCAGGAATTATCAGAATCATCATTAAATTTTGCTACGCTGATTCTCTCTCCCCGCTCATTGCTGTCATTAATCTGAACATCAAATCCCATAACTTTCCCTTTTTCAGCTGTGGTGGTAAGTGGAATCTTTGCTTCTACAAGATATCCATCTTCCGTCACTTTCACGGATGACTGAAATCCTTCTCTTTTCCCATTGCTTCCAAAGGTCACCATGTTTTTACAGGAAACGCGAAACTGTCCGTCGTCTTCCTGATAATAGTAGGATTTGTCATTGTTTTCATCTAGGAACAGTTCCACAGAATCCTGCTCATAAGCATTTTTACTATCAGTATTTAAGGTTTTATCTTTAACACGGACAAGAACATAAATATTATTTTCATCCCAAAGTGTTTTTACGGTACCAGTTGCGCCCTGCCAGGCCATTGTCATAATACGAACCGGTTCTTCCTTCGCCTGATTCCAGATTTCATCCACTGTTCCATCAATTACCGGTGTACCTTTTACTGCGTTTATGGTGTTTGGCTCTGGAATCTCTTTCAGAGGGTGTTTATTTAAATATCCGTCAGGATCTGCAACTGCATAATAAGCTTCTTTGGCTTTGTAATCTCCGTCAAATAAGCAGGGGAAACTGGAGCTTCTCCAGCTTCTTGTATCCGTATAGCCCCAAAACGTCACTCTTTCAATGACATCCGAATATTGATTATAAAGTCTGAAAAGCTGGGCATACGTCTGCGCCTGAGCGATCTCCTCTTCCTTGGTAAGCCCGGTTTCCTTCGCCTTACTGACTACTACATCAAGCTCTGTTATTGAAATTTCAGCCCCGGTCTTTTTAAACAGTTCCAGGGAATGTTCTACCGTAGCCACAGGCAGCGTGGTACTGTAGTGCGCCTGCATACCGATTCCGTCAATGGGTATACCTTTTTTCTTTAAATCAGTATACATAGCGGCTGCTATTTCGGCTTTGTTGTTATCATTTAAATTGTAATCGTTATAATATAATTTTGCATTGGGATCTGCCTCATGGGCAAACTGAAAAGCCAGTTCTATGTAATCAGTTCCAATATTTCTTAGCCAGGGAGTATCCCGTAAACAGGATTTCCAGTTTCCGTCTGCTGGAAGTTTTGCTCCATCCTGAATGGCTTCGTTTACCACATCCCAGGATAATAGTTTTCCACTGTAGTGCCCTGCAACATTTGAAATGTGATCTCTCAGTCTGTCAATTGCTTCTTCCCGTCCGCATGCCGCATTCATCCAGTCAGGCGTCTGACTATGCCATGCCAGTGTATGCCCCACTGTCTTTAAACCGTTCTCCTGGCAGAATCCGGTCATGGCATCTGCCGACTCAAAAGTAAATACGCCTTTTTGCAGCTGCATGGCATCTGGTTTCATCATATTTTCCGGTGTAACCACATTGAAATGATGAAGTACCATATCTCTATCCGCTCCCGTAAGGTTAATGCTGTTATAAATGTTTCCAATCAGGAATTTCCCCTTATAAATATCTTTTAAGGGAGTGAGGTTTTCTATGTGGACTTCTTTCTTCTCCTGATCTTTAGCAGCCTGTTCGTCTGCCAGAGACACCCCCATTGTCATATTAAGGCAGACCAGAATACTCACACAGACCGCCCCAGTTTTCCCCAGTAATCTTTTCATCTCTTATTTTCCCTCCTATTATTTTGCCGCAAACAATTGCGTCTTACTAACAATTCTATCAATTAAGGCGTATTTCACAACCGGATGAATCTTATAAAAAAACATGGTTAATTATATGGTTAAAATTTTTTGCCTGACATATCAATTCAATCTGACTGCATTTCACCACATTCCACTTGAATTTTTTAAGCGTCAAAGGTATTCTTAATGTGGCTTTTTATACTATTTGATACTGAGGTACTGATTTTGATTAATATTGCTGTATGTGATGATAATGACAATATGATACTTAAGTTAAAAAACAGGATATTCGATTATATGGGTGAAACCAGTTATAAAGCCGAGGTTCATTCATTTTCCTGTGCTGAGGACCTGCTTAAAAGCGATGAATTCTATGATATTATTTTTCTGGACATACAGATGGGAAATATGACTGGTATGGAAGCAGCAAAACAGATCAGGCAGTCCGGTTTGGAAAGCTTTCTTATATTTGTTACTGTCCTGAAAGAATATGTCTATGATGCCTTTTCTGTAGAAGCTTCGGATTATCTGTTAAAGCCCTTAGACACTCAGCGCTTTCAATCTACAATGGCCCGCGTTCTTCAACATGTTCAGGATAAAAAAACAGCCGTTTTAACCATTCAGAAAGGGGCCTGGTGTAAATCAATCCCATTCTCGGATATTTTATACTGCGAAGCAATTAACAGAAAAATCTTCGTTCATACAAAACAGGAAATTATCGACTACTATTTTAAGATTAATTCATTGGAAAATCAGCTGGAACCTGATTTCTTCTGCTGCCATCGCAGCTATCTTGTTAACCTTAAGGCCGTATGCGGATATGAAAATGGCCAGGCTAAACTGGTCAACGGGGAGAGCATACCGGTTTCAAGACTACGTATGCAGGCGTTCATGGAAGCAATGTTAAACTATATGAAGAAAGGAGACAGATAGATGCCATTCACGGAACTGTTTAACAGGTGGTTTGATTTTATTTACTTTTTTTGCTTTTTAAATGCCTGTCTTGCCTGTATGGAAGTCTGGTTTTTCAGCAGATTTTCAAATCAGAAAGTAAAATGGTATTATTTTGCTTCTTACATACTGATCATATACCTGTTGGCTTTAACCGAAATATCCATACGGGCTGCATTTCCTCTATCTACCCTTATGGAACTGGGAGCACTTTTTTTCTTCGGCTGGCTGGCTTTAAAATGTGCACCGGCAATGTCCGCAACTGCAGCCATACTTGCCATCTGCATTATGCAAGTTGTTAACGGCATATTTCAGTCATTGTTAAGCCTCCTCTTAACAGTCCTGTTCCCCTATTCAATGGTTCTTACAACAATAAGCGGTCTGTTCGTCATGATAACGGTTTTTTTCTCCTATCGCCTTGTCCTGACATGGCTGAAAGACAGAAAACTTCCCATGCTGCCATATATCCTGATACTGCTGCTGCCAATCCTCTTTGTGCTTCTGGTTATGCAGCATGTTTTTTCAGTATATGGAAACACAGTTACTGTCAGTGCTGATGGAACCAGAATCTCTCCTGAGGTAAATGACTGGACCATGCTGATCATTCAGATAGCAGCCTATTTGTGCCTGTTTGCAGTTCTTTTTGCTTATAAAGAATTATTGAAAGGTTTCGCTCTTCAGATGCGCAATACGCTTCTGGAGCAGCAGGTAAATGCTCAGGCCAACTCGGTCCAGGAAATGCAGATGCGATATGAAATGACAAGAACGTTCCGGCATGACTTAAATGGTCACTGGACCGTTCTTGGCGGCTTTTTAAAAACAGGAGAAGCAGATAAAGCATTGGAATATCTTGGAAAGCTGACCACTATATCCGATCAGCTTACCTTTCCATGTCAGACAGGAAATGCCGTATTAAATATCCTGTTAACAAATAAATTGGGAATTGCGCATCAAAAGGGAATCGATGTTGACTGCACCGTGAAAATTCCTGACAACTGTATGCTCGATGATATGGATTTGTGCATCCTATTCTCAAATGCGGTAGATAATGCTGTTAAGGCCTGTATTGCAGGAAATCAAACCAGTCCGTTTCTAACTCTGAAAACAATTCAGAAAGGCGACTTTTATATGATTGACATCAAAAACAGCCGTTCTGACGTTTTTTTGCCCGTCAGTGGTACCGGAATCGGACTTCAGAGTATAAAAGCGGTTGCCGAGAAATACCATGGTACAGTTCAAATTGAAAAAACTCCCAAAACATTTCGACTAAACGTACTTTTTCTCATTCCGCAACATTCAGACAGCATCTCATTGCATCTTACTTGAATCTCTATGATATCCCTTATATATTCATAGTATCTCAGGAAAAAAGGAGGCATTACGATGAATATCAGCAGTATAGGGATATCCCCACCACAATTCCCGTCTGAAACAGACCCTGTTACACAGCCAGAACAGGACAGTACCGAGGATATTGAACAGCAAATAAAAACCCTGGATAAGGAAAAGGGGAAACTGGAGGGGCAGCGGGATAAAGAAAGAAATCCTTTCGCTTTGCAGCAAAGTGAGAAATACAAAGAGCTGGAAAAGAGGATCAAGGAATTAGACAAGCAGATACAGCAATTAAAAGCAGAGGCTTCCTCCTCGCAGAAAAAAGCAGGAAGCCAAAACAAGGAAGCAGTTTCTTCCAGAAATCCTTTTGATACTTATGAATCTGAAAAACAGGAATTTAACGGTTAGCAAAATCCTCCGGTAAAGGCAATACATACCCTTATCGGAGGATTTATTTTAATCAGTTTTATTTTCCGTATCTTGTCAGATAACGTTCTACGCTTGTAATTGCATTGGCTCCGTCTGAAACAGCCGTGGATACCTGTCTTAACTGTTTGGTACGGACGTCACCTGCTGCAAAAATACCGGGAACATTGGTCTCACAGTCCTCTCCTGCCTTGATGTAACCATGATCCATTTCCACAAGGTTATCGAAAGCTTCGCTCTGTGGATTAATTCCCACTGCAATAAACACGCCATCAACGGAAAGTTTATTTGTTTCTTCTGTTTTGGAATTCTTTATGGTAAGAGACTCAACCTGGTCTCCACCTTCTATTTCTTCGACTACTGTATCCCAGATAATTTCAACATTCTCCTGGTTAAATAACTGTGTCTGTAGTGTCTTTGCTCCGCGCAGTTCATCTCTTCTGTGAATTAAGTACACCTTCTTGCACATTCTGGAAAGGAATATGGCGTCTTCGATTGCCACATCGCCTCCGCCTACAACGGCGGCTACCTTGTTTCGGAAAAACGCTCCGTCACAGGTTGCACAATAGGAAACACCCATTCCGGTCAGTTCTTTCTCTCCAACGACGCTGAGTTTTCTGTACAGAGCTCCAGTTGCGATAATGACTGATTTTGTCACGTAGGACTTCTCCTGACCTACAACGGTAAATTCTCCGTCTGCTGCCTCAATCCGAAGCACTTCGTCTGTAACAAAATCTGCTCCCAGTTTTTCTGCATGATCCCGAAATTTCATACCCAGGTCAAATCCGTTAATTCCGGGAAGCCCCGGATAATTATCGACTTCGTAGGTATTGAGAATCTGTCCGCCACTGGCGACTTCTTTTTCAATCACTACCATCTTTAGTTCAGCTCTTTTTCCATATACTGCAGCAGTAAGACCTGCCGGACCTGACCCTATAATTACAACGTCATAAATCTCATTCATTTTATCTACCTGCTTTCTTTATTTTGTATTACAGATTCTTTTGTAATCATTATATCTCACCCATCTTTTTGTATGCAATGCCCTCGTTGCATTTTAAAGCAGAATTTGTTAAAATAATAGCATCACATAACGACAGAAAGGGTGGTTTTATGTCTAGAAAAACAGTACTTGTAACTGGCGCTTCCCGGGGAATCGGAAAGGCCATTGCTGTCAAATTTGCAAAAAAAGGATACAATGTGGTCATTAACTGTCTTCATAATGAAGACCGCCTTTTGCAGACCAGAAAGGAACTGGAGTCCTATCAGATCTCCTGTCTTTCCTATATGGGTGATATGGGAGATATGAATCAGTGCCAGGAACTCTTTCAAATGATAAAAAAACAGTATGGTTCTCTGGATGTACTGGTTAATAATGCAGGGATCTCCTACATCGGGCTCCTTCAGGATATGACGACAGAAGCCTGGGACCGAATTATACGGACCAATTTAACCTCTGCCTTTCATTGTTCCAAGCTGGCAATTCCGGGAATGCTGGAACGCAAGCAGGGCAAAATTATAAACATCTCCTCTATCTGGGGTGTCTCGGGTGCATCCTGTGAAGTAGCCTATTCCGCAACCAAGGGTGGGATTAATGCATTCACCAAAGCTCTTGCCAAAGAGCTGGCTCCAAGTAATATCCAGGTCAATGCAGTGGCATGCGGAGCCATTGATACGGAGATGAATCAGTTTCTAAGCGAAGATGAATTAATCGCTCTCATCGATGAGATTCCAGCCGGAAGACTGGGAAAAGCGGAAGAGGTGGCAGATCTTGTCTATCACCTGGGCTATAAAAATTCCTATCTAACTGGTCAGATCATCGGTCTTGACGGTGGATTTATTTAAAAAGAGCTCCACATTCTGATTCATGATTGACGCGGTGCGGTGAAGAATTTCAAGATCTTCTTCGGGAATGCCCCTGTGAAGTTCTTCCACAAATTCCTTCCTGCACCGCCTGATCCGCTCCACAATCTCCTCACTTTTCTTCGTAAGCTGGAGGCGGACCAGCCTTCTGTCATTTTTATCTCTGTCTGCTGTTAAATATCCTTTCTCACTGAGAGAATCCACAGATCTTGCGATCAGGCCCTTGGAGATATTTCTATACTGTGCAATCTCCGAAGCGCTTTTAAGTCCCTCACTATTTGCCAGAAACATCATAACTACTATTTCGTTGGGAGTGAAACCATATTCCGATACAGACCGGCTGCACAGCTTCTGGTATACTTTATCGATTTTTACAAAACATGCCAGACAGCACTCTTCTTCCTGTCTCATTCTTTCTCCTGGCATACTGGTTATAGACTCATTCATAACAACACCCTTACTAAATCATATGAGAAAATTTCCCCGCTGTATACTATGGCAGCTATTACAACGTTTTCAATAGTTCATTATTGAACCGTTTACTTTTGAAGTATATCTCATAGAAATGCACCTGTCAACCCCGTATAGAAAAAACCCGGAAAAAGAAATCCTTTTCCGGGTAATAATTTTTATGCTTCTGGCTTTTCAACCTGTGCAATTTGTGACTTCTGCATAGGAATTCTGCAGTTTTTGTTATTGCCGAATTCAACGATAACGGTATCATCAGTCATATCGATAATAACTCCGTAAAATCCGCTGCTGGTTAATATACTGTCACCAACTGCAATACTGGCGAACATCTCCTGCTGTCTTTTTTTCTCTTTCTTCTGTGGTCTGATCGCAATAAAATACATGAAGCCAAAGATTACTGCAATGTAAATTACCCAGAAACCCATGCCCATTGTACCGCCTGTTGCTAATAACATAACCGTTTCCTCCTTAAATATCGATCTGCCGTCTGCCTGTCCTAAAAGGGGGCCTTATGCCTGGGAATCGCCGGCCATCATGCCGGACAGTTTCCTCTCCTTATACTCTCCATAACGGTGATTCTCGATTGCTTCGCGAATCTCTTCCATCATTGTATTATAAAAATACAGATTATGCAAGACACATAATCTCATGCCCAGCATTTCTTTCGCTTTTAATAAATGCCTGATGTAAGCTCTGCTGTAGGAACGGCAGGTGGGGCACTGGCACCCTTCTTCAATCGGCTTATGATCCAGTTCAAATTTGGAATTAAATAAATTTAATTTTCCATGGTTTGTATAAACGTGGCCGTGACGGCCGTTTCTTGACGGATAAACACAGTCAAAGAAATCCACGCCCCGATCAACAGCCTCCAGGATATTGGCCGGAGTTCCGACTCCCATGAGATAAGTGGGCTTATTCTCAGGCAGATAAGGAACCGTCTCATCAAGAATCCGGTACATCTCCGAGTGGCTCTCTCCTACTGCGAGACCACCCAGAGCATATCCATCAAGATCCATGGCAGATATGGTTTTGGCATGAGCAATTCTGATATCTTCAAACGTTCCGCCCTGATTAATACCAAAGAGCAGCTGATCTTTATTAATGGTATCAGGCAGCTCATTTAACCTTGCCATCTCTTTCCTGCACCTCTCCAGCCATCTGGTGGTACGGTCCACACTGTTTTGCATATATTCCCTGGTAGCCGGATGAGGAGGGCATTCATCAAATGCCATAGCAATGGTAGATGCCAGATTGGACTGGATCTGCATGCTCTCTTCCGGACCCATAAAGATCTTGTGTCCGTCAATATGGGACTGGAAGTACACACCCTCTTCCTTAATCTTCCTGAGTCCAGTCAGAGAAAACACCTGAAAGCCGCCAGAGTCTGTAAGAATGGGGCGGTCCCAGTTCATAAACTGGTGAAGACCGCCAAACTCCTTAATTAACCGGTCGCCTGTACGCACATGAAGATGATAGGTATTGGAAAGCTCCACCTGGGTTTTAATTTCCCTGAGATCATCGGTGGACACAGCCCCTTTAATAGCAGCTACCGTTCCCACATTCATAAACACCGGCGTCTGGATTGTTCCATGCACCGTAGTCACTTCCGCCCGTTTTGCACGTCCGTCTTTTGCAATGATTTTATAGTTCATTTACAATTCCTTACTTTTATTTTTTGCTTTTTTTCGCAGTTGCTTTCACACCAGAATTCTTCTTACCCTTATTCACAGTCATAATATACCACAGGGATCCTGTGATGCATACGGAAGAATAGGTACCGCATACAATACCCACCATGAGCGGAAGGGCAAATTCCCGAATGGAGGAAACTCCCATAATAAACAGAACAAATACCATAACAAATGTGGTAAGAGAAGTATTAATACTTCTGGTAAAGGTCTGAGTGATACTTAAGTTAACGATCTCAGCAAGCTCCAGCTTACTCTGAGTCTTTAAGTTTTCACGGATACGGTCAAAAATAACAATGGTAGCGTTGATAGAATAACCTACAATCGTAAGCATGCAGGCAATAAATGTAGAACCTACAGACCATTTTAAGATTGCATAAAAAGCAAGTACAACCAGCACATCATGAACCAGTGCCAGTACCGCACTGCTTGCAAACCGGATATCCTTAAACCGGAACCAGATATACAAAAGCATACAGATGGTAGCTATAATAACAGCCACAATTGCATCACGCTTCATTTCCTGGCTGATTGCTCCGGAAATACTCTCTGCAGTGATCTTCTCTGATTCTACTCCAAAATGCTCTACCATGGATTTATTAAGCGCTTCTCTCTCATCCACAGTTAATGTTCTTGTCTTAATAATAACTTCGTTTGTACCTGCTACCTTCTGAGTCTGTACATCGGCATCTTTGGTAATCTGCTCAACCACCGGAACTACATCGGAAGAGATTTTTTCCAGAGTCATGTCTTCATTAAATGTAACATTTGTGGAAGTACCGCCTTTAAACTCCATGCTGTAATTTAAAATACTTCCAGTCTGGGACTGATTCACTCCAAGCCATGCAAGACCAATAACAATAACAATGAGGGAGGCAGAAAACCAGATCATACGCTTTGAAACAAAATCGATGGGCTTTCTATCCTTTTTAATGCCATACATTTTTTCATTTTCAAATCCCAGTTTAAACAGACTGTTTAATACGAACTTTGTCACAAACAGTGCAGTTATCATGGAAAGTACGATACCGATGGCTAGTGTGGAAGCGAAGCCTTTTACTGTACCGGATCCTCTCCAGAACAACACAGCTGCTGCAATTAATGTTGTAACATTTCCATCGATGATTGCAGACAATGCCTTATGAAATCCAGCCTCGATGGCACTTTTTACATTTTTTCCATATCCAATCTCTTCTTTGATACGGGTAAAGATAATTACGTTTGCATCCACCGCCATACCAATGGACAGAATAATACCTGCAATACCAGGAAGAGTAAGAGTTACCTCAAACGCCTCTAACAAAATTAAGATCACGCCTACATAAATAGACAGTGCGATAACAGAAGCAACTCCTGGAAGCAAATAAACAAGAATCATAAATACAGCCACAATGGCAAATCCAATTGCACCTGCCTTTAAGCTGGTACTGATGGCTTCCTGTCCCAGTTTTGCACCCACTACATTGGAACGCAATTCTTCCAGTTCGAGAGAAAGAGATCCAATACGAATGGTAGAAGCCAGTGTTTCCGCTTCCTCATAAGAGCTCATTCCGCTGATCTGACACTGACCCTGGGTAATTGGTTCCTGAACAACTGGATTTGAGTACATCTTTCCGTCATAGATAATCGCAATTCGTTTCCCAACATTGGCAGTAGTCGCATCACCAAATACTTTTTTTCCGTCATCAGTAAACGTTAAATCTACCATATATTGCTTGATGCCGTTATTCTCAGTAATAACAGGTTTTGCAGTAGACACCTGATTACCATTTAAAATAACTTTTCCAGCTTCATCTGTAAATGTTAAGGAACCAGGTTTTCCAAGTTCTTCAAGAATTGCATTAGCATCTGAAACGCCTGGGATATCAACGTTAATACGGTTGTCACCCTCCTGATATACCTCTGCCTCAGTGCTGTAGTTTTGAACTCTCTGCTGCAGCTTGTAGATGGTATCCTTCATGTCCTCTTCACTTGGTTTTTCTTCTTTTGCCTGATAGGTAATGCTGACGCCCCCCGCCAGATCAAGTCCAAGCTTAATGTCACCCATGGTAGTATATCCAAAATAACCGAATAAACCAACCATCACCAGTGCAAAAATCAGCCCTAACAGGCCCTTGCCTTTGTTACTTTTCATGACTTTTCTCCTTCACTTTTGGATTAAAACAAGTTTAAGTCTGAAAGCTGAAACTTTCAGTCTTATTCTTCAGCCAATGCTGCCTTAATCATGATCGCACACTCAATCCGTTTCTTCTGCATCTCGCAGCCGGTATCATACGCATCCGTAATGCTTCCATGAAAATTATAGGAGTTAGCTGCACAGCCCCCGCTGCAATAAAACCTTGCGAAGCAATCCCGGCATTTGTCTTTTGCATAAACGTTGCAAAGTTTAAATTCATCGCGGATCTGTGTGTTTGTCACACCTGTATCTACATTGCCCAGAAGAAATTCTTCTTCTCCGACAAATTGGTGGCATGGATAGAAATCACCCCATGGCGTAACCGCCAGATACTCGGTCCCTGAACCGCAGCCAGACAATCTCTTGGCCACACAGGGTCCCTGAGTCAGATCAATATTAAAGTGGAAGAAATTAAATCCTTTTCCTTCCTTCTGTCTCTTAATATACTCAACAGCCAGCTTATCATACTCCTCTAAAATAGCCGGAATATCTTCCTGTCTGATAGAATAATCCTCTTCATCCTGAGCCACAACCGGTTCAATGGACATGCTCTCAAACCCAAGATCTGCAAACTCCAGAACATCTTTTGAAAAATCCATATTATTCCGAGTAAACGTACCCCGGATATAATAATCCTTTTCCCCTCTCATTTTTGCGAACTTCTGAAATTTAGGAACGATCAGCTCATAGCTTCCCTTCCCGTTCCGGAACGGACGCATCTGATCATTGACTTCCTTCCGTCCATCAAGACTCAACACCACATTGCTCATTTCCCGATTACAGTATTCCATAATCTCATCATTCAAAAGAACACCGTTGGTAGTCATGGTAAAACGGAAGTTCTTATTATATTCTTTCTCTTTTGAGCGCCCGTATTCAACAAGTTGTTTTACAACCCCCCAGTTCATCAGCGGTTCGCCGCCAAAAAAGTCCACTTCCAGATTCTTACGATTCCCGGAATTGGCAATCAGAAAATCCAGTGCCTTCTTACCAACCTCAAATGACATCAGTGCACGGCGTCCATGATACTCCCCTTCTTCCGCAAAGCAGTACTTGCAAGCAAGGTTGCAGTCATGAGCAATATGGAGGCAAAGAGCCTTCACAACGGTCTTTCTCTTTTTAAAATCAACCACATAATCATGGTAAATATCCTTGGTAAACAGTTCCCCTTCATCGATCAGAAACTGAATTTCTTCCAGAGCCTCTCTCACCTCAGCCTCTTCATAGGTACTTAAAAGCTCTAAAAGCACTTTCTCCTCCGCTTCCTTTGGAAGCGCTGCGGCCTTGTCCATATCTGGCACCAGTGGTGCTGCAATCTTTACAGCATCATACATAACCGGATCAACGGAATGAACAGACCCGCTGTTGACATCCATAATAATATGGAAGCCGTTATTAATATATTGATGGATCACTTGTATTCTCCTTAATTAAGATTTAAACCTATAATCATATTTAGCAGACAAGCGAAGCAACCCCTACCGTCTAACGACCGCAGGGGCATGTGCTTATCTGCCTTATGGCTGTACTATACAGTTTTATACTAGCGATTGCTGTTTTCGCAGCTCTGGTTACCTACTGTACAGGATGTTTTACAAGCTGACTGACAGGAAGTCTGGCACTCACCGCAGCCGCCTTTTTTCATAGATTCTTTTAATGTACTGGAACTTAATGTTTTTACGTGTTTCATAAACTTACACCTCCTGTATTTGCCTAATTCTTTGAGATTATACCACATGTTTTTAACCAGTGCAAGATGAATTGCCCCCTCAGGGAGGTGGCGAAACATTTTTTTCAACCGCCAATATATTCGAATATCCTCCCTGATGGACGAATATACTGAACCAGAAGACAAGACATAAGGAGAAAAAACATGGAAAAATCAAAGCTTCAGGTCACACTTAGAAATCTGCTTGTCACCTACATACTGACCGGAGTCCTGCTGGTGATCCTGGCCTTAGCGCTTTATAGATTCCGGCTGAAGGAAGGTCAGATCCGGCTGGGTGTCAATGCAGTATACGTAATCACCTGTCTCTTTGGAGGGATTCTCATGGGGAAGAGCATTAAGCAAAGGAGATTCTTCTGGGGCCTGCTACTGGGTCTTTTGTATTTCCTTGTGCTGCTGGCAGTTTCCTTTATGCTGAACAGAGGGATTAACGGGTCGATGAATCAGATACTGACTACGATGGCGATCTGCGCAGCTAGTGGGACTGCGGGGGGGATGCTTAGTTAGTGGGGGACGGTTGGTTTAGAGATGGGGAGTTATGGGGGCTGGCGGAAAATGAGGAGTCCGGTCCCCGGATACGCTCATGGTTTCGGACGGGATAGGTGTAAGGGAGAGAAAGCACAAAAATAAGGACACCGGCACCATTCGTCAGGTTTTCTTGATGAAAACCCGACTCAGGGCGCCTAAAAAACGGACTTTGTGAGTCCGTTTTTTGTCCTCATTTTTGCACTTCCTCTCCCTAACACCTATCGACGCCCTCCACAAATCGCTTTATCCGGGGACCGGACTCCTCATTTTCTGTTCAACACTGCTTCTCCATCTGGGAAAAAACGTCGCGGACGAAAAGGTGAAATAAGCACCTTTACTTCGTTAGGATTGATGACGTGGAGGAGTTCTTTTAACAGTGGAGGGGCCTGATGCGTCGCTGGAAACAGGACAGACCAAGAGGGGCGGAGACGGTTTGGAGGCGGGGTTAGAACTTCTTAGGCCGGAGAGGTGCAAAAAACATGGGCGGAAATTGGCTTCAAAGCCAATTTCCGAGGAAACCCTGAGCGCGAATTTCTTTCAGAAATTCGGGTGAAGTGTTTCCGATCCCATGTTTTTTGTGCCTGTCCGGTCTTAGAAGTTCTCCCGCCGAAACTCCGTCTCAGTCCCTCTTGGTCTGTCCTGCTTCTTCAACTCCCAGATACATTCTCACTTTATCAATTCGATTCTTATCCAGGGCTTCTACTACCAGCCTGATATCACCGTAAATTACTTCTTCTCCTTGCTCGGGTAGACGGTCTAAAAGTCCGATGATTAAGCCCGCTATGGAATCGTAGTCCTCTGATTCCAGTTCCAGACCAAGCCTGTCGTTTAAATCGTCTAGCTTCATGGAGCCTTCTACAAGGTATTCCTGGGGGGCTACTTCTACCAGCTCGTTCTCTTCGTCTTCATCGTATTCGTCCCGGATCTCTCCTACAATCTCTTCCAGTAAATCTTCCAGAGTGATCATGCCGGCTGTCGCTCCGTATTCGTCCAGGACGATAACCACGTTGTTACAGGTCTGGCGCATCTCTATCATGAGTTCAGCTGTTTTTTTGTACTCATATGTATAGAGGGGCTCTCTTAGGAAATCACGGATGTTAAAATCGGTGCTGTTATCGGTTAAAAGAAGGTCTTTCATGTTGATGATTCCAATTACATTGTCATTGGTTTCTTCATATACAGGAATTCTGGTGTACATCTCCTCGCGGAAAATATCGATCAGCTCTTCGTATGTGGCATTTACGTCTACTAAGGTCATGTCAATACGAGGTATCATGATGTCCCTGGCTACGGAGTCACCGAAATCAAATACATTGTTAATCATCTTTCTTTCTTCTGATTCAATTACGCCCTCTTCATGGCTTACATCTACAATGGTTCTTAGTTCATCTTCTGTAATAGAATCCTGCTTTTTGTTTGGGTTCACGTGGATGAAACGCAAAAAGCTGGAGGAGAGGATGTGTACTACGTAGATGACTGGTGTCATGATTGTCATAAATGCGTAGATGATTTTTGCATATTTTAAAGCAATTGTTTCGGAATATAAGGTTGAAATGGTCTTAGGGGAAATTTCACCGAAAACCAGAATTACAAGTGTCAGAATGCCGGTCCCAATACTGATTGCCTTATTCCCCCAGATACTCATGACCAACGTAGTGGACATGGAAGAGGCGGTTAAGTTAACCACATTGTTCCCTACAAGAATCGCGCTGAGCATCTTCCCCTGGTTCTCCAGTATCTTCGTAAGCGTGATGGCATTCTTGTTGCCTGCTTCTGCCAGTGTCCTGACCCTGATCCGGTTCACCGTTGTAAATGCTGTCTCAGCGGATGAGAAAAATGCTGATAATGAAACTAATAAAATTAACGTAAGCAACTGTATATAGTCACTCGAATCCAAAAAAATCAACTCCTGTTTTTTTATATTTTATGAATGATTGTACAATAGAAAAACGGCTGTGTCAAGAAGACAGCCGTTTTTTTTGGTTTAGCGCTCTTTGAATGCACGTATGGTTTCAATTATGATGATGAGACCAGCACCCAGAAAGATGAAGAAATCGCCCAGATTAAAGACTACTTTTTTTAGCTTGCCATACTGAATACTGAAATAGTCTACTACGTAATGACGAACCAGACGGTCGTACAGATTGCTGACCGCTCCTCCAAGGGCTATGGAGAAGGCAAGCTTTTCTGCAGTTTTTCCTTTGCTTTTTAAGAGGCATGCTAACATTCCTCCAATGAAGGAGGCAACTGCAAGGGGAATCATGGAAACAAGTTCCGGGTGGTCTTTTAAATAGCCAAAGGAAAAGCCCGGATTGTGATTTTTGTACAGAAGAATCTTACCGCCGCTTTTCTGTAATTCTTTGGGGAAGTCTGATTCGCTTTGCTGTTCTATGGCCTGCTTGATGAATAAGTCGAGAGCCGCAAGGATACCTATGATACCGATATATAGCATGTTTCACTCTCCTTTCTTCTTATCCTCTCATCTGGATGAGAGGGCCTCCGTTTTTGTCTAAGTAAGCTCTGGTGATGATCACGGAACCGATGTTGGGGTCTTTGGGAATCTCATACATGATGTCCAGCATGAAGCTTTCTATGATGGCACGCAGGGCTCTTGCACCGGTCTTTTTTTTCAGTGCTTCCTCGGCAATCCATTCCAGGGCTTCGTCTTCAAATACCAGTTTTACTTCGTCCAGCTCTAAAAGCTTCTGGTACTGTTTTAATATGGCATTCCTTGGCTCGTTTAATACCCGGACTAATAGTTCTTTGGTTAAGGTCTCCAGGGTGACTGTGATGGGGAGTCGTCCGAGAAACTCGGGTATCATTCCGAATTTTTTTAAGTCTTCGTTGGTTACACGGGAGAGTATGTTGGCATCCTTGTCGTACTTGTCTTTTAATTCGGAGGAAAATCCTATGGAGGTCTTTTCTTTCAGGCGCTCTTTGATGATATCCTCCAGATCTGGGAAGGCTCCGCCGCAGATGAACAGGATGTTCTCGGTGCGTACGGTTGTCATGGGGGTCATGGCATTCTTCTGGTTTGCACCTACAGGGACTTCTACGGTGCTACC
>SVDT01000039.1 GCA_015057775.1 Paenibacillaceae bacterium | reverse complement strand
GCGATAAAGTAGGCAAGGTGGAAGAGCTGCTGACAAAGAAGCATGAGGGTGCAGCGATTGCATTTGTTGGAGACGGCATCAACGATGCACCGGTTCTTGCCCGTGCCGATGTGGGGATTGCCATGGGGCAGATTGGATCTGATGCAGCCGTGGAAGCGGCAGACGTGGTAATCATGACCGATGAGCTTACAAAACTGGTTGATACAATCCTGATTGCCAGAAAAACTGTGGGAATAGTAAAGCAGAATATTATTTTTGCCATAGGTGTGAAGGTGCTGATTCTGATCCTTTCAGCAGCAGGAATTGCCACCATGTGGGCCGCTGTTTTCGGCGATGTTGGCGTTTCTGTGCTTGCGATCTTAAATGCAGTCCGGGCGCTCCGGTATCAAAGCAGGAATGAAAAAACACATTGACAAATTTTTTTCCAGCTGTTATATTTTACACATATGACGGGGTGGTGCGAAGATGGTCCATGAAGTGAGGCTGTGTTTGCCCACCCTTTTTCTAGGTATTATTTTCTTCAGGAACCTCGTTCCCCATAGAGCAGAGACGCTTTGCAAGGATCGCATAAGTGGCAAAGAGTCCCATAAGGCGGGGCTCTTTATTCAATCATGAGAAAAGGAGAGTGTTATATGAGCAAGTACAGCAAAGAAGATATTTTCCGCATTGTGGAAGAAGAAGATGTGGAATTTATCCGTCTTCAGTTTACCGATATATTCGGCATGTTAAAAAACGTTGCAATCACAAAGAATATGCTGTCAAAAGCCCTGGATAACCGCTGTATGTTTGATGGTTCTTCCATAGAGGGGTTTGTAAGAAGTGAAGAATCTGATATGTATCTCTATCCGGATCTGGATACCTTTGAGATATTCCCATGGCGTCCCCAGCAGGGGAAAGTTGCAAGGCTGATGTGCGATGTACACTGCCCCGACCAGACTCCTTTTGAAGGAGATCCCCGGTTTGTTATGAAAAAGGTATTAAAAAAAGCAAATGATATGGGGTTTGTATTTCATGCAGGCCCGGAATGCGAATTTTTCCTTTTTCACATGGATGAGGAAGGTCAGCCCACCACAGATACCCATGAAATGGCAGGCTATTTTGATGTAGCCCCCATTGACCAGGCAGAGAATGTCCGAAGAGACATGATCCTTACCCTGGAAGAGATGGGCTTTATGATTGAGGCATCCCACCACGAGATTGCCCCAGGTCAGCATGAGATTGATTTTCAGTACGCAGAAGGTATGGTGACAGCTGATAACATCATGACATTTAAGATGGCAGTTAAGGCAATTGCAAAACGCCACGGTCTTCATGCCACCTTTATGCCAAAACCCAAGGCTGGTGTCAATGGTTCCGGAATGCACATTAACATGTCCCTTTCTGACTTATCAGGTAAGAATATGTTTGAGGATCCGGAGGATGAGCTGGGATTAAGCCAGACGGCTTACCAGTTTATGGCAGGCATTCTCCATCATATGCAGGGAATGACTATTTTAACCAATCCACTGGTCAATTCCTACAAACGTCTTGTACCCGGATATGATGCTCCGGTTTATGTGGCATGGTCAGCCCGGTCTAACCGAAGCTCTATGATTAAGATTCCCTGTGCAAGAGGAGAAAGTACACGCATCGAGCTGCGCAGCCCTGATTCAGCGGTTAATCCCTATCTGGCACTTGCTGCCTGTCTGGCGGCAGGACTTGACGGCATTGAAAAGAAGATGACTCCGCCGGAAAGTGTAGACTGCAATGGTTATTCCATGTCGGTAGAAGAGATGGCTTCTAAAGGAATCGAGCAGCTTCCGGAAACGCTGGGAGAGGCCATTGAAATGTTCCGTAAGGATGAGTTTATGAAGGAAGTGCTGGGTGAGCACATTTACACCAAATACTTAGAGGCAAAGGAAGCTGAATGGCGTATGTTCCGTGCGCAGGTAACGGACTGGGAAGTGGAAGAATACTTATACAAGTATTGATAGATCCCGTTCCCTGATACTGTTATCTGGAGGTGAGAGTGTTTGACCAATGTGATTGTGGCATTTTCAAAAGCAGAGGATGCGAAAAATATAAAGAATATTCTTATGAAAAACGGCTTTTCGGTCTCGGCAGTCTGCACCTCCGGCGCTCAGACGGTCAACAGCGCGGATGAGCTGGGCAGTGGAATTGTAGTATGCGGCTGCAGGTTTGCGGATATGGTGTATCAGGAGATTTATGAATGTCTCCCAAAAGGGATGCTCATGCTCCTGGTAGCGTCACCCAGCCAGTGGAGCGGCAGGGCACCGGATGATATGGTCTGTCTTGGACTGCCTTTAAAGGTTCAGGATCTTTTAAGTACCTTAGAGATGATGATGGAATCTCTGGCAAAAAGGCGGAAGAAGTTAAAGAGCCAGCCAAAGGAAAGAAGCGGAGAAGAGCAGGAGCTGATTAAGCAGGCCAAGGAACTTTTGATGGAACGGAATCATATGACAGAATCAGAAGCACACCGTTACATTCAAAAGTGCAGTATGGACAGCGGAACCAACATGGTGGAAACTGCCCAGATGATCATGAGCCTTATTAATATTTAACAGTGGGGGATTAAAATGAAATTTACAAAAATGCAGGGAATCGGAAACGATTATGTATATATTAACTGTTTTGAGGAATCCGTTGAGGATCCTGCAGAGCTTTCAAAAAAAGTCAGTGACCGGCATTTTGGAATCGGATCGGATGGTCTGATTCTGATCTGCCCGTCCAAAGTGGCAGACTGCCGCATGCGTATGTTTAACGCTGACGGTTCAGAGAGCCCCATGTGCGGCAATGGCATCCGCTGTGTGGGTAAGTATGTTTTCGATCATCATCTGGTGGAAAAGACGGAGTTTGATGTGGAAACGGCAGCTGGAATCAAGCATTTAAAAGTGACTGAGGAAGATGGGAAAGCTGTCCTTTTAACGGTTGATATGGGTATCCCGGAAGTAACAAGTCAGGTACCGGAGCCTATTTGTGTCGATGGTACGGATTATGAGTTTATTGGTATTTCCATGGGAAATCCTCATGCAGTTTATTATATGGATGACATTGACAGCCTGGATCTGGAAGCAATCGGACCTGGGTTTGAAAATCATAAGCGTTTTCCGGAGCGTACCAATTCTGAATTTATTCAGGTGGTAAGTACAGAGCACATCCGCATGCGGGTGTGGGAGAGAGGAAGCGGAGAGACCTGGGCATGCGGGACTGGAGCAACAGCCAGTGCAGTTGCTTCGGCGCTTTGCGGACGCACCGGCAATACGGTGGAGGTCTCATTAAAAGGCGGCAACTTAACGATTCACTGGGACAGAGAGGGAAGCGGTCACGTATTTATGACAGGTCCTGCTGTGGAGGTGTTTGCAGGAGAGTTGGACATAAATAATCTTTAAAAACAGGAGGTACCTATGGTTAAGATCAACGAAAACTACTTAAAATTACCTGGAAGTTATCTGTTTTCCACCATTGCGAAAAAGGTGAATGCTTATATAGAGGCAAATCCCGATAAAAAGGTGATTCGTCTTGGAATCGGTGACGTAACCCAGCCCATAGCTCCGGCAATTATTAAGGAGCTTCATGGAGCAGTAGATGAGATGGGGGAAGCGGGAACTTTTCACGGATATGCACCGGATCTTGGTTATGGTTTTTTAAGAGAACTCATTGCCAGTGAAGACTACATTAAAAGAGGCTGCCAGATCGCAGCAGATGAAATTTTTGTATCCGACGGAGCGAAGAGTGACTGCGGAAATATTCAGGAAATTTTCGATCAGAACTGTAAAATCGCTGTCTGTGATCCCGTTTATCCGGTTTATGTGGATTCCAATGTCATGGCAGGAAGAACTGGTGAATATGATGAAACGACAGGAAAATGGAGTAATGTTATTTATATGCCATGTACCGCTGAGAATCATTTTGTTCCACAGCTTCCAGAGGAAACTCCAGATCTTATTTACTTATGTGTTCCCAATAATCCTACCGGAACCACTCTTACCAGAGATCAGTTAAAAGTATGGGTGGATTATGCCAATGAGACTGGCGCAGTCATTCTTTATGATGCTGCCTATGAAGCTTACATTGCCCAGGACGACGTGCCTCACACCATCTATGAGATAGAGGGAGCCCATACCTGTGCCATTGAATTTCGTTCATTTTCCAAGAATGCCGGTTTTACCGGTGTACGTCTTGGCTTTACCGTGATCCCAAAAGCTTTGGTAAGAGGCGGAGTCATGCTCCATTCTTTATGGGCAAGACGCCATGGAACCAAGTTTAACGGTGCTCCCTACATCATTCAGAAAGCAGGAACAGCGGTTTATTCCCAAGAAGGTAAAGCTCAGTTAAAAGAACAGGTGGCCTATTACATGAGAAATGCAAAGGTGATCTATGACGGTTTAAAAGAGGCGGGCTGCCAAGTATACGGAGGTGTGAATGCGCCTTATATCTGGCTGCGGGTGCCGGAAGGAATGACTTCCTGGGACTTCTTTGACCGGCTTTTAGAGGAAGCCAGCGTTGTGGGAACGCCTGGAAGTGGATTCGGTCCCAGTGGAGAAGGTTACTTCCGTCTCACCGCATTTGGAACCTACGAAAACACAGTGGAAGCCATTGAACGGATGAAAAAGATGCCATCCTTAATAAAATAAACGTTGACAAGTATTTGATAATTGGTTATGATATTGATAAGAAAAGATTAATAAGGTTTAAGCTTAATTTGTTAGAACAAAAGCGTTCAGTACTTTAGTGGTACTGGCGCTTTTTTTAATTCAAGGAGGAAGATATGGACGATATTGATAAGAAAATAGTGCAGACACTGCAGAAGAACGCACGGGCATCTTTAAAGAACATAGCAGAAAATACCTTTTTATCCTCGCCTGCTGTTTCCTCCAGAATTGAAAAGCTGGAGCGGGAAAAAATCATCACCGGGTATCATGCGTCAGTGGACCCTATGAAGCTTGGCTACCACATCATCGCATTTGTTAATCTGGATGTGTCGCCCCTTGATAAAATCCAGTTTTATTCCTACATGGATTCCATACCCAATGTGTTGGAATGCAACTGCGTTACCGGAGATTATTCCATGCTGATTAAGGTGGCATTTCAAAGCACCATGGAGCTGGATATTTTCATCGGACAGCTTCAGAAATACGGAAAGACCAGTACTCAGATTGTCTTTTCCACACCGGTTGGTCCAAGAGGCGTGGATGTTATGGCAGAATTAGGAGAAAATGAATAAATCATAGTCTGAAATATGGTACGGAGAACACTTCTTTTACATACTTTATAGAATAGAGGTATGTGAAAGGAGTTTTTCTTTTGGCTGAGAGAAAGATCGTGGTAATAGATGCCGGTCACGGCGGTGCGGACCCGGGTGCAGTCTATAATGGGCGGCAGGAAAAAGATGATAACTTAAAACTTGCGTTAGCTGTCGGGAAAGTCCTGGCAGACAACGGAGTTGATGTCAGGTATACAAGAACTGACGATACCTATAATACACCCCTGGAAAAAGCCATGATGGCCAATGATGCTGAAGCAGATTTATTCGTCTCCATTCACCGGAATGCCATGCCGGTTCCAGGAACAGGATCCGGAGTGGAAACGGTTGTTTTTGAAAACAAAGGCATTGAGGGAATGCTTGGAGGGAATATCGGAGAAGCACTTGGAGCAATCGGCTTTACCAATTTAGGAACTGTGGAACGTCCGGGGCTTGTAGTATTGAGAAGAACAAAGATTCCATCTGTCTTAACAGAGGTTGGTTTTATAGATAATGAAGCGGATAATTATCTTTTTGACGATCGCTTTGATGAGATAGCCCAGGCAATTGCTACTGGTATTTTAAATACCATTCAGCAGCAGGAAGAAAATCAGGTTGAGTACTATCAGATACAGACGGGTGCCTTCCGGGTGCGTTCTCTGGCCGAGGACCAGGTTAATATGCTGAAATCCCAGGGATTTCCAGCTTTCGTAGTTTATGAAGATGGTTTATATAAGGTTCGAGTCGGTGCATTCCGAAATATGGACAATGCCGTTAAAATGGAGCAGGCTCTCAGGCAGCTGGGGCATAACACATTTATGGTGAAACGCCCGGCTGTGTATTGAGTCGGGGAAACAGGCCGGAAGGGGCGGTAAATAAGAGCCTCTTCCGGCCATCTCTTATGACTTTGACTTGACAAGATACCTTTTATTGTCGTATGGTCTTAATCAGAATGAATACAGAGGAGAGAATTATGATTAAGGCAGTGATATTTGATATGGATGGCGTTATTATCGACAGCGAGGGTGTATATCTGGAATATCAGCTGGAATTTGCCAAAAAGAAAAATCCAGATGTAAAACTGGAGGATCTGTATCCAATGGTTGGGGCAACAAAGCAGGAGTGCTGGGAAGTAGTGGAGAGGGTTGTCTCCAATGGACAGACCTGGGAGGAGTTAAGAACAGAATTCCGACAGAGAGATATTTATAGCGAAATAGATTACCGAAGCATTTACCGCCTGGAAGTAACCGATACATTAAAACAGCTGAAAGAAGCTGGTTTTCGTCTGGCTCTTGCCTCTTCCACCCATTTAGAACTGGTGGAACGTGTTCTTAAAGAAAATGGAATCCGGGACTATTTTGAAGCAGTGGTCAGCGGAGAACAGTTTAAAAAGAGCAAACCTGACCCGGAGATCTATTTATATACAGCAGAGCAGCTGAAATTAAAGCCGGAGGAATGTCTTGCTGTAGAGGATTCCACCATCGGAATAACGGCAGCACACCGGGCTGGGCTTAAAATTGCGGCAGTCATCGATACAAGATATGGATTTGACCAGAGTCTTGCAGATTATAAGCTGAATCAGGTAAAAGAAGTATTAGAAGCAGTAAAAGTGCATAGGATTTGATATACGGATTAATGCAGGAGGAATTGCTTGAAGTATATCGGTGAGCTTTTAAAAGGTTTAATAATTGGTGTGGCAAATATACTGCCGGGCATCAGCGGAGGAGTATTGGCCATTACCATGGGTGTCTATGATAAGATCATCCATGCGGTAAACCGGCTTTTTAAAGAGCCGGTAAAAAGTATAAGGATTCTTCTTCCTTATGGAATCGGTGCAGTTGCAGGCATCATTTTTTTGTCACTGGTCTTTGAATATCTGTTTCATACATATCCTCTTCAGACGAAACTATCCTTTCTGGGATTAATCGGAGGCGGTCTTCCGGCCCTTGGCCGCAAAGCTTTTTCTGGAGAAAAAAATGACTTATGGAAAGGAATTATAACTGCTGGAATCACATGCAGCATCGTAATCCTCATTACATATGTGGCTGAAACAGTGATCGCTTCCAGTCATAGCGGAGAAGGGTTTGCCATGGCTTCCGGTGCGGCATATTTATCATCGGGAAAATACTGGGTAGTTACTCTTTTTGCAGTGGGGCTTCTTGCAGCCGCCACTATGATCGTACCAGGGGTAAGCGGGTCCATGATCATGATGATGCTGGGCTTTTATGAGCCTGTTTTGCAGACCAATAATGCCTGCATCCGGGCAGCCTGTGCTCTTGATTTTCAAGGTCTTATGAAAAACGTTACAGTATTGTTCCCGTATTTTCTGGGCATGCTGACAGGGGTTCTTCTGTTTGCCAGAGTGGTGGAGCAGCTTCTGACCCGTTATGAGCATCAGATGTACCGGGTGATCATTGGTCTTGTGATTTCTTCCCCCTTTGTTATTCTCTGGGATGTGCCGTGGAAAACCGTGGCAATATATGAACTGCTGGGAGGAATTGCACTGGCACTTTTGGGATACGTGATCGCAGATCTGCTGGGAGGCGAGGGATAATTTAAATACAATTAAAAAAAGGGATATTTCGTCGGATACAAATCTGGCGGGATATCCCTCTTTTATAGAGTTTAAGAATACTCGGCAATTCTTGTAATGCCCACATAGATCTGGGAGATCTTATACCAGGTTGCAAAATCAATGACTCCCGTCACAGGAAGTTTAAATATGGACTGGAACTGACGGACTGCCTCTGCCGTGTTATCTCCATAAACCCCGTCTGCTGTGATTCTGGGGATTCTGGTATAAACCCCCGCAATGGTATCAAGCTGCTCCTGAACCTGGCGCACCTTGTCTCCAGAGGCACCTACAGTTAAATTATAACCGGGGAAGGAGGAAGGAACGCCGGAAACCTGTTCCGCAGTATTGATGTACATGTTGCTTCCGTAATAGTTCCGGAGAATTTCAATGGCAGTATAGCCCTGTTCCCCTAAGGTGCAGCTTCCCCATTGGGACATCCAGTTAGGACAAGTTACCCGGTGGCCATCACAGTACTGGGTTAAGATGGGCTGTTTGATTCCGGGCCGTGATAAGTAGCTGTTAAAGATTTCATCTACAACCTGGGAAATGCTGTCAAAAATATTTCTGCCGTGTATCCATTTATGGTCGAAAGCGGTAGAGGAAGTAATGGTAAAGTCATAACCCTGATTCCGGTACCATTCCGTATAAACACGGTTTAACGTAAAGCTCATAATCGCCAGAACATTTGCAGTAATTGTTTCTTTTGGCCAGGTAGCGTAAATTTCACTGGAGGCCACATTTTTAATATAATCGCTATAAGGAACGTAATAATTGGTGGCTGTGGGATCTGTGGGCACACCGTCATGTACAATAATTGTCTGTGGAACAACAACCCGGCTTAATACAATCTCGCCGGTTTCTGCAACAGGCTTTACCTCGGCCTCTGCTATCTTTGGAGGATAGTCGCCGTACAACGTATGATCCGGAATGGTAATGGGCGTATCGGGTGTTGTCTCGTCTTTGACAGGAGTCATGCGGACAGGCTGAATGGCATCCGTATCTGCCAGGATCTGGGTTCCGGAGATAGCCACTGGTTCATAACCCTGTGCAGTAATAAAAAGTGAATATTCTGAATACGGCTGTGCCAGTCCGGGAGACAGACTTAAATCGACAGGCGGCGCTGATAAACTTACGGTTTCGGACTGACCGGAACTGTCAGTAGTAACCTTTTCTAAAATGCTGCCGGGGTCTCCTGTGAAGGAAATGGAAACTTCTGCATCCCCGATGGGATAGTTATTCTCGGTAGATACCACATCCACCTGAAGAGAGCCGGTAGCAGCCGTTTCCTGGGCAGTGGTCATATATGGATTCATAATAGCCCCTTATTGAATGATTATTATTAATATATTAGCTGCTCTGGGCAATGATTACAAAAGCCCCGCATAAAACTAAATAAATCAGTTTTTGCGGGGGCTTTTTTAAAAGAATGAAGTTTTGGGTTCATGGAACATGGACTCTACATAGCTTCTCATTTCATCTCGGCTTTCAATTTCTCTTGCACCATTGATAATGCGATTTTGATCATCTTTAGAGAGTCCGGCAAACTGTACCATAATGTCTGAATGCTGCGCCAGTTCCATGGTAAATCCAATGGGAAGTTCGTTGTTATCAATCATAATTTATCACCTCATAAATAGTTTGTTCGAAGTTGACACAAAGTATACAGTAATGTATAATATTAATAGCATTGCATAAATATACAGTAAACCTGATTAAAATATCTGAAAAAAGAAAAATAATGCATAAAAAGTAAATAAATAAATTATAAAAAAACAGTTGAAAAATGTCGCGGTATAATGTATAATCTATTCAATTTGGTCTGATACCAGTCAGTTCAAAATTAAACCTTAAAGGGTATCCCTTTATGTCCAAAGTACGGACAAATATTAAGAAACACCCTGCGGGTATCCCTTTATGTCCAAAGTACATGGACAAATATTAAGAAACACCCTGCGGGTATCCCTTTATGTCCAAAAAACGTGGACAAATATTAAGAAAGGATTGGGACTTTGCGTATGAAAGCTTTTTTAATACTGGAAGACGGCACTGTTTTTACAGGCACGAGCATTGGTTCAAAACGGGAAGTGATCAGTGAGATCGTATTTAATACTTCCATGACGGGTTATTTAGAAGTCCTCACCGACCCATCCTATGCGGGACAGGCAGTTGTGATGACGTATCCGCTAATTGGTAATTACGGCATTTGTCAGGAAGATATGGAGTCATACAAACCTTGGCCGGATGGCTACATTGTCAGAGAATTATCTAGAATCCCCAGCAACTTTAGAAGCGAGGATACCATTCAGCATTTCTTAGAAATTAACGACATTCCAGGTATCAGTGGTATCGATACGAGAGCCCTAACAAAAATCTTAAGAGAAAAAGGTACAATGAACGGCATGATCACAACCGATGAAGGATTTGATCTTGACGAAGTCATTTCGCGTATGAAAACTTATTCCGTAACGGGCGTTGTGAATGCAACTACCTGTAAGGAATCATATGTGCTTCCCGGTGAAGGCAAGCGGGTGGCGCTGTTAGATTTAGGAGCTAAAAAAAATATTGCACGGTCTTTAAATGAAAGAGGCTGTGAGGTTACTGTATATCCTGCGGATACAAAAGCAGAAGTGATTCTTTCCACAAATCCAGATGGAATTATGCTGTCAAACGGCCCTGGAGATCCCAAGGAGTGTACGGAGATCATTAAGGAAATCCGCAAGCTGTATGAATCACAGGTTCCCATCTTTGCGATCTGCCTTGGACATCAGCTGATGGCACTGGCCACTGGCGCTGATACCCATAAGCTGAAATACGGACACAGAGGCGGCAATCACCCGGTTAAAGATTTAGAAACCGGTAGAGTTTACATCTCTTCTCAGAACCATGGATATGTGGTGGATGAAGATACTGTAGATCCGGCTGTGGCAGTTCCTGCATTTGTTAACGTCAACGACGGAACAAATGAAGGCATGAAATATACCGGAAAGAACATATTTACCGTACAGTACCACCCGGAGGCCTGCCCCGGACCTCAGGATTCCAGCTACTTATTTGACCGGTTTATAAATATGATGGAGGTGGGAAAGAATGCCTAAGAATCAGGAGATCAAAAAAGTACTTGTCCTTGGATCTGGTCCGATTATCATCGGTCAGGCAGCAGAATTTGATTATGCCGGAACACAGGCATGCCGTTCTTTAAGAGAAGAAGGAATTGAAGTTGTCTTATTAAACTCCAATCCTGCAACCATCATGACTGATAAAGACATTGCAGATAAGGTTTATATCGAACCGCTGACAGTAGAGGTTGTGGAACAGCTGATTTTAAAAGAAAGACCAGACAGCGTTCTTCCTACACTGGGAGGCCAGGCTGGCTTAAACCTTGCAATGGAGCTGGAAGATAAGGGGTTTTTTGAAAAGAACAATGTACGCCTCATCGGAACCACTGCCCTGACCATTAAAAAGGCAGAAGACCGGGAGATGTTTAAGGAAACCATGGAGAAGATTGGTGAGCCGGTAGCTCCTTCGGATATCGTTGAAAATGTGGAAGATGGATTAAGAATTGCCGAGCAGATCGGTTATCCCATCGTTTTACGTCCTGCATATACACTGGGAGGCTCAGGCGGCGGAATTGCTGAAAATCCGGCACAGTGCCGGGAAATCCTGGAAAATGGACTCCGTTTATCCCGAGTCGGTCAGGTTCTTGTGGAACGCTGCATTGCAGGCTGGAAAGAGATTGAATATGAAGTAATGCGTGATGGGGCAGGTAATGTAATTACCGTCTGCAACATGGAAAACCTGGATCCGGTAGGGGTTCATACAGGCGACAGCATCGTAGTGGCTCCTTCCCAGACACTGGGAGATAAGGAATACCAGATGCTTCGTACCTCTGCATTAAAGATTATCAGCGAATTAGGCATAACAGGAGGCTGCAACGTTCAGTACGCTCTTCACCCGGAAAGCTTTGAGTACTGTGTAATCGAGGTAAACCCACGAGTGAGCCGTTCTTCCGCTCTGGCTTCCAAGGCAACCGGATACCCCATCGCCAAGGTTGCAGCTAAGATCGCTCTGGGATACACCCTTGATGAGATTAAAAATGCCGTAACCAAGAAAACTTATGCAAGCTTTGAACCCATGCTGGATTACTGCGTGGTTAAGATGCCACGCCTTCCCTTTGATAAGTTTTTAAGCGCCAAGAGAACCCTCGGAACCCAGATGAAGGCAACCGGTGAGGTAATGAGTATCTGTACCAATTTTGAAGGCGGCTTAATGAAAGCAATCCGTTCCCTGGAACAGCATGTAGATAGTCTGATGTCTTATGATTTCACAGGACTTACCGATGATCAGCTGACAGAAACCCTTCATCTGGTAGATGACAGAAGAATCTGGGTGATTGCAGAAGCATTAAGAAGAGGCTTTACCTATGAACTCATTCACGACATCACAAAGATTGATGTGTGGTTTATTGATAAGCTGGCAATTCTGGTGGAGATGGAAGAAGCCTTAAAGAAGGGACCTCTCACCACTGAGCTTTTAAAAGAAGCAAAGAGACTGGAATTCCCGGATACAGTCATTTCAAAGCTGACAGGTATATCTATAGAAGAAATCCATCAGACAAGAAAAGAAAACGGGATAACAGCTGCCTTTAAGATGGTAGATACCTGTGCGGCAGAATTTGCGGCAGAGACACCATATTACTACTCCTGCTTTGGAAGTGAAAATGAAGCAGAGCAGACAACAGGTAGAAAAAAGGTTCTGGTATTAGGCTCCGGTCCGATCCGAATCGGTCAGGGAATTGAATTTGACTTCTGTTCCGTTCACAGTACCTGGAGTTTCAGCAAAGAAGGATATGAGACTATCATTATCAATAACAATCCAGAAACAGTCAGTACGGATTTTGACATTGCAGATAAGCTGTATTTTGAGCCACTTACTCCGGAAGATGTGGAGAGCATTGTTGATATCGAAAAACCAGACGGAGCAGTGGTACAGTTCGGCGGGCAGACAGCCATCAAGCTGACAGAGGCGCTTATGAAGATGGGAGTTCCCATTCTTGGAACAGCAGCAGAAGATGTGGATGCGGCAGAAGACCGGGAACTGTTTGATAAGATTCTGGAAGAATGCCAGATTCCAAGACCGGCAGGCCAGACAGTCTATACAGCAGAAGAGGCTAAGAAGGCAGCAGCAAAACTTGGTTATCCGGTTCTTGTAAGACCTTCTTACGTACTGGGTGGTCAGGGAATGCAGATCGCTATTTCTGATCAGGATATTGACGAGTTTATCGCGATTATCAACCAGATTGCTCAGGAACACCCTATTTTAGTAGATAAATATATTGTGGGCAAAGAGATTGAAGTCGATGCAGTCTGTGACGGAGAAGACATTCTCATACCGGGAATTATGGAGCATATCGAGCGTGCAGGCGTTCACTCCGGCGACAGTATCTCTGTATATCCAGCTCAGAGCTTAAATGAAGACATCAAGGACAAGCTTGTAGAATATACCAGAAGACTTGCAAGAGCACTTCATGTAAAGGGAATGATCAACATTCAGTTTATTGTCAGCGGAGAAGATGTTTATGTCATCGAAGTAAATCCACGTTCTTCCCGTACGGTGCCATATATCAGCAAGGTGACAGGAATCCCCATTGTTCCCCTGGCAACCAGAGTTATCTGCGGTCATACCATAAAAGAGCTTGGCTACAAACCAGGACTTCAGCCGGAAGCAGATTACATCGCGGTTAAGATGCCGGTGTTCTCCTTTGAAAAGATTCGCGGCGCAGACATCAGCCTTGGACCTGAGATGAAATCCACCGGAGAGTGTCTGGGAATTGCCAAGACCTTTAATGAGGCGCTTTACAAAGCGTTTGCAGGATCTGGGATCAAGCTTCCAAAGCATAAGAACATGATCATAACAGTAAAAGATTCTGATAAAGAAGAGATTATCGACATTGCCCGCAGATTTAAAGATCAGGGCTACAAGATCTTCTCTACTGCCGGTACTGCCAAGGTATTAAACGATAACGGAATCAAGGCATTCCAGGTACGCAAGCTGGAGCAGGAGTCCCCCAACCTCCTGGATCTGATACTGGGTCATGAGATTGACCTGGTTATTGATACTCCGCCTCAGGGCGCAGACAGATGCAAGGATGGATTTGTAATCCGGAGAAATGCTATCGAAACCGGCGTGACCGTGCTTACGTCCCTGGATACGGCAGCAGCCCTTGTAACCAGCATGGAAAACAGGGCGAAGGAACTCACCCTGATTGACATTGCGTTAGTAAAAAATGTATAAGGAATTACGATATCATGGTATTTTATATTAATAAACAGGCTGTAGAAATTAAAACCAGGTTTGAAAACGCGCCTTTAACATCCCCCAATGAGGCGTGTGCGGCTATGGGAATGCTTTATAAGATCTACGGTCTGCCTGTTCCGGAAAAAAAGGAAATGGTCAGTGATATGAAGAAGGATTTTCATGAGGCAGTTGCAGCGCGTCCGGTTCCGTCGGAATTTGCAGCTAAAATCATCAGCCTTCTTGATGAGTATTATAAAGATGATCGGGTAACAGATGAAATATATGAGCTGTTGAAATACAGCTATGAAGAACAGCGTTGACAAACAATGATATGAAAACACCTTTCGCTACTAATAACGAAAGGTGTTTTTTGATCACAAAATCTTACATTTCTTTCTTTACAAACTGCTTGTCAAATTCAGGGTTATAATAATAGTAGTTTTTGGGATTTAACGTAGTCTTTATATTTTCCAGAGCCTCACCAAATCTCTGGAAATGTACCACTTCCCGCGCCCGCAAAAATTTAAGGGGTTCTCTTACATCCGGGTCTTCGATTATACGAATTAAATTATCGTAAGTGGTTCTGGCTTTCTGTTCTGCAGCAAGGTCTTCTACCAGATCAGTGATGGCATCACCTTTTGACTGAAATTCACATGCATTAAAAGGAACTCCTCCGGCAGCCATAGGCCATAATGCGGTGGTATGATCGATATAATAAGCATCAAAACCAGCCGTTTTAGCCTGTTCGATGGTCAGATTTTTTGTAAGCTGGTAAATAATGGAGCAAACCATCTCCAAATGCCCCAGCTCTTCTGTACCGATATCAGTTAAAAGTCCTCCCACTTCCTTGCATGGCATAGTGTATCTTTGGGAAAGATAACGCATGGAAGCTGCCAGCTCTCCGTCAGGACCTCCAAACTGGCTGATGATCAGAGAAGCCGTTTTAGGGCAGGTATTTTTAATATTTACAGGAAATTGCAGTCTTTTTTCATAACTCCACATCAGAATACACCTCCTTCCCATGGAAGCGGTCCGTCGCTCCAGGTAAAATGTCTCTGGTCCGGATATTTTGTGTTTGACTTTGTCTTGTTGTTGCTGTCAGGGCAGATACAGTTCATGGTAAGCGGCTCAAAGTTATCGGCATAGGTTTGAAGCAGCTGTTTTCTCTGAGTCATTGCGTCCTTAAATGCATTCAGGGCATTTTCATCAAGAGGATGGGTATCCAGATAAAGGTTTAAATCATTTACGGTAAAGCTGATCTCAGTTATCTGACTGAGCAGGTTATTTCGATCGATCATGGCTGTTCCCCTCCTGTTACGTAAAATGGTAAATCAAGACTGGGGAAAATGGTTCCGTGTTTTAAAGCAGTCTTTGGATCGTAAGGCTGTTCCCACGGTTGCATGGGAACGGTTGCTATGGCTAATGCTACGGTTTTGCTGGGTGTTGCAGTTTCACATTCACATTCCTTAACAGCTACTGAATTCATAGTAACACTCCCTTCTTTAGATGAATTCTTTAACTCTTTTTTATTATGGAACGAAAATAAAAATTTACGTTGCAAAAATTATCCCAGATTACCCATTGTGATGTTATTGTAATAATGAAGAAAATGAAATATAATAGAGACAAAGTCAAGGGAATTGACATAAAATGTAAAACAATTATGACGGGAGAGCAGACGATTGAGTGATAAGAAATTTGCAGTTTTGATTGATTCGGATAATATATCCGCCAAGTACATTACGTGTATTCTGGATGAGATGACCCGATACGGGGTAATTACATACAAAAGAATCTACGGTGACTGGACAAGCGCCCAGATGGGCAAGTGGAAGATGGAGCTTCTTGAGAATTCCATCACACCGATTCAGCAGTTTTCCAATACAGTAGGAAAGAATGCAACCGATTCCGCTCTGATTATTGATGCTATGGATTTGCTCTATACGGATAATGTAGATGGATTTTGTATTGTTTCCAGTGACAGCGATTTTACCCGTCTTGCCAGCCGTCTGCGGGAATCGGGTAAGGAAGTCATCGGAATGGGAGAGGAAAAAACACCAAAGTCTTTCCGTGCTGCCTGTACCGTATTTACCAATCTTGAAGTTTTACTGGATCAGGACGAAGAGGGAACTGGCGGTGGTGCCATTGGAAAAGAAGTGATTGAACAGGATATTGCTTCCATAATACTGGAGAATGAGGATAAGAACAAGGCAACTGGTCTGGGAGAAATCGGTAACCGCCTGGTTAAAAAATATTCGGATTTTGATGTGAGAAATTACGGATACAGCTCTTTGTCCAAATTTCTTGAAGAGATGGATAGTTTTGAACTGAGAAAGACCAGCAATGTAGTGACTGTCCGTATGAAGGACAACCGTACCAGAAAGCAGGAACTTGATGATTATGCTGTAAAACTGGTCAAAGGCAGCGGTAAGAATGGAATGGAGCTGGCAGCACTTGGGAACGGAATGCATCGTAAATTTACTGATTTTAAAGTAAAGGATTACGGTTACTCCACGTTCTCCAAGTTTGTACACAGTATTTCCCAGCTGGAAGTCCGGGAGAATAAAAACAACAGCAAATCTGTATTTATAAAATAAATGAGAAAGACTGTGGAGGAGAGGCTTGGATACTCTCCCCCCAGTCTTTTATTATTTAAATATTTACCAGATTCCTAGCACAATCTGAAAGGTAAGACTGACCACTGAAATTCCCACCCAGCAGCAAAAGCCCAGGATTATCGGCTTCTTTCCGGTTTTCAATAATTTGGGGAGATTTGTATTGGTACCAATGGCGGCCATAGCGAGAATAATAAAAAATTTGCTTAGCTCCTTTATCTGTCCGGTCACGGAATGGGGTAGATGAAAAACGGTGGTAATAATGGAAGCCAATAGAAAATACAGCACGAAAAAGGGAAAAATTTTACCTAATCCCAGTTTTTCTTTGGAGTTCTTCTGCTCTTTCCCCGCCCTGTACAGCGCCAGAAACAGTGTAATGGGAATGATGGCCAGTGTCCGGGTTAATTTAACAATCGTTGCAGCCTCTAACGTATTGCTTTTGTAAATTCCATCCCAGGCAGAAGCAGCCGCAGTGACGGAAGAAGTATCATTAATGGCAGTCCCTGCAAACAGACCGAATCCTTCATTGGAAAGGCCAAGGGCTGTGCCCAGAGCCGGAAATAAAAGCGCAGCTGCAATGTTAAATAGAAAAATAACTGATATTGCCTGGGCAATCTCATTATCATCCGCATCTATGACTGGTGCTGTTGCAGCAATTGCAGAGCCGCCGCAAATGGAAGATCCGATTCCGATGAGGATTGCGCTTTTTTCAGGGACCTTCAGTTTTCGAAACAAAATATATGCTATCACCAGGGAGGTGGTAATGGTGGCAGCAATAATAGGAAGTGACTGTCTTCCTTTTTGTAATACGGTGGATAGATTCATGCCAATTCCCAGTAAAATAACTGCGTACTGAAGGATCTTTTTTGAAGTAAAGGCAATACCCGGCCTGATCTGTTCTTTTCCAGTTAAAAACGGTGCAACACCTATGCCAAGAAGTATGGCAAATACCGGCCCGCCCACAACGGGAATCAGTTTTCCCAGATACCAGGCAGGTATTGCAAGGATCAGGCACAAAAGCAGGCCTGGAACGTATTTTTTCATAAGTAAATTCCTCCTTTTTGATCTGAGGCAATTATATATAAAAATTATAATAAAATAAAATTATAAATATTTATCATATAATAAAAATATGTTATGATTAAAAAAATATAAAAAGGGAGAATAATAATAAATGCTGGATTTTCGAATGGAAACCTTTCTTGCAGTATGCAGGCATATGAATTTCACCAAAGCAGCAGGGGAACTAAGTATTACCCAGCCAGCAGTTTCCCAGCACATCAGATTTTTAGAAGAAGAGTATAAAGTCCGGCTGTTTGAATATACAGGTAAGAAAATAAGTCTGACAGATGGCGGAAAAACTCTTTTGTCAGCAGCCATTACCATGAGAGATGATGAACTGCATTTAAAGAAACTCATGATGCAGCAGTCGGAGAAAAAGAGGCATCTGGTATTTGGAGCAACAATGACCATCGGGGAATACAAGATGCCGGAAGCGCTTATGAGATTTTTAGAGGCATATCCGGATTCCTCTGTTCAAATGATTGTGGCGGATACCAAAGAACTTCTTAGAGAGTTGAATGAGGGGGAGATTGAATTTGCCCTTGTGGAAGGATTTTTCCAAAAAAAGGAGTATGACTTTCTGGTATATGCTTCAGAGCCGTTTGCGGCAGTCTGTGCAGGGGATTATATATTTCATAAGGAAGTAAAGAGGGTGGAGGATCTGCTTTCAGAACGGATTTTTATCAGAGAGTCCGGTTCTGGAACCAGATATGTGTTAGAACGGTATCTGGAAGGAAAAAATCTTCTTCTCCAGGATTTCACCAACCGGGTGGAGATCAACAGTATTGGTGCCATAAAACAGATGACTGCAAAAGGAACGGGTATTACATTTTTATATGAGACGGCTGTGAAACGGGAATTGGAAGAAGGGATCTTAAGAAAGATTCATCTGGAGGATTTTGAATTGTTTCATGATTTTTCTTTTATCTGGAGAAAAGGAAGTATCTATCAAACCTACTATAAAGAGCTTTTTGACCTGTTTCATACAGAAGGATGAGTGGAGAAAACCTCGCAGGAATCAGGGCTTTACAAGACATTGTAAAAAAAGAAAAAAATTGACAAAAAAGTGTTGACAATTAATACAATTCATATTATACTAATGAAGCAGTCGGGAACGAGAGAAAATAAAAGCTCCTGACAGGCACTGGGATCTTAGCTCAGCTGGGAGAGCATCTGCCTTACAAGCAGAGGGTCACAGGTTCGAGCCCTGTAGGTCCCACTGATAAGCAAACACTTATCAAACAATTGAATATGGCGGAATAGCTCAGTTGGCCAGAGCACACGGTTCATACCCGTGGTGTCGAGAGTTCGAATCTCCCTTCCGCTACTTAAAACACATTCTAATTTGATGTCTAAGTCGGATTAGAATGTGTTTTTTTGCTTTCCCGAATGATTTAGATAAAGCGATTGGCAAGCATCTGTGACACTGACCAATCGCACCTCTTTTAAGACCCGATAAAATTGCCTGTGTTCGCATTAAAACTATCTGGCTCTTGCACATCATAAAACTTTATCCAGTAAAAGTTATTGTAATATACAGCACCAAGCTCTTCTTTGGTTCCAAAAAATTCATCATATACAATCCAACCGCCATTTGGAGCACCTACTGGCAGCTGCGTTGCAGGATCGATGGGATTTTGGCAGACTCCGTTGTCTTGTAGATAATACCATCCGGTATCAAGCTTAACAAAACCGGCTTGAGCGTAACCGGCTTCATTAAAATAGTACCAGTATTCCCCAACTTTTTCTAGTTTGTTAGCCGGATAGGAACCGTCATCTTTCTCATACCACCACCCCTGATCGTTATTTTTCCATTCAGCTGCATAAGCAGTCATGCTGAATGCTGCGACCAATAGTGCAGCAACTAGAAATAATTGTACTTTTCTCATGGTAAATACCCCCGATAATTTTATTTGCTTGCAGTTGTCCTCAAGCTTGACTGATAAATTTATAAATATTATATAAAAAGTGTGTAAAAAATGCAATAAAAATATAATGTTTTGATAAAAAAACTCATAGATTGCAAAAATCTTTCTTTTTCGACAAGGCACCCAGACCTTTTTCCTTTTTTTTTATATTCATTTTTGATCTTTTATGTTATACTTACAAATAGCAAAAAGCGGAGGGATTCCATGTACTATTTTATTGTTAACCCGAACTCCTGTTGCGGACGGGGTAAAATTATCTGGGATAAGCTGGAACGGACTTTAAACGATTCCGGTGTGGAATATCAGGCATATTTAACTGAAAAGCCAGGGGACGCAAAGATATTTGCAAAAAATTTAACAGAAGGATGTAAAGAATCCAATGTAATCATCGCAGTTGGAGGCGATGGAACAGTCAATGAGATTCTTGATGGATATTCCATGTGCAGTTGTGTTACACTTGGTTATATTCCGGCAGGATCTGGCAATGATCTTGCAAGAAGCTTAAAACTTCCGAAGAATCCCATCCGATGTTTAAATAAGATTCTGCACCCCAAATATTATAAATTGATGGACTATGGAGTATTATCATATGGAGACAGTGAGATCTCCCATCGCCGCTTTATGGTCAGTTCCGGTATCGGTATGGACGCGGCTGTCTGTCATAATCTGTTGTATTCCAGAACGAAAGGGCTGCTTCACAGACTGAGAATTGGAAAACTGTCCTATCTGCTTGTGGGCGTCAGACAACTTATATCAGCCAGGCCCTGCAAGGGATATATCGTCCTGAACGGAGTACAAAAGATTGAGTTTAACCATGCTTATTTCATTTCCACCCATATTCATCCATATGAAGGCGGAGGATTTAAATTTGCGCCGGATGCAGATTTTGAAGACGGAAAACTGTCAGTCTGCGTGATGAATAACCGGAAGAAGAGTAAGCTGATTTGTGTACTGCTTAATTCCCTTATGGGAAAAAAATCTGTAAACAAAGGAATCCGCTTTTATTCCTGCGAAGAGATTCACATTCATATGGATCGCCCCATGGCGGTACATGTTGATGGAGAAAGCTGTTTCTGCCAGAATGATGTGGAGATCCGTTGTATCAGTAAGAAACTTCGAATGATCGTTTAAGATCTGATCTATTTATATAGGAAAGGAAAAATAATGAGAATTGGACAGGGATATGATGTTCATAAATTTGCAGAAGGCAGAGATTTGATTCTGGGAGGAGTGACCATTCCATACGAGATGGGACTTCTGGGACATTCGGACGCAGATGTGCTGACCCATGCAGTGATTGATGCTTTATTGGGAGCAGCCGGATTAGGAGATATCGGGGAACATTTTCCTGACACAGATCCTAAGTATAAAGGAGTCTCCAGTATCGAACTGTTAAAGAATGTGGCAGATCTGCTGGAAGAAAACGGATATGTTGTGGAGAATATTGATTCCACTGTGATCGCCCAAAAACCAAAGCTTTTGTCATACAGACCGCTTATGGCGAAGAATATGGCTGACGCGCTGAATCTGCCGGTTGACAAAGTGAATGTGAAAGCGACAACAGAGGAAGGACTGGGATTTACCGGAAGAGGAGAAGGGATTTCCTCACAGGCCGTTGTTCTTTTGACTTCTGTCGGAGATTACTGTTATGATGAAAAAATCATGCAAAGCGACTGTCAGGGCTGTAAAGGCTGCTGCAAACATGAATAACAGGAGAAGAAGGGAGACAGCATGAAAATATTTAATACATTATCCAGACAAAAAGAAGAATTCATACCGTTAGAGGCAGGGAAGGTGAAGATGTATGTCTGCGGTCCTACGGTATATAATCTGATCCACATCGGCAATGCACGTCCGATGATCGTATTTGATACAGTACGGAGATATTTTGAATATAAGGGCTATAATGTGAATTTTGTTTCCAACTTTACTGATGTGGATGACAAGATTATTAAAAAAGCCATTGAAGAAGGCGTTGATGCGGATACAGTATCAAAGCGATACATTGAAGAATGCAAAAAGGATATGGAAGCCATGAATGTAAAGCCGGCAACCAAAAATCCTCTTGCTACAGAAGAAATCTGCGGAATGCTTGATATGATCTCACATTTAATTGAGTCCGGCCATGCATATGCAGCCAAGGATGGCACCGTTTATTTCCGTACAAAGTCATTTGATCAGTACGGAAAACTGTCTCATAAAAACCTGGAGGATTTACAGTCCGGTTTTCGTGAACTGAAAGTAACCGGAGAAGAGGAAAAGGAAGATCCTTCTGATTTCGTACTGTGGAAACCGAAGAAAGAAGGGGAGCCTTACTGGGAGTCTCCCTGGTGCGACGGCCGTCCAGGCTGGCACATTGAGTGCTCGGTTATGTCCAAAAAATATCTGGGTG
>SVDT01000038.1 GCA_015057775.1 Paenibacillaceae bacterium | reverse complement strand
TGATGATGCTGACCGCTTTGGTGGTATCTTTCCGGCTGAATGCCCGCCTGGCAATGGTATTTTTTATTGCTGCCCCCCTGCTTGCGGTAATCTTATTTTTTATTATTAAGAGTGTAAGACCCCTTTATGGGAAAATGCAGGGCGCCATGGATTTAGTAAACCGTGCCATACAGGAGAACTTAAGAGCAATTCGTGTGGTAAAGGCATATGTACGGGGGGAATATGAGACAGAAAAATTCGGAGAGGTCAATACATATTTAAGGAACACCTCCGAACGCTCCTTCTCACTGGCAGCTCTCAACATGCCTGCCATGCAGTTTGTTATGTACGGAACCATTTTAAGCATTCTCTGGTTTGGCGGGAATCTTGTAATTGGAGAACATATGAAGGTGGGTGCCCTGACCAGCTTTTTAAGTTATGTGCTTCAGGTGCTGAATTCTCTTATGATGTTTTCCAATGTGTTCCTTTTGTTTACCAGATCCTTGACTTCCTGGAGAAGAATTTCAGAAGTTCTTGTAGAAGAGCCTGAAATCCGTGATGATCGTGCAACTGACATTGAGATTACCAGGGGAGGTATACAGTTTGATCATGTATATTTCAAATACAGGGAGACTGCAAAAGAATATGTGCTATCTGATATATCCTTTCAGATATTACCTGGCCAGACTGTAGGAATTATCGGACAGACCGGTGCTGCAAAAAGCACGCTGGTTCAGCTGATCCAGCGGTTGTATGAGATAAACTCCGGAGAGATTCTAATAGATGGGCAGCCGATTTATCAGTATACCCAGGATCATTTAAGAGAAGCCATTGGTATGGTATTACAGAAAAACACATTGTTTTCAGGAACAGTGAAAGAAAACCTCTGCTGGGGAAAGGAGACTGCTTCCGACGAAGAGATTAAAGAAGCATGCCGGATTGCCTGTGTGGACGAATTCATTGACCGTCTGGATGCCGGGCTTGATACAGTCCTTGGACAGGGAGGCGTGAACCTTTCCGGCGGGCAGAAACAGAGGCTGTGCATAGCAAGGGCAATCTTAAAAAAACCCAGAATTCTCATTCTGGATGACTCAACCAGTGCGCTTGATACAGCTACAGAGCAAAAGATCAATGACGGTTTAAAGGATGCGCTTCCTGATATGACCAAAATTATAATCAGCCAGAGAATTTCTTCCGTTTCTCATGGAGACCAGATTATTATCTTAGATGACGGAAAGGTGAATGCAGTCGGTACCCATGATGAACTTTTAAGCCATAATGAAATATATCGGGATATCTTCGAATCCCAGCAGAAAGGAGGGGGGCTTTTGGCATGAAACAGACAGGACGTGCAAGACCAAAGGATGCAAAAAAGACCCTTTTCCATCTTTTAAAGTATATTGGGCATTACAGAATTTCCATTTTAATTATAGCAGTTCTGGTATGTATCAGTGCATTTTCGGGTATTATGGGAACCTATCTTTTAAAACCGGTGATTAACAACTATATTCTGCCAGGGGACATTCCAGGCCTCATCCGCATGATTTTTATTATGGGCGGAATCTATCTGGCAGGAGCACTTTCCTGTCTGATTTACAGCAGAATGATGGTTCATGTATCCCAGCAGGTAGTGAGTGAGATCCGAATGGATTTATTCCGCCATACACAAAAGCTTCCTCTCGTTTATTTTGATACCCATACCCATGGAGAACTGATGAGCCATTTTACCAATGATGTGGATACCATATCGGAAGCGTTAAATAACAGCTTTACCCTGCTGATTCAAAGTTTCATTACTTCAACAGGAACTATCATCATGCTGTTGATCCTGGATGTGCGTCTTTCCATGATTGTTGTTTTCTTTCTTGTGGTTATGCTTCTCTATATCCGGCACAACGGAAAGATAAGTAAGAACTATTTTGCAAAGCAGCAGAGGAATCTGGGAAGCATCAACGGGTTTGTAGAAGAAATGGTAGAAGGGCAGAAAGAGGAAAAGATTTTCCGCCATGAGAAACAGGATTTTGAAAAGTTCTGTGAATTAAATGAAGCACTCCGGCTTTCCGCTACCAAGGCATCCATTTATACAGGAATTACAGTACCTACAATTGTTGCACTATCTTATTTTAACTATGCAGTCTCTGCCTGTGTGGGAGGTCTGTTTGCAATCGCCGGGCTGATTAACCTGGGTACTCTGGCCTCTTATCTGGTTTATGTAAGACAAAGCGCCATGCCCATGAACCAGTTTACCATGCAGATTAATTTCCTGATGGTAGCTCTGGCAAGTGCAGAGAAGATCTTTCTGATGATGAAAGAAGAGCAGGAAGTAGATGAGGGAGATGTGACACTTGTAAAAGCCCAGGAAGGGGATCATGGAGTTTTAATGGAGTCCCAGACTTATACAGGGCGCTTTGCATGGAAGGTGCCAGATGACAAAGAAGGATACCGGCTGATCCCCCTGGAGGGAGATGTCCGTTTTCATGATGTGGTTTTTGGCTATAATCCAGAACATTCCATATTAAATGGAATTACTTTATACGCAAAGCCAGGTCAAAAAATAGCGTTTGTGGGATCTACAGGAGCGGGAAAAACCACCATCATTAATCTGGTCAACCGGTTCTATGAATTAAGCGGAGGACAGATTACCTATGATGGAATTGACATTCGGCAGATTAAAAAGGATGACTTAAGGCAATCTATTTCACTCATTGTGCAGGATACACATTTATTTACTGGTTCCATTGCCGATAATATCAGATATGGAAGGCTGAATGCGACGGAGGAAGATGTGCGGGAGGCTGCAAGAATTGCCAATGCAGATTCTTTTATCAGAAGACTTCCTGCCGGATATGATACACTCCTTGAAAATGATGGAAGTAATTTATCCCAGGGACAAAGACAGTTAATTGCCATTGCCAGAGCAGCCATCTCCCGTCCACCTGTACTGGCCATGGATGAGGCCACCAGTTCCATTGATACCCGTACGGAAAAGCTGATTGAGAAAGGGATGGATACGCTGATGAAAGGGCGGACTGTGTTTGTTATTGCCCACAGAATTTCAACCGTTCGGAATTCTCATGCGATTTTAGTGCTGGAGCGGGGAGAGATTATTGAACGTGGTAATCATGAAGAACTTCTTGAAGAGCAGGGAAAGTATTATCAGCTCTATACAGGCCAGTTTGAATTGGAATAAATTAAGAAAGAAGGAGGCAGATTGTGAAGAAACAAAGTATCAGGGAATTGATGGTGAGGGGTGAAAAAGCAAGAAAACAGATTTTTTTTCCTCTGCTGTCTGATTTAGGACTGACGCCCGGCCAGGGGCAGGCGAAAATATTGTACCATCTTCAGCAAGAGGATCGTATTACTCAGAAAGAACTGGCAGACCGATGCAGAATCGATGCAGCAGCAATGTCCAGAAACATCGATAAGCTGGAAGGACTGGGGCTTCTTGTACGGGAAAGCAATCCTGACTGCAGAAGATCCTTTTCCATCTGCCTGACAGAAAAGGGATATAAGGAAGCGATGGAGATACGGAAAGTATTTGAGCAGTTCGAGGAGATTGTCAGCGAGGGAATCTCTCAGGCGGATATTGATGTATTTTACAGAGTCATGGAGAAAATGTGTGTCAATCTGGAGCGTTATAATGACAGAGGAAGTGAAGAATAGCGGGATTGATTTTCAGGCGGCGGAGTGCTTATGCATTCCGCTGTTTTTTACTATGGATAAAATGAAAGATTTTCTTACAAATATTTCCAATTAGTTGAAGATTAACTGATTGTGTTGACACATGGTAGCATTTGTCATTATAATAAAATAATGTATGATTTACATATAACTGGTAATGAAAATACTTAAGGGTATTATGGGAGAAACAGATGAGAAAGTATAAAAAAGCTGGCAGGATGGCAGCACTTCTTGCCAGTGTTCTGGTGATCGATTCTTTTATAGGACCGATTTCGCCTTACATAGATACGTATGCTTATACGAATAAGTCGGCGACGGTGAATGCTTCAACACTGAATGTGAGAAGCGGACCGGGAACTTCCTATTCAATCGTTACAAAACTGACCAATGGTGCAGCTGTCACTGTGGTCAATGAAAAGAACGGATCGGATGGAACCCTCTGGTATGAGATACGCTTTAACAATTCCAATGGACAAACCGTGTCAGGCTACGTTACAAAAAGCTATTTAAAATTTGCCGCAGTTTACACCAGCAGTGCTGATTTTGAGTCAAGACTGTCTGCGCAGGGGTTTCCTGAAAGCTATAAGGCGCGCTTAAGGGCGCTTCATGCCCAGTACCCTAATTGGGTGTTTACTGCACAGAAAACCAATATAGACTGGAATACTGCAGTAAAGGAAGAGAGTCTGGTAGGAAAGACACTGGTACATACAAACAGTATGTCTTCCTGGAAATCCACGGAAACCGGTGCTTACGACTGGAACAACAGTACCTGGGTAGGATTCGACGGAAGCAGCTGGGTTACTGCATCAGAGGATATTGTAAAGTATTATATGGATCCCAGGAATTTCCTGGACGAAACCAATGTATTTCAGTTTTTAACACATACCTATGACAGTAACAAGCATACAATGGAAGGATTAAATACCATGGTTAAGGGGACCTTCCTGTCAGGAGGTACCGTTAATACAGATACGTCCCAGTCAGGCGGAACCACCTCGACAGAGAGTGGTACGTCTACGAATTCAGGTAATTCCTCAGGTCCCGGTGCCAATGTTGGTCCTGGCGGAAAAACCGAAACACAGGGTTCTTCTTCCGGCAATGTAAGCCAGGAATCACCCCATGCATCCATCACACCCAACCATGCGTATGTTCTTATGGATTATGGGCCCGGAGCAAGTCTTACCGGACCTTCTGCTTCTGCGCCTTCTACTGGGACTACCACTGGAAGCGGTGCTTATGCCAGTATGATTATGAATGCAGCCACGCAGTCCGGGGTTAATCCTTATGTTCTGGCAGCGATGATTATTCAGGAGCAGGGTTCTGCAGGTACCGGCAAAAGTATTTCCGGCACAGAATCAGGCTATGCCGGGTTTTACAATTTCTTTAACATTGAAGCTTATCAGTCTGGAAACATGACTGCTGTGCAAAGAGGATTATGGTGGGCGTCTCAGGCAGGCAATTATGAACGTCCGTGGAATTCGCCGGAAAAATCAATTTTAGGCGGCGCATTATATTATGGTAATAACTACGTAAAAGTTGGGCAGGATACATTTTATCTGAAGAAATTTAATGTACAGGGGGCGAATCTGTATAAACATCAGTATATGACCAATGTGCAGGGTGCAGCATCTGAAGCTGCGGTGTATTCAAAAGCTTATAATAATGATATGAAACAGACCGCTTTGGAATTTAAAATTCCGGTTTACAACAATATGCCTGAAAATCCCTGCAGCCAGCCAACTGGTGATGGTAATCCAAATAACAAGCTTTCAGGTCTTAGTGTAGATGGATTTGTTATGACACCAAGCTTTGACCGGGATACAAAAGAATATAATCTGATTGTGGATTCTGGTGTGACCAGTATTAAAGTGAATGCTTCTGCACTGTATTCCGCTTCTAACGTAAGCGGAACCGGGACTATTGCACTTCAAAATGGTAATAATGATATTAAGGTTTCCGTTACTGCCCAGAACGGTAATGTGAGGGAGTATATTCTTCATGTAGTCAGACAGGCAAACGGACCGACCTATAATTCCGGAAGCAGTACTCCAAGTAACCCCGGTTCTACCGGCAGCAACAGCTCTTCCGGCAGTAACAGTTCTTCCGGCAGTAACAGTTCTTCCGGCAGTAACAGTTCTTCCGGCAGCAGGGGACCAGGAGCTTCTAATTCATCCTCAGAAACCAATGCAGGAACACCCGGTGGCAGCAACATTACCATAGCACCCGAAGGATCCTCCAATATATCGGTACAGGCATCTACAGGGGCTTCACAGGGACCGGGAAGTCCTGCACAGACGCAGGCACAAACCCAGGCACAAACACAGCCTGCCCAGACCCAGACACAGTCAACCTCTGCAAACACCGCCTCAAAAGGGAGTGGTGATGTAAACGGTGACGGAAAAGTGAACAGTCTGGATGTATTAAAGCTGCAAAGATATCTTCTGGGTCTGGAACATCTGTCAGATGCTGGAAAAGCAGCAGCGGATTTAAATGGTGACGGAAAAGTAAATTCCCAGGATCTTCTTCTGCTGCAGAAGAAAGTACTTGGAATGTAAGATTAGGAAATAGGAGACTATATGAATAGGAAACTGAAAAGATTGATCACCAGCCTTATGCTGGTTTGTATGATGGCAGTCGCAAGTCCCTGGGGCTGCATGGTATCCTTGGCATCGGATGCAAAGATTTCATTTTCTGACCCTTCCGTCATGGTGGGGAATGATGTAACTGTGAATATGAAAGTCACCAGCGATACACCACTGGGGACCGCAGAGATCATGCTTTCTTATGATCCGGCAATTCTGGAATTTGTAAGTGGAACCAGTGCCAACGGCGGAGCCGGAGCCATTAAGATACTTGGAACCATGAATTCTGCTGATCAGAAAGCCTTTAATTTCACATTGAAATTTAAATCATTAAAGGCGGGTAACGCGAAAATAAGTGTTACATCCCAGGAAATTTATGATGTGAACTCCGCTGCCATATCATTATCAAAGCAGGGAAGCGCTACTGTAAAGGTTACCTCTCCTGCAACAACCTCAAAGGATGCCACATTAAAATCCTTAAAGATTTCACCCGGAACCTTAACTCCTGCTTTTTCCGCAGCAGTGGACAGTTATACCGCAGAGGTTGATAAAGACACAGCAGACCTTGTAGTCAACGCAGTTGCTTCCAATGCAGGAGCCCATGTAACCCTTCAGGGTGAAAAGGGATTAAAGGCCGGAGAGAATCAGGTTGTTGTGAAAGTAACAGCAGAAGACGGCCAGACAATTAAGAATTATACAATTAAAGTCACCAAGCCGGAAGGGGGAGAAACCACTCCTGCAACCAATACAGGCGGGGAGACTGGTGAAGCTCAGTTTAGCTCCGCTTCCGTAACCATTCATGATGTTGTGTACAGCATTGCCTCGTCCTTTGACGAAGCCACACTGCCAGAGGGATTTGAAGCGAAAACCTATCAGTATAAAGGTACTGAGGTGATGGCTGGAAAAGGCCTTGAAAAAGACATCCTCTTATTGTATTTAAAAGATGAAGGCGGTAACGGCGGATTCTTTATCTATAATGAAGCAGCAGACAGCTGGTCTCAGTTTGTTGAGGTAAAAACCACTGAAAAAGCAGTTGTAATTATGCCTCTTGATACAGACACTACAGCTCCGGAAGGCTTTAAAGAACAGCAGATCGAAATTGATGGAATCAAGGTAACCGGCTGGGTTGCCGATTCGGAATCAAAGCCTGAATACTGTCTGTTCTATGGTATGAACTGGAATGGAGAAAAGAATTTCTACCGGTATGATCTTTCCGAGAAGACCGTTCAGAGATATTTTGCTTCCGGAGTTACCAATGATAAATATGTGGAACTTGCCAAAACCTACAGCGATTTACTTAAGGACTATCATTTGCAGTTCTATATATTAATCGCAATCAGCGTGCTGGCACTGGCATTACTGATCATTGTCATTTTCCTGATCAAAAGAGGCGGCGGATCGGATGTAAGGCCATATGATTCAGGAGAACCGTTCCGTGACACAAAGAAGAAGGACGAGCCCGTAAGCCGCAGGGAAAGCAGAGCACAGGCCGCTCCGCCTGCAAACGTAAAGCGTTACAGCCGGGAGGAATTCGACGAAAAAGAACGGACAGGAAGTCTTTATTCCGATTTTGAAGAAGACGATATGGACAGGCCTGATACATTCATCCCCAAGACCCCTGCTTATGAGGAAGAGGATGACTTTATGGAAGAGTCCAGCCTGGAAGAGATGGAGCAGAACTTAATGCCGAAAAAAAGGGTTCATCAGACCCAGCCAGAGGAACGCACAGGCGATACCAAAAGAAGCAGAGAAGTGAATAAAAATGACGATGATGACTTTGAGTTCATGGATCTTAATGACTAAATAATAAAATAAATGAAAATACCAACGAGAGCGCCATGTTTTACAGGTGCTTTCGTTTTATTTATCATAAAATTTTAGATATTTTTTTCTAGAAAAGGGAAAAAGCTAGGTTCCTGTCAAGTCTCTTCTATTGAAAAGCCTAAATTGGTTTGTTATAATTAATTTCTGAGATTAAAAGAAAATTTCCCATTTGAATACAGAGTTTTAGATACTGGCATATATTATATATTGAAAAATGCATTATCGTGTGCTATTATGTGTATAACAGATATAACGAAAGATGGTGAAAAGATGATATTGCAAATTGATTTTAACAGTGAGGAAGCCATTTACATTCAGCTTCGGAACCAGATAATCATAGGAATCGCCACGGAAAGTATAAGAGAAGGAGACCCCTTGCCTTCCGTTCGCCAGATGGCCGATAATATAGGCATAAATATGCATACGGTAAATAAGGCGTACTCTGTTTTAAAACAGGAGGGATTTGTGAAACTGGACCGCCGGAAAGGAGCGGTTGTTTCCCTTGATGTAGATAAAATACAGGTTCTTGATGAGATGCGCAGGGATTTAAGCGTTGTATTAGCAAGAGGCATCTGCAAAAATATTTCGTGTGATGAGGTTCACCAGCTGGTTGATGAGATTTTTCAGTCATTTATGAAAAGCCAGAGATAACAGTGATTCCCTGGATTGGAGGTTCTATATGTTGTGCGAGAAGTGTAAGATTCGCGAAGCAAATATTCAATATACGGAAGTGGTCAATGGTGTGAAGAAAGAACACCATTTTTGTGCCCAATGTGCAAAAGAGATGGATTTTGGTGTGTATGCAGCAATTTTTGACGGGGAGTTTCCTCTTGGCAAGCTGTTATCAGGTCTTCTTGGAATTGAAGATACCGAAAAAGGACCGGATAAACTGCAGCAGATTGCCTGCCCTAACTGCGGCACAAGCTACAGCGAGTTTGTAAAAGACAGCCGTTTTGGTTGTGCAGACTGTTACAGCGTCTTTGGCCCGCTAATGGAGGACAGCATCAAACAGCTGCAGGGCAGTCTGATGCATACAGGAAAAACACCGGCTTTCCAAAGGATGGATTATGAAAGCCACAACGAAGATTCAGAGGAAAACGGATCTGACAGCAGCAGTAACGAACTCAACGAACTGGATGCCAGGTTAAAAGAAGCGCTTCGGTTTGAGGATTACGAGACTGCAGCAGTTTGCAGAGACCGGATAAAAGAACTGAGGAAAGGGAATGAAGGCAATGCTTAAATGGTATGAACAGACTGACAACGGCAGATCTGGCGTAATAAGCAGCCGGATCCGCCTGGTCAGAAACTGGAAGGAATATAAATTCCCTTCCAAACTGGATGAAAAGGAGAGCAGCGAGATGATTCACCGCCTGGAATTCGGTTTAAAGGATTTGGGAGAGGAATTTTCAAGCCCCCTTACTTTTTCCATGCTGGGTGATTTAAACGAACTGGACCGGGTTGCACTGAAAGAAAGAAGGGCAATTAATTCTTCCATTGCTGACAAAAAGACCCCGGTAGGGATCCTGCTTTCAGAAAATGAAGCTACAGGGATTGTTTTTAACGGAGATGATCATATCCGGATTCAGGCTTTAAAGACAGGTCTTCATCTGGAAGAGCTGTGGGAACAGGCCAGCAGCATTGATGATTACCTGAATGAACGTTTTCCATATGCATTTGATGACCGGTATGGTTATCTGACAGCGTTTCCCACCAATGTGGGAACCGGGATGAGAGCATCGGTCGTGGTACATCTTCCCATGTTGTCCCAGGGACGGAAATTTTCCAGCCTCATTGGAGAGATGGGCCGTTTTGGAGCGGCTGTCCGAGGCGTTTACGGAGAAGGAGAAGATAATTTTGGAGCTCTGTATGAAGTATCCAACCAGAAAACACTGGGACAGACAGAACGGGAAATTATAGATACTGTTACAAAGGCCGCCATTCAGCTGACCAATCAGGAGATGCAGATTAGAAAGTTATCCCTGCAGCGGCGCAAAGTTGAACGAGAAGATGAGATCTATAAGTCTTATGGCGTGTTAAAATATGCCAGAAGACTTACTTCCAGAGATGCCATGATATTTTTGTCACAGATGATGGCAGGGCTGGAGGATGGTCTGATTCATACAAAAGAAGAGTTTAACGTTTATCGCCTGATGCTTGGCATCTGGCCGGCGGGTTTACAAAAGATTTCAGACCGTCCTCTGAATAAAGAGGAGCTTGATATGGCAAGGGCTGAATTCATCCGGAAGGAACTGCCGGAATTAAATTGACAGGAGGATTGCATTTATGATAGACAGATTTACGACAAAGGCCAGAACGGCCATTAATCTGGCAGAGCAGGCAGCAGGGCGGCTGGGACACAGCTATGTGGGAACAGAGCATCTGCTTCTTGGACTGTTAGAAGAAGGCAGCGGTGTTGCAGCCAGAGTACTCATTGAAAACGGCGTCAGAGAAGATAAGGTTCTTGGTCTGATCAGTCAGCTGATTGCACCGGACCAGGCAGTGAGAGTGAGGGAAGACGGTGGTTATACCCCAGGAGCCAGAAGAGTTTTGGAAAACAGCTACCGGGAAGCAGTCCGTTTTAAAGCCAATTTAATTGGAACAGAGCATCTACTTATTTCAATTATCCGGGACAATGACTGCGTTGCTTCCAGACTGCTTAATACCATCGGTGTCAGCGTTCAGAAGCTGTACATTGACGTATTAGCTGCCATGGGAGAAGATGCACCTGCCAACAAAGAAGAGCTTATGAAGTCTCCCAAAGGAAAGGGAAGTACTCCCACTCTGGACAGCTATAGCCGTGACTTAACAGAGCTTGCAGTAAAAGGAAAATTAGATCCTGTAATCGGAAGAGAATCCGAGATAACACGTCTCATTCAGATATTAAGCCGCAGAACCAAGAACAATCCATGTCTGATCGGAGAACCAGGAGTTGGAAAGACTGCAGTCGTGGAAGGACTTGCCCAGATGATTTCATCTGGCGAAGTGCCGGAGACAATTGCAGGTAAAAGGCTTCTTACTCTGGATTTATCCGGTATGGTGGCTGGTTCTAAATACCGCGGGGAATTTGAAGAAAGAATTAAAAAAGTAATTGCAGAAGTAATTGAAGACGGCGAAGTGCTTCTGTTTATCGATGAGATTCATACCATTATCGGAGCCGGAGGGGCGGAGGGAGCCATTGATGCTTCCAATATTTTAAAACCGTCTCTGGCAAGAGGAGAATTACAGTTAATCGGTGCGACTACCATTGAAGAATACCGCAAATATATTGAAAAGGATTCCGCTCTGGAACGGCGTTTTCAGCCAGTTAAGGTGGAAGAGCCTTCTGAAGAAGCGGCAGTTGGTATACTAAGAGGCTTAAAAGGCAGATATGAGGATCATCATAAGGTTATGATTACAGACGACGCCATAAAAGCGGCCGTAAAATTATCATCCCGCTATATTAATGACCGTTTTCTTCCGGATAAAGCCATTGATGTAATTGATGAGGCCTCTTCGAAAGTCCGCCTCGCTACTTTTACAGAACCCTCTGAAATCAAGGAACTGGAGGCAGAGATCGAGCTTTTAGAGGATCAGAAGGAAGCTGCCATTAAGTCAGAAGCCTATGAAAAGGCTGGTGTAATTAAGAAAAAGCAGGAGAAAAAGCGGGAAAAGATCGATAAAATCCGTGATAAATGGCAGAAGGAAAAAATCTCTAATACCCCAACCGTTGATGAAGGGGAGATTGCAGATGTTGTATCAACCTGGACAAAGATTCCGGTAAAGAAACTGGAAGAGGGAGAAAGTGAGCGTCTGAGAAATCTAGAGTCCATTCTTCATGAACGGGTAATCGGTCAGGAAGAGGCTGTAACTGCAGTGGCAAAAGCCATAAGAAGAGGCAGAGTAGGGCTTAAAGATCCCAAACGCCCCATTGGCTCATTCCTGTTCCTGGGGCCAACCGGAGTGGGAAAAACTGAGCTTTCCAAAGCTCTTGCAGAAGCCATGTTTGGCATGGACAGCGCTCTGATCCGTGTTGATATGTCTGAATATATGGAGAAGCACAGCGTCTCCAAGATTATCGGCTCTCCGCCAGGATACGTAGGATATGACGAAGGCGGTCAGTTAAGTGAAAAGGTGAGAAGAAACCCCTACTCCGTAATTCTCTTTGACGAGATTGAGAAGGCTCACCCTGATGTATTCAATATTCTTCTTCAGGTTCTTGATGACGGTCATATCACGGATGCACAGGGAAGAAAGATTGACTTTAAAAATACCGTAATTATTATGACTTCCAATGCAGGAGCAGAAAATATCATCTCCCCCAAACGTCTGGGCTTTGGTGCTGCAGCCGATGAAAAGGCAGATTACAAGCTTATGAAGGACCGGGTTATGGAGGAAGTCAAGAAGCTGTTTAAACCGGAGTTTATTAACCGAATCGATGAAATTATTGTGTTCCATCCATTAAACAAGACTCATATGAAAGATATAGTAACGATTATGATGAAGGATATCATGAAACGTACTTCCGAACAGATGAGCATTACAATTGAAATTGATGAGACTGCGAAAGACTATCTGATTCAGAAAGGTTACGATGAAAAATACGGTGCAAGACCCTTACGGCGTACCATTCAAAGCAGCTTAGAGGATAAGCTTGCGGAAGAAATCCTTTCCGGAACGGTAAAAACAGGTGATACGGTTATGATCACGGCTGGTGAGGAAGGACTTAAATTTTCTGTGGGAGAGCTGATAAACAGCTAGCCATTTCTCAGTAATTCGTGTATAATAGCTACAAGCGAAAGGATCTTTTTCTTCGCCAACAGGGATAAGTAAAGAAAATACTAGGAGGGCAAACCAATGCCGGTAATTGAAGAATTAATCCGCACAGAACAGGACGGTACAATTAGCTTTGGTAATTACAAATTAGAAACAAAGTCAAAATTACAGGATTTTGAGCACGAGGGTGATTTATATAAAGTAAAGACATTTTATGAGATAACCAAGCTTGAACGTAACGGCATGTTTGTATACGAATCTGTACCAGGAACTGCAGTGGAGATGTTTGCAGTATCTGATGACGGCGTGGAATTTGAAGTAGAAGGCGATAAGGATGCCCAGCTGACAGTTCAGCTGGCAGAAGATACCGAATATGAAGTGTTTGTCAATGGTGCAGCAGCAGGCGGCATGAGAACCAACATGAGCGGGAAGCTGTCAGCCAGTGTGGAACTGAATGAAGGAACACCAGTGAAGGTAAAGATCAGAAGAAAGTAATGTAACTGAAATCCGGGTCCGGCTCTTTTTTCAAAAGAGATTCGGATCCGGATTTTTTGTCTGACCAGGAGGAACCTATGGCAAAAGGAAAAACAACAGCATTTTTTTGCAAGGAATGTGGTTTTGAATCAGCAAAATGGCTTGGCCAGTGTCCGGGCTGCCGGGAATGGAATACATTTGTGGAGGAACCCGTGGCTAAAGCGGAGGCTTCCGGAAAACGGGGGATTTCAAGTACTGGATCTGGCGGAGTGACAGGAGTAAAAATAAAACCTGCCAGACTGTCTGAAATCCAGCTTGACGAACAGGACCGTATGAAGACGGGATACGAGGAGCTGGACCGGGTATTGGGCGGCGGGGTGGTAAGAGGGTCCCTGGTCTTAGTTGGAGGAGACCCGGGAATCGGAAAATCCACTCTTCTTTTGCAGGTATGCAGGAATCTGGCATTTGCAGAGAAGAAAGTTTTATACATATCAGGAGAAGAATCCTTAAAGCAGATTAAACTGCGGGCAAACCGCATCGGAGAAGTGAAGGGGGATCTGCTGTTTTTATGTGAGACGAATTTAGATCTCATAGAAGCTGCCATACAGGAGGAACAACCGGATGTAGTAATTATTGACTCCATTCAGACCATGTTCCGGGAAGAGATATCATCTGCTCCAGGCAGTGTAAGCCAGGTAAGGGAATCCACCAATCTGCTGATGCAGATCGCCAAGGGAAAAGGAATTGCCATATTTATTGTTGGACATGTAACAAAAGAAGGAGTTGTTGCAGGTCCAAGAGTGCTGGAACACATGGTAGATACCGTTCTTTATTTTGAAGGAGAGAGAAGTGCATCCTACCGTATCATACGGGGAGTTAAAAACCGGTTTGGCTCTACCAATGAAATCGGTGTGTTTGAAATGATAGAAAGCGGACTTGCGGAAGTAAAAAATCCCTCTGAATTCATGTTAAGCGGAAGACCGGAGGATGCTTCTGGAGCAGTGGTGGCCTGTTCCATGGAAGGAACCAGGCCAATTATGATTGAGGTACAGGCTCTGATTACTCCAACAGCTTTCGGTATGCCAAGACGAACAGCTGCAGGCACAGATTATAACCGGGTGAATCTTCTGATGGCAGTTTTGGAGAAGAGGGGACACTATGATCTGTCTCATTTTGATGCTTACGTCAATATCACCGGCGGACTCCGAATGAATGAACCTGCTCTGGATCTGGCAATTCTTATGGCGATTGTCTCCAGTATGAAGGACCGGGCCATTGATTCCAAAACCATCATATTCGGTGAAGTGGGATTATCCGGAGAAGTAAGAGCCGTTTCCATGGCACAGCAGAGGGTAAATGAAGCAAAGAAACTGGGATTTCATACCTGTATCCTGCCAAGGATTTCCCTGGATAAGATGGGAGCTGTTGATGGGATTAAGCTGATCGGCGTAGATAATGTAAGAGAAGCGATTGCTGGAATTTCAAATTAAGAAGAAAAAGGCGTTAAGGGCAGCGGTTTGTATCTGCATTGCAGTTACTAAAATCTGCCCTTTTTTGTCACATAATAACAGAAAATGACAAAAAATATAATAATACAGCCAAATATTCATATATAACCAGACGCTTTGGTCTGCTAAAATATAACTATCATGCAACATCAAAAATGATAGTCTACAAGGAGGATGTATTATGAGAAAAATGTATTTGAAGCGGGTTTCTGCTCTTTTACTCGCTGGTCTGATGGCTGCAACTGCCACCGGATGTTCAAAAGGCAGTAAGGATGAAACCACCGTGGCTGCCACCGAGGAGACCACAAAAGCGGAGGTAAAGGAATCAGAAAGCCAGAGCAAGCAGGCTGCGGGAGGGGATGCCGTAACACTGCGACTGGTACATTATATGGGAGAGCAGTCCAAACGAGATGCACTGGATGCCATGCTGGAAGCATTTAAAGCAGAATATCCAAGCATCAATGTTGAAGTAGAGGTAGTTGCCTCCTCTTCCTACGTTGCAACTTATAAAAACTACATAGCAGCAGGAGAAGCTCCTGACATCATGTTTGGAAAACCACAGACCATGAAAGAATTCGTAGATGGTGGATATTTCATGGACCTTTCCAATGAAGAGTGCATGAAAAATGTACTTCCTATGTTAAAAGATGAATGTACTGTAAACGGTGGCGTTTACGGCTTCCCTCTGGATGCACAGGTAAAGGCATGCTTCTATAATAAAAAGATGTTTAAAGAAGCGGGTGTTGAGGTTCCCAAGACCAGAGAAGAATTCTTTAAGGTTGCTGATACTTTTAAAGAAAAAGGAATTAACCCCTTTATTCATCCATACAATTTCATTCATGGAGTATTTCATGAGTTAGATTCCTTCTTTACTTCTATGGCTGTTGGTACCGATAATAAGACAGTCTGGAAAGATTCCCAGGAGGGAACCAAAGAATTATCTGATAATGCAGTTGTGAAAGACGCAATGGAGATGTTCTCCAAGTTTGCATCCTATAAAGATGCGGGAGATACCGCTGTTGACCAGACACAGGGAATTCAGAACTTCGCAGCAGGTCAGAGACCGATGTACATGAACGGTGGATGGCTCATGGGTGATGTAATGGCTGCAAGCCCTGACGGAGAATTTGGTATGTTCCCGACTCCATGGTCTGATAAACCAGAGGATAATAAACTCTGGGTTGGTATTGACGATGTATTCGTTGTATCTTCCCAGACAGAGCATAAGGAAGAAGTAATGGCGTTACTCAGCTTCTTCGCCAATGAGCAGTCTTCCAAGATCTGGATGGAAACAGCAAAGCTTATGACAAGCAACGTAAATGTGTCAACGGATGATTCCGATGCATTCATTAAGGAAATCAAATCTTATATCGATAACGATATGATAGTATCTAAGAGTCAGGTTCCGGATTATACATCTGAGTACAGCACCGCGTTCCGCACCAAACTTCAGGAATTTGTCACATTAGATGACAGTAAGCGTGATGTTACCAAGTTACTCCAGGACATTGATTATGAGATCGCATCCATTCGACAATAGTTTTTGAAGTGATGACATAAAATCAGAAAGTCAGGGTGGCAGTGTAGCGGGAGCTATATGACTCCCTGACTTTTCTATATCCAAGTTGGAGGCAGTATGAACCGAAAAATGAAAAAACAGCTTCAGGAGTTTACTTTTATTATGCCAGCCCTGGTTATGTTTGCAATCTTTGTAGCATATCCGTTCCTGCAGGGTTTTCCCATTTCTTTTACCAAATGGGATGGAATGAGTCCAAACAAGGCATATGTTGGACTTAAAAATTACATCAGAATTTTTCAGGATGGAAATGTAATGAATGCCGTTAAGAATACATTGCTGTTTACGGCGGTTACAATGGTTTTTTCCAATCTGCTCGGTCTGCTGTTTGCCCTGATGATATCAAAGAAATCAAAACTGAATAATGTTTTGAGAACCTGTATCTTTATGCCTTACTGCCTCAGTCTTGTGCTTTCCTCTTATATCTGGCGGTATGTGTATAGTGATGTGTTTTATGACAAATTTGGAATTGCCAGCCCTCTTGGAAGTACAACGTGGGTTATGATCGGTCTTGCAGTGATATCTGTATGGCGGGATGCAGGATACTGTATGGTGGTTTACATTGCAGCAATTCAGGGAGTATCGAAAGATTATTATGAGGCGGCAGAGTTAGAGGGAGCCACATCCTGGCAGAAATTCAAAGCAATCACGTTCCCCATGATTGCTCCGGCAGTCACTGCTAATTTTACTCTTTTACTTGCATGGGGAATGAAGGTATTTGATTATCCCATGGCAGCAACGGCAGGCGGCCCCGGGAGAGCGTCGGAAACGGTGGCAATGTTAATTTACAACAACTTGTTTACATACTTTAAAGCAGGCTACGGACAGGCGATTGCGGTGGTATTTACCATATCCATTTTTGTAGTCAGCACGCTGGTTTCAAAAACCTTAAGAGCCAGGGAGGTGGAGATCTGATGAATAAAAAACAATTGAACTTTTTGTCTGTCATTGTAAAACTGGCAATGACACTGCTTGTGATCAGCCCATTTTATATTGCGTTGATCTATTCTGTAAAATCCAAGCAGGAGATGGTGACAGACCGTCTGGCATTTCCAAAAACCATCCACTGGGACAATTTTACCAGAGCCATTGAAACTTCTAATTTTGGCCTGGCACTGAAAAACAGTCTGGTTACAACTGTACTGGCAGTTATATTTATAACACTGATCTGTACCATGGCTTCTTATATCATTGCCAGAAAAAACAACCGTTTTTATAATCTGATCTATTATCTTTTTGTAGGCGCCATGATTATTCCGTTTCAGTCAATTATGACCCCGCTCTACATTGATATGACCAGATGGAAGCTGTTAAATACGCTTCACGGCTTTATTTTTGCAAAGATCGGTTTTCAGATTGCATTTACGGTGCTGCTGGTATCGGGTTTTGTAAAAAGTATTCCAAAGGAATTAGAGGAAGCTGCTTCTATTGACGGTGCAGGCATGTATTCAGTCTTCTTTCAGATTGTATTTCCTCTGATGAAACCCATAGTTTTAACATCTATCGTATTAAATGCACTGAATGTATGGAATGATTTTCAGATGTCTTTGACGTTACTTCAGCAGAAACAGGTACGCAACATCCCCCTGACCCAGTATTTCTTCTTTGGTGAGAACAGCATTGAACTGGGGCTGGCATTTGCTCTCTTTATTCTTTCAGTCATACCGATATTAGCGTTGTATCTAACGCTGCAAAAATATATTATCGGGGGCATTACCCAGGGTGCGGTAAAAGGTTAATCTGGGAAAAGCTGTCCATGATCCGGCGTTGACATTCTTTTGCCAAGTTGCTATAGTTGGAAAAGACGAGGGGGTTATATTATGGAATCTGCAGAAGAACGCATCCGGTTTAAGAAGACGCTTCACTTTAAAATGATTGCAGTGACGGCACTGCTGGGACTTACATTTCTGGCTGCTCTCATATGTATTTACAATGTGACATGCAAATGGTTTAAGACAGAACTGACCTATCAGTCCGACACATTAACGGAACAAATTTGCAGGAATGTTGACATCTCTTTGACAGAACTAATGGAGGGTACCATTCCTTTAACGGCAACCAATCAGCGTCTGACTCCCATGCTTCGGACGGTTACAGGACCGGATAAATCAGATGACCCGTTTTTAAAACCCAGATTAAGAAAACAGCTGGAAGAAATGCTTAGTACCAATTACGACATCAACTGGGTGTCTGTAATCGATCGTTCCGATACCGTTTATCTGGCATGCCGGGACAGCAGACCCAGGGAGGGAAGACCCAGCGAAGAATCTGTGCTGAAGCTGTATTATGATAACAAAGAGGATGTGTCTCATCGCCCGGGCAATACCATATGGACCAGGAGTGTCAATGATGATGGAATTGTCTTAATGCGTTATTTATTCGATGAGACTACCATGAGATTCAGCGGCTGTGTGATTGCAGAACTTAAAAACACTGTTTTAAAAGAGATTTTCCAGGATATAGACAGCAGTAAAGTGGGAAATTTTGCACTCTATGATATAAACGGAAATCTTTTATTTACCACCAATGAAAAAGATTATATAAAAACAGGAGCAGATTATAGAGAAAAAAAGGAAAATTATTTATATGCTGAATATCAGGTCAGCCGTGGAAGAATCAAGATTGCCCATGAGGTAGATCTAAAGGCAAAGAACAGCCGGTTTTCCGATTTGCTTTATTTTGTATCCTTCATCGGACTCTTTATCTTTGTACTGATTATCATCTTTTTGTGGCTGATGTTTGGTAATATGGCAGGCAATCTCCGGATTCTGCTAAGCAACATTACACGCGTATCAAGAGGTGACTTTGAACTGGAACCCACATCGTTTTCAAAAGGCGATCAGATGGACCTTATCTCAGAACATATCAGTCAGATGGCAGGTAACATACAGTCTTTGATGGCTCAGATCAGCAGTGCAAAGGAGATTCAGCAGCAGAATGAATATAAGCTGCTGGAGTTTCAATATCATGAGCTGCAGGCTCAGATCAATCCTCATTTTTTATTTAATATACTTCAGTCCATTCATGGAATCGCTCAGATTAACGGAGATAAGCAGGTAAGCAGGCTGATCGGTCTGCTGGCGAGATTTTTCAGAAGAAACATAGAGCGAAGCAAGAATACCTGCACGCTAAACGCAGAGATGGAATACATAAAAAATTATACAGAGCTTTATAAAAATATTTATCCGGACAGGCTGGAAGTGGAGTGGGAGGTAGATGATTTACTTCTTGATATGATGGTGCCCAGTTGTATTTTACAGCCGATTGTAGAAAATTCACTTGTTCATGGGATGGAGCCCAAAATAGGACTTTGTACTATCCGTATTTCTATCTATTGTGAGGAAGAAAGACTTGTCATAAAAGTATGGGATAACGGGCTTGGCATTCCTCAGGAAAAGCTTGTAACACTGTTTGAGAACAATGAAGAAAAAAAACGGATTGGAATTAAGAATGTAAAGGATCGGATTCAGCTGATGTACGGACCTGATTACGGTTTATGGATCGAATCAGAGTATCTTCATTATACAGAAGTCAGACTGGAAATTCCTTTGGTATAGTAAGGGGAGGGGGAACGTTATGTACTCGGTAGTAGTGATAGATGATAATAAAATAGCAGTGACAGCAATTGTGAAAGCCACCAACTGGGAATCGTTTCATTGCCAGGTGACGGGAGTGGCTTATGACGGGATTGCAGGTCTGGAGCTGATTCATAAAAAGAATCCGGATATTGTAATCATCGACATACAGATGCCGGGATTTAACGGGCTGGATATTATAGAAAAGATCAAGCAGCAAAGACAGGACATGCAGTTTATTATTATATCCGGATACAATCAGTTTGAGTATGCACAGAGGGCAATCCGGTATGGAGCCAGCGATTTTCTCTTAAAGCCTGTTATGACGGAAGAAATGGAACAGGCACTGGAAAAGGCGGTGGGTACCCTTATGAAGAAAGAACGGTTTGCAGCAGAAAAGACGCCGGATACTCTGGAGGAGCGGATCCGCTTTATCAGACAGAAAAGTCAGGAGTATTCAACGGCAGTTTCAGAGGCACTGGATTACGTTGATAAGCATATTAATCATAATATTTCTCTGGGAAATATTTGCCGGGAGCTGTTAATATCAACCTCCTATTTCAGCAAGTGTTTTAAGAAAGAGACAGGGGTTGGATTTGTTAATTACGTCACCATGGTAAAAATGGAAAATGCCAGAATTCTTCTTAAGAACCCACAGAACCGGGTGAATGAGGTGGCACATATGCTGGGATACCGTGATTACTCCTACTTTTTCCAGGTGTTTAAAAAACAATTCGGCTACGCACCAAGTGATATCAAACTTTACAGTAAGTGAGAAAAAAGGAGATGCCAATGAAAATGCCTGATAATAAAAGAAATATACCTTCTGTTCTGACTTGCCTGGATGGAACAGAGGTGACGGATTGGGAAATATGGATGACAAAACGCAGACCAGAGCTGCTTGAGCTGTTTAAGAAAGAGGAATACGGTCGTTTGCCGGATTTAAGCGATATGGAACTTCATATCCGGGTGGCTGATTCCAGACAGTCTGAGGAGATTCTTCAGGGGAGAGCGGTGAGAAAAACCGTCGAGGTTTTAGCTGTCCGCAAGGGAATTCATTTTAGCTTCTGTTTCGTTGTATTCATTCCTACAGGTGCCATAAAGCCAGTGCCTGCATTTGTGACCGTATGCAATCGCGGGATCAAGGACAGCGACCCTGCCAGGCATTTTTTAAGTCCCTTTTATCCGGTTGAAACTATAATTTCCAGAGGATATGCCTGTGCTGCCTTTCGTACCCAGGAGGTATCCCCTGATTATGAGGAAGGCTTTACAACTGGATTTTCAAGGCTGTTTCCTGAGTATGTTACGGACAGGCCTGACGATGCATGGGGAGCAATTACCGCCTGGTCCTGGGCGGCAAGCCGGATTATGGATTACTTTGAGACAGAGCCTTTGATCGATGAGAGAAGAGTTGCACTGGTGGGACACTCCAGGGGCGGAAAAACGGCTCTTTGGGGGGCTGCCCAGGACGAACGCTTTGCCATGGCTGTCAGCAGCTGTGCAGGAAACAGCGGAGATGCGCTGTCCAGAGGAGCAAAGGGCGAGAGGATTAAAGATATTTTAACCCGCTTTCCATACTGGTTTTGCAAGAATTATCAAAAGTATATAGATAAGGAAGAAACGCTTCCCTTTGACCAGCATATGCTGCTGGGATTAATCGCGCCAAGGCTGATCTATACCTCTTCCAAGACCTTTGATAAATGGGCGGACCCGGAGGGGCAGTTTGAATCTCTGGTACAGGCAGACCCGGTATATCGCCTGTTTGGAATTGAGGGACTGGAGACTAATGAAAAGCCTTTACCGGAGCAGCCGCTTTATCAGGGAAGGATCGGGCATCATTATAAGACAGGAAATCATGATATGGATGAATATGACTGGAATTGTTATTTGAATTATGCGGATATTCATCTTTAATAAATAACAGATATAAAATACTTATTACATACAAAACAGGGTGAAAATCTGCTTTTAAGGATTTTCACCCTGTTTTGTGGATGATAAAAAACTCATAAATTAGATTGGGTAAAACGATATTATAAGTATAACACAAATGCGTCAATTCTGGAGCTCAAAGTGTATAATATTGGCTCATGGGTTGAAAATTATAAAAATATTAAATATACTAACACTGTATTGTGAATTATTAATTGAAATGGTTATATTGTGTAGTTGATCGGGGGATAAAGTTGCCTTAATGGAGGAAATATGAAATATAAAGGAAAAAGTGGTGCAGTAACAATTATAGGGGAAAATGTTTTACCTGTTAAAGTTTGTGATATAAAAAATGGCAGACCTAAAGTTAAACGATCAGAAACAGAGGATTATTATGAGTTTATACTTATCTATTCACTATTTCATCGAGTTAAAAAAAAATATGATAAAAAAACGCTTAAAGAGGTTAAATAGTTTTTACGGCAATGGCTTTCTGCTTCAGCAGGAGGCTGTTTTTTGTAATGCGGATTATGCCCCACGGTAAAATCTCTAATAAGTGGGGCAGTTTTGCTCTGATTTTGATGGTTAACCCAAAGACTCCTTTCTACTATAATAGTATTATTAAAGTAAGAAGCAGGAGGAAATGTGGACTATGAGATCATTATCAGCCGGAAAAACTCCAAGAAGCACGGTCCAGAGCCGAAGATTGTTCTATTGCATTCTGCCATTTATCATTCTTTGTTTTCTATTTTCTTATTTCCCGCTATATGGCTGGATTTACGCATTTTTTGACTACAAGCCTCCGTTAAAGCTTTCCCAGTGCGATTTTGTCGGCTGGAAATGGTTTAAAACCCTGTTTGCTAACAAGACGCAGATCGGACAGATGATCCAGGTTATGAAGAATACCTTTGCAATGAGTCTTCTTGGCATTGCAACTTCTATTCTGCCAATGGGATTTGCTGTTTTTTTAAACGAAATACAATGCAGGTGGTTTAAAAATCTGGTGCAGACGCTTACGACTCTGCCGAATTTCATCAGCTGGGTACTGGTATACTCGGTGGCGTTTTGTCTGTTTACTGACAGCGGAATGATTAACAACTTTTTGTTTAATCACGGTATGATACAGGCACCGGTTAAATTTCTTGATAGTGATGCACATACGTATCTGTGGAT
>SVDT01000037.1 GCA_015057775.1 Paenibacillaceae bacterium | reverse complement strand
GCTCATTCGTGGCTTGTCCGTAGCCCAGCAGCAGATGATTGAGATTGCAAGAGCTGTCAGCGAAGGGGCGAAAATTTTAATTCTTGATGAACCAACTGCTTCTTTATCAAAAAGTGAGACTGACAATCTGTTTTCCCAGATTGCCCGTTTAAAAAAGGCCGGAGTTGCCATGATTTACATTTCCCACCGTATGGAAGAAACTTTTAAGGTATGTGATTCCGTTACTGTGCTTCGGGATGGTAAATTCATCGGAACCAGGCAGACCATTGAAACAACAGAAAACGAACTGATCAGCATGATGGTCGGACGTGAGTTTAACAATATGTACGGGAATGAGCGCGTCATTGGGGGCGATGTAATCCTGGAAGTAAAACATTTGACAACCGATAAAGTTACTGATATCAGCTTTACATTGAAAAAAGGGGAAATACTTGGATTTTCCGGACTGGTGGGAGCTGGGCGTACAGAGCTGGCACTGGCAATATTCGGAATTGACAGCATACAGTCAGGCGAAGTCTGGCTGGAGGGAAAACAGCTTACAATCAAAAAACCGAAGGATGCCATTTCAGCAGGCATTGCCCTTGTACCGGAAGAGCGCAAGGAGCAGGGGCTTTTTCTGGGGCACAGCATTGCAACCAACCTGACTTTTCAGGTACTTTCTGAATATATACAGCGGTTACAGGTAGATAAGAAGAAAGAGAAGAGTATTGTTGATGAGTTTAAACAGAAGCTTTCTATTAAGATGGCTTCGACTGAACAGACAGCGGGAGAACTATCCGGCGGAAACCAACAAAAAATCGTCATATCAAAGTGGCTGGCTGCAAAGCCCAAGGTCCTTATTCTGGACGAGCCTACAAGGGGAATTGATGTGGGGGCAAAGGCTGAGATTTATAAACTGATGCATACCCTGGCTCAGGAAGGGGTTTCCATCATTATGATTTCTTCGGAGCTTCCTGAAATTATTAACAATTCCAGCCGAATCGCCGTTATGAGGGAAGGCTGCCTGGCGGGAATCATCGATCAGACAGTAACGGAAAGCTCGCAGGAAATGATCATGTCATATGCAGTGGGAGGAGAACATACAACATGCTAAGCAAGAAGAATCAACCGGAGACAGTCCAGTTAAAAGCACCGGGCCTCTGGAATACCAATCCCTTTCTGATCTGGCTGAAACGGAATATGGCAGCCATGATCGCCCTGGTTTTCTTATGCGTCTTATTATCATTCACAACCGATACTTTTCTTGTGAAAAATAATTTATTCAGTGTTTTACGCCAGGTGTGTGTGAACTGCTTTATCGCTTTTGGAATTACCTGTGTCTTAATCTGTGGAGGCATTGATTTGTCAGTCGGTTCTGTTGTGGCAGCAGCCGGAGTAATCGCTGTACGATGCGGGAATGGAGGACTTCCCCTGATCGCAGTATTTTTAATTCCTCTGTTATTTGGAGCAGTTATCGGCTTTATGAACGGATTTGTAATATCCCATACAACACTGCCTCCCTTTATTGTCACACTGTCCATGCAGATTATCGTCCGTGGTGTCAGCTATATTTTAACCGGCGGACAGCCTGCACAGTCCAATAACGAAACATTTAACAACATGGGAGTTGGAAGCTTTCTGGGAGTGCCCATCCCTGTTATCTTTGTAGGTGTAGCTTTTGTAATTCTGTATTTTATTATGAACCGCACCTCCTTTGGGCGCCATGTCTATGCCACAGGCGGTAACAAAGAGGCGGCCAAATATGCAGGTGTAGATACCAGATGGATTCAGGTAAGAGTCTATGTCATGAGTGCGGTTATGGCTGCACTTGCCGGAGTGGTTCTGGCAGCAAGACTTTACTCCGGACAGCCGTCAGTGGGAGAAGGATTTGAGCGTGATGCCATAGCAGCTTCTGTACTTGGCGGAACCAGTTTTAACGGAGGAATTGGTACCTTAGGGGGTACGGTAGTTGGTGTTCTCATCATTGGTGTTCTAAACAATGGAATGAATCTTCTTAAAATCAACAGCTACTGGCAGTTTGTGGTAAAAGGATTTGTAATTCTGGGTGCAGTATACGTGGATTATTTAAAGAAGAAAGGTTCTATGAGAAAATAAGTATTTACATAGAAAAGACGGAGGCATAAGGACATGATGGACATAGATGAATTAAAGAAGATATGCAGGGAAATCCGTAAGGATATTATTAATATGACTGCCGATGCAGCCAGCGGTCATCCGGGAGGCTCTTTATCTGCGGTAGAATTGATGGCAGGGCTCTTTTATACTCAGATGAAAGTAGATCCTGAGAACCCGGATATGGAAGATCGTGACCGGTTTGTGTTAAGCAAGGGTCATGCAGCACCCTGCTATTACGCAGTGCTTGGAGAGATGGGATTTTTTGATAAGGCAGAGTTTAAGAACTTCCGCCAGCTTCACAGCATTCTTCAGGGTCATCCGGATGCGAAAAAAGTGCCTGGTATTGACGCCTCCACAGGTTCCCTGGGACAGGGAATTTCCATAGCAGTGGGCATGGCTCTGGGCGCAAAGGCTCAGAAAAAGGATATTAAGGTTTATGCCCTTTTAGGGGACGGAGAGTTGCAGGAAGGCCAGGTTTGGGAGGCATGTATGGCAGCTGCCAACTACCATCTTGACAATCTGACCATTATTATTGATAACAACGGACTTCAGATTGACGGAGCCAATGATCAGGTCATGTCTTTGGGAGATTTATCTTCTAAATTCAAAGCATTTGGTTTTCAGGTACTGGAGCTTCCAGATGGAAATAATTTAGAAGAGGTACTGGCAGCATACTCCATCAGTACCATGGAAGGAAAACCAAAATGCATTCTGGCTCACACGGTTAAAGGAAAAGGCATTTCCTTTATGGAAAATCAGGTTGGCTGGCATGGGAAAGCACCAAATGAAGAAGAAAGACAGCAGGCATTAAAGGAACTGGAGGCATAGACATGAGTGAATTAAAAGCAATCAGAGTGGCATACGGCGAAGCCCTTGCCAGTCTTGGAGAAGAAAATGAAAAGGTGGTTGTACTGGATGCGGATCTGGCTCATGCAACCATGACAGCAACTTTTGGATCAAAATTTCCGGAGCGTTTTTTCAATGCAGGAATTGCAGAAGCCAATATGGTGGATATGAGTGCAGGACTGTCTACCATGGGATATATTCCTTTTTGCAGTACCTTTGCCATATTTGGGGCAGGACGAGCTTATGAGCAGGTGCGTAACGGAGTTGCTTACCCTAATTTTAACGTAAAGCTTGGTATGACTCATTCTGGAATCACTCTGGGTGAGGATGGCGGAAGCCATCAGGCAATTGAAGATATGGCTCTGATGCGTGTAATTCCAGGTATGACCGTAGTGGTTCCCTGTGATGCCAATGAGACTCGTCGTGCCGTAAAGGCTGTTGCTGATATGAAAGGCCCGGCATATTTAAGGCTGGCAAGACTTCCAAGTCCGGTATTTGAAGAGGATATGCCTTTTGAAATCGGTAAGGCAAATGTGTTGAAAGAAGGAACGGAAGCAGTTGTATTTGCGTGCGGAATTATGGTAGCGACTGCCCTTGAATGTGCAAAACGCCTGGAGTCAGAAGGAATCAGTATTACAGTGGTTAACATGCATACCATCAAACCAATTGATCAGGACTGCATTTTAAAATATGCTTCCGGCTGCAATCATGTCATAACAGTAGAAGAGCACAGCACCATCGGCGGACTGGGAGATGCAGTAGGAGAAGTTCTGCTAAATAATAAGTGTAATGTGTCCTTTAAAAAGATCGGAGTAGAGGACCGCTTCGGACAGTCAGGAAAACCGGAAGATCTCTTAGAAGAGTACGGACTCAGTGAAAAACAGGTATATAATCAGATAAAAGGAGTGTTAAACAGATGAAAATTGCATTGATTAATGAAAACAGCCAGGCTGCTAAAAACGGAATCATTTACGCCAGTTTAAATAAAGTGGCTGATACAAAGGGCTACGAAGTGGATAACTACGGTATGTATTCTCCTGAAGATGGCTGCTCCCTTACCTATGTGCAGAACGGAATCCTGGCAGCAATCCTGTTAAATTCCAAAGCAGCGGATTACGTAGTGACCGGCTGCGGAACCGGACAGGGAGCCATGCTGGCATTAAACAGTTTCCCGGGAGTGATCTGCGGTCTGGTAACGGATCCAAGTGACGGCTACATGTTTGCCCAGATCAATGATGGAAATGCCATTGCCATGCCATTTGCAAAGGGCTTTGGCTGGGGGGCAGAGCTGAATCTGGAATACGCGTTTGAAAAACTGTTCTCTGAAGAGAGCGGACAGGGCTATCCAAGGGAGCGGGCAGTTCCGGAACAGCGTAATAAAAAGATTTTGGACGGAGTGAGAGAGAACAATTTAAAGGATCTGATTACCTGCTTAAAAGGACTGGACCAGGATCTGGTAAAGGGTGCACTGGGCGGTGAGAAGTTTAAAGAACTGTTTTTTGCAAACTGCAAAGATGCATCAATACTTGAATATGTAAAAAGTCTGCTTGCTTAGGAGCTGAGTGATGATAAAGAATATACCGTCAGGAATTGCCCATGTGGCAATTCCCACCGATGATCCGGAATTAACCGTTTCCTTTTATGAAAATCTGGGCTTTATCCGACTGGTTGACCATGGCGTCAGAGGAATGCTTCAGTGTCAGACCTGTGTGATTGAATATTATCCCAGACGTCAGGAGGAAAAACCGGCTGGCTGTATCGATCACATCGCCCTGACCTGTGAACATCTGGACGAAGCCTATGAGGAAATTCTGGCGCAGGGCCACCAGATGATTTCAAATGGAATCGAATCCAATGAGATGTTTGCTCCACGAACCAACCGTTTCTTCCTTTTTAAAGGCCCAAATGGTGAAAAGATTGAATTTTGCAAAATTGACGAATAGATGAGAAGACCGGAGCGAAAAGGAGAACTGTCATGAGATTTTTTGTTGATACGGCAAATACGGAAGATGTAAAAAAGGCAAATGATATGGGAATTATCTGCGGAGTAACGACCAACCCGTCTCTGATTGCCAAAGAAGGAAGAGATTTTTCAGAAGTAATTAAAGAGATTGCTTCCATTGTAGATGGTCCCATAAGCGGTGAAGTAAAAGCAACCACAACGGATGCGAGTAACATGATCAGCGAGGGAAGGGAAATTGCTTCCATTCACCCCAACATGGTAGTGAAAATCCCTATGACAGCAGAGGGATTAAAAGCAGTAAAGGTTTTAAATGGAGAAGGTATTAAAACAAATATGACTCTTGTATTTTCGGCTGCCCAGGCTCTGCTGGCTGCCCGTGCAGGAGCAAGCTATGTATCGCCGTTTTTAGGCCGCCTCGATGATATCTCCATGCCGGGTATTGATTTAATCCGGGACATTATGGAGATTTTCACCCAGCATGGAATTGAGACGGAGATTATTGCAGCAAGTATCCGAAATCCCATTCATGTGATTGACTGTGCAAAAGCAGGGGCGGATATTGCTACGGTACCTTACGGTGTACTGGCACAGATGATCCGCCATCCACTGACTGATCAGGGAATTGATAAATTTGTTGCTGATTATAAGGCTGTATTTGGAGAATAGCTTAGAAAAAAGAACGGGACTGTGATAGTTTCGTTCTTTTTCATATCTTATTAATCTCTGGCGTTTTTTTGTATCATAATTAAATATTGTAGGTATTGGAAATGTATGGTAATATGCTATCAGGAGTAACCGAATACAGGGTGGAACCTTCCAGATTTTATGTCTTTATGTCGTAATAAGATGGGAGGTGATGCAAATGGATATATACCAGACTTTAAGCACATTGTTTTTAGGTGGTACATTCCTGATTGCATTGCTTACATATATAGCAAAAAAATAGCCTACCCTGACGCGACCAGGATAGGCTGGCTCATGGCTACATGAGCAGTTAGTCATTCATGGGAGCTTCCACCTTGTGTGGCGGTTACTCTTTTGTAATTCAAATATACCACATTAGAGGTAGAGTTGTAAAGTGTAATTAATATGTTTAGCTTTAAAACACGTCAATATTTTATGTATATCATATTGAAAAATTTCATCAAAGATGTTAGAATATAGCAATAAACAAGTTGAAATATTTGATAGTAACTAAATTAATATTAAATATTGGACAACCTTGTTTATTAAAACGATTTTTATATTATAAAGGAGGATTCGATTATGCTTAACAAAGAGATAGTTGCTAAGATAAACAAACAGATTAATTTTGAACTTTACTCCGCATATGTATATCTGGATATATCAAACTATTATGCAGACCAGAATTTAAACGGGTTTGCAAACTGGTTTAAAATACAGACTCAGGAGGAGCGGGACCATGCAATGCTGTTCATGGATTACCTTCTTCAGAATGGAGAAAAGATTGTTCTTTCGGATATTAAGGCTCCGTCCTTCGATTTCACTGATTTCCGTCAGCCGGCTATGGAAGCCTATGAACATGAGATCAAGGTAACAGCTTCCATTCATGACATTTACGGAGCTGCTTATGAAATAAAGGATTTCCGTACCATGCAGTTTCTTGACTGGTTCGTAAAGGAACAGAGTGAAGAAGAGAAGAATACGGATGAGATCATTAAGAGATATGATTTGTTCGGTAATGATGCAAAGGGACTTTATCTCCTGGATACGGAGCTGGCAGCCAGAGTCTATACTCCGCCTACACTGGTGATTTAATATCGCTTAAAAAGGCGTCAGGATTTAATTAAAGAGCAGTCTCTGACGGGAAATAAGTAATATTTTCCGGCAGGGGCTGTTTTTCATTTTTGTTTCAGTAAAGGGGAGAATGAGCAAGTGGCAAAACAAAGGGAAAAGGTAGAGTTTCGTTACTATGAAATCGGGGAAGATGAGCCGGTTTTAGCACTCCTTGGGGAAGGCTGGATCCGGGAGTATGGAAAGGAAATTAAGTGCCTCCACTTTCACAATCTGATGGAAATCGGTTACTGCCACTGGGGAACTGGTGAAGTGATTCTTGGCCAGGAACATGTCTGCTACTCACCGGGGACTATCATGATTGTACCTCCAAGGCTTCCCCATACCACCAACAGTGAAAAGGGGACACTAAGCTACTGGGAGTGGATGTATGTGGATCTGGAAAAGATTGTTTCAGAGCTGAACCGCTATGATCCCATGTTTCAGAAACGGCTTTTAAAAAGGATTCAGCGGGTGGGATATCTTTTGCCAGGAGAGGAAAATCCAGGACTTACCAGACTGATTTTAGGCGTCATGGAGGAAGCACGCCAGAAAAAACCTTATTACAAAGACTGTATCAGCGGCCTGCTTCGGGCCTGTCTGGCAGAATTTTTAAGGCTGTCTGATGACGAAGAACGGATCATGAGAAATAAGACACACAGGGCGGTGATATCGGGGGCACTGGACTATGTGGCAGATCACTATGCCCATGAGATTAAAATATGTCAGCTGGCAGAGGCCTCCAGTATGAGTGAAAGCCATTTTCGCCGGGTGTTTGAAGAGAGCATGGATATGAAGCCGGTTGATTATATCAACTTAATCCGGATTCAGTGCGCCTGCGAACTGTTAAAAAAGACGGAAAAATCCATGGAAGAGGTGGCTGTCGCTTCGGGATTTTCCTCAATTTCTTCATTTAACCGGAATTTTAAAAAAATACTCAGTATTTCTCCTTATCAATGGAAGCGATCGGCTGAAAATTACGAGAGCAAGCTGCTGTATTGCAGAATTAGTGCGCAAAAAGGTTGGTAAAACAGTATGATATGATTGAATTTGCGCATTTTATAATTGAATATAAAAAGTTTTCAAAAAAAGAATTGGTATAATGGGATTATATTCAAAAGAAATTGATCTCATATGCCAATTTTTTAATGAAAGAGGAGGAGTTTTGCTATGAAGAAAAAAATCGTATCACTCTTACTTGCAGGAGCCATGGTTGCTTCCTTAACCGCTTGCGGAAATTCAGGTTCAGGAGGACAGGCTTCAGGAGGAAAAGATGGGGGAGCCAAAGGCGGGAATGAACTGACTGTCTGGTGCTGGGACCCGGCATTTAATATTTATTCCATGAATGAGGCTGCTAAAGTATACCAGAAAGATCACCCCGATTTTAAATTGAACGTAGTGGAAACACCCTGGGCTGATGTTCAGACAAAGCTGACCACAGCTGCTACCTCTGGTAAGCTGGATACTCTGCCTGATATTATCCTTTTGCAGGATAATGCATTTCAGAAGAATGTTTTAACTTATCCGGATGCATTTAAAGATATCACAGCAAGCGGAATCGACTTTACCCAGTTTGCAAAAGCAAAAACAGCGTATTCAGTCGTTAACGGAAAAAATTACGGAGTACCATTTGATAACGGAGCCGTTGTTGCCTGCTACCGAACCGATATTCTGGAACAGGCAGGTTATAAGGCAGATGATTTTAAGGATATTACCTGGAGCAAGTATCAGCAGATGGGAGAAGAAATTCTGGCAAAAACCGGAAAACCACTTTTATCCTGTCAGGCAGGAGAATCAGATTTGATCATGATGATGCTTCAGTCAGCAGGCGGCAGCTTGTTTGATAAAGATGGAAAACCAAGCATGGTTGGAAACGATAAACTGAAAAAGGTTATGGAAACCTATGCTTCTCTTGTAAAAAGCGGTGTTCTGATTGAAGTGAATGACTGGGATCAGTACGTGGGAACTCTTACCAACAGCACAGTAGGCGGAACCATTAACGGCTGCTGGATCATGGCAAGCATTCAGACCGCTGAAGATCAGTCCGGAAAATGGGCAATTACCAACATGCCTAAGTTAGAGGGTGTTGATGGAGCAACCAACTATTCCAACAATGGTGGTTCCAGCTGGGCAATTACTTCTGCATGCAAGAATCCGGATCTGGCTTATGATTTCATGGCAAAAACATTTGCAGGAAGCACTTCCTTCTATGAGACCATTCTTCCAAAGTCCGGTGCACTTTCTACCTATTTACCGGCTGCACAGAGTAAGGTTTATGCAGAGCCCCAGAAGTTTTTCGGCGATGCTCCGGTTTATGCTACCATTACCGACTTTGCATCAAAGATTCCTTCCAACAACACCGGTGTTTATTATTATGAAGCCCGTGATGCAGTTGCCACTGCAATTACCAACGTAGTTGCCGGAGCAGATATTGATGCTGAGATTAAGACAGCAGAGGATACCGTTAATTTCGCAATGGGTAAATAGTAAGTCAGTAAGGAGGAATTACCAGTGGACAATTCAAAGAAAAAGTTGTCATTAGGCCAGAAGCAGAGCCTGGCAGGCTGGGCATTTTTAACTCCGGCGGTTTTATTTATCGCAGTCATGAGCTTTCTGCCCATGATTCAGGCGTTGTTTCTTTCCTTTAAATCAGGAAAGGGTGCCAATTTAAGCTGGACCGGTGTGACGAATTATGTGAGAATGTTTCAGGATCCTGTCTTTATGCAGGCATTAAAAAACAATTTTATTTATCTGATCATTCAGGTTCCGATTATGCTGATTCTGGCCCTGATCCTGGCCTCTTTGCTCAATAATAAAGATCTGCGGTTTAAGGGGTTGTTCCGTACGGCGATATTCCTGCCATGTGCTACTTCCCTGGTATCCTATGCGGTAATCTTCCGTTCCCTGTTTGCTGTGGATGGTCTTGTTAATATTGTCCTCATAAAACTTGGAGTTTTGTCCACAGGATATAACTTTCTCGGACATCCAAACAGTGCCAGAATTGTCATTATTCTGGCACTGATCTGGAGATGGACAGGCTATAACATGGTCTTTTATCTGTCCGGTCTGCAAAATATTGAGTATTCTATTTATGAATCAGCAAAGATTGACGGAGCTTCTCCCATTCAGTCTTTCTGGGGGATCACCGTACCACTTTTAAAGCCAACGATTTTATTGACAGCAATTATGTCGACCAATGGTACACTTCAGCTGTTTGATGAATCTGTAAACTTAACTTATGGCGGTCCTTCCAATGCTACAATCACCATGTCACATTATATTTACAATGTATCGTTTAAATATGTGCCCAACTTTGGGTATGCAGCAGCAATGTCTTACTTAATTCTGTTCCTGGTAGCAGTTCTGGCATTTTTGCAGATGAAAGTAGGTGATAAACGTGACTAAAGGAAAGAAGTTTCTTGCATATAGTTTTCTAACGGTTGTCTCTCTGCTTTCTGTTTTTCCGCTGTACTGGATGATGGTGGCCGCTACTAACAAAAGTGTGGCTGTATCACGGGGAACTCTGATGTTTGGTACGGAATTATTAAACAATACGAAAAAGCTGTTTGCTTCCCAGAATGTTTATGCAGCACTTGGGAATTCCTTTAAATATTCCATTGTGATGACACTGGTTTCCCTGTTTATCTGCTCCATAGCAGGATACGGTTTTGAAATCTTTCATGATAAGGCGAAAGACCGGGTGATGAGTATAATATTACTGGCGATGATGGTTCCGTTTGCAGCTATTATGATACCGCTGTATCAGATGTTTTCAAAGGCGAATCTGTTAAACAGCACACTTGGATTTATCCTTCCCAGTATTTCCACCCCATTTTTAATCATGATGTTCCGCCAGAGTGCAAGATCGTTTCCGGTAGACATTATGGAGGCAGCAAGGCTTGATGGTTTAAATGAATTCCAGATTTTCTGTCGGATGTTCATACCCACCATGCGATCCACTTATGCAGCAGCCATGACGATTACTTTTATGAATGCATGGAACAGTTACTTATGGCCCAAGGTAATCATGTCTGATGCAAACAGCATCACCATGCCGATGATGGTGGCTAACTTAAAATCAGGTTATGTGACCGATTATGGGACCTTAATGCTGGCTGTATTGTTGTGTACCATTCCTACAGTAATCGTTTTCTTCCTCCTGCAAAAGAGCTTTGCAGAAGGTATTACGGGAGCTGTAAAATAAGTAATAGAAAACAAACAGGCGAAGTGACCGGAATCCGATACGGAAATTCGGTGGCTGCGCCTGTTTTTAAGAAAGGAACAGATGGATATGAAACATGCTGGTATCTGGTATGGCGGAGATTATTATCCGGAGCAATGGCTAAATCATCCGGACATACTGAAGCAGGATATGGATTATATGAAAAAAGCAGGAATCAATACAGTAACCATGGGAATGTTCGCCTGGTCGTTTCTGGAACCGGAAGAGGGGAGATATGACCTTGGCTGGCTGAAGAAACGGGTAGATGAACTTTATCAGAATGGGATTTATACCATTATGGGCACTCCTTCCGGAGCCCGTCCAAAGTGGTTGTCTGATAAATATCCCGAGGTGCTTCGGGTGGATGATACGGGACGGCGGCAGCTGTTTTCGGGAAGACATAATCACTGTTTTACTTCTCCGGTATACAGGGAGAAAGTGAAAAAAATCAATAAAAAATTAGCAGAGGAATTTGCTTCTCACCCTGGCGTTATTATGTGGCATATTTCCAATGAGTATGGGGGGGAGTGTCACTGCTCCTTATGTCAGAAGGCCTTTCGTCTCTGGCTGAAAAAGAAATATGATTCCATAGAAGATTTAAACCGCAGATGGTGCACGGCATTCTGGAGCCATATCTACCAGTCTTTTGACCAGATTGAAAGCCCATCCTCCATTGGTGAGACCATGGTACATGGTCTGAATCTGGACTGGAAACGATTTGTAACCGATCAGACGGCTGACTTTGCAACGTGGGAAGTGAATTCTCTGAGAGCGGCAGGAGCCCTGCAGCCGACTACCACAAATCTGATGTATGATTTCAAGGGACTTAACTACCAGAGACTGGCCCAGACCGTGGATGTGATATCATGGGATTCCTATCCGTTGTGGCACAAAGAAAAAGAAGTTCTGACAGCAAGGGACAATGGGATGCAGCATGATTTTATGAGAAGCTTAAAACGGAAACCGTTTCTCCTCATGGAATCCTGTCCCAGCAGCACTAACTGGCAGGGGGTGAGTAAGCTGAAGAAGCCTGGTATTCTTTCGCTGGCTTCCTGGCAGGCAGTGGCACATGGTTCGGACAGCGTTCTGTATTTCCAGATACGGCAGAGCAGAGGCTGTTCAGAGAAATTTCACGGTGCAGTGATTGATCATTATGGGGGATCCGACACACGGGTGTTTGGAGAGATCAGCCAGATTGGAAAGGAACTTTCCTGTCTGGAGGAATTAGCTGGTACAGGTGTGAAGTCAAAAGCAGCGGTGATCTATGATGTAGAAAACAGGTGGGCAATGGAAGATGCCCAGGGACCAAGAAATAATGGGCTGTTTTATCATGAAACCTGTGTAAAAATCTACAGCGCCATTAAAAAACTGGGTTTTAATGTGGATGTCGTTACCATGGACAGTGATTTAAGTGGTTACCAGATGGTAGCAGCTCCCATGATCTACTTATACAGAAGTCATATTCATGAGAAATTAAAAAGATTTGTTCAAGACGGAGGCCAGCTGATGGTCACCTACTGGTCAGGAATTGTGGATGAAGAGGACAAGTGCTTTCTGGGAGGTGTTCCCCATGGACTGATGGATGTGCTGGGGCTTCGCAGTACAGAGATTGATGGTCTCTATGACGGAGACTGTAACTATATGGTTTCGTTGCATGGAACTGGTGAGGAAAAACGGTTTGAATGCAGAAATCTCTGCGAGTTGGTCAGTCTTTCCGGTGCTGCTCCCCTTCTTATTTATGAGAAGGATTTTTATAAGGGATATCCGGCACTTACAAAAAATTCTTATGGAAAAGGAACGGCTTATTATGTATGTGCAGACGCAGGTCAGGATTTCTATGATGATTTCTTTCGTAATCTGACCAGTGAAGCGGGGATAAAGCCGCTTCTTGAGGGGCGGTTACCGGAGGAACTTGAGGTTTCTTCCAGGGAATCAGAACGTTATGAATACCTGTTTATTCAGAACTACAGCAAAAAGGCGGTAAAGCTGGTAGAAAAGACGATTTCCTGTATAAAAGAAGGTACGATTTTGGCTGGAAAAATATTTGAAGATGGTAAAATAGATGGTTATGAAACGGTGATTATAAGGAAGGATGTCCGATAACAGGTTTCATGAGCAGTTAAAAGAAAAAAAGATGTCTAAGTTTTGGCAGCAATATGCCGGATAAGACATCTTTTTTTTATGCTCTTTTCACAAAAATAGTGAAAATGTTTCAAAAATGACCAATCGAAACTTAAAGATATTAAGTTATTGTATAAAATCTAATAAGTTGAACTGGGTAAAGTTATCTCATATAATCAACAAGAACAAAAAAAGTAAATTTAGAAACGAAAAATTATTTAATTTACACAAAGGAGAGACGACTATGCCATTACGCTGTACGAAACCAATTCCTCATCCTGTTAAGGATCTGGCATATGAGCCATGGAAATTGGAAGTAAAACCGTTTCAGGTATCACCCCAGACATATTTCGTAGCAGGTCAGAGCTGGGTTGGATGTTACCTCATTGATACGGGTGAGGGTCTGATTCTGATTGACACTGCAATTCCGGAAAGCATGTATATGCTTGTGGATTCCATCTATCGCCTGGGTTATAAGCCAGAGGATATTAAAAAAATACTGATCAGTCATGCTCATTTTGACCATTGCGGCGCTGCAGCAGCTATGAAAGCCCTCACAAAGGCAGAGCTTTATATTTCCAGGGAGGATTATGAATTTTATAAAGCCTGTCCCGAGGAGACCATGGTGCTGGATCCGGATTCCCATCCTCAGATGTTTGAGGCAGATTGTTTTTATGATGATGACCAGCCAATCGTTCTTGGCAATGTATCCATACGGACAATGCTCACACCTGGACATACCATTGGATGTACCAGTTTTTTCTGGGAAGAACGTAATCCGGTCAATGGAGAAACTTATCAGGTTGCCATGCATGGTGGAGTGGGGGCTAATACCATGAATGATGATTATTATAACATAAGTAAATATTTAACTCCGGATCTTAGGGAGCGTTTCTTTTCAGATGAGGAAAAGCTGAAAGAGATCCATGTGGATATTGCACTGCCAAGTCATCCAAACCAGATTGAAATTATTGATCGTGCAGGACAATACACTCACGAAAGCCAGCCATATCTTGATGATACCATTTGGGCCGAGTTTATTCATGAAAGGGTACGGCAGGTTAAGACACTGATGAAATAATAGATTTAGATTAGACAGGAGAAAACGTATGGAAATGTACATTGTTTTGGGTGTGACTTTATTTATGATGGTATCGTTTGTCCTTCATAAGGTTCCTTTTGGAGTAACAACCATGACCTGCTGCGCAATTTTAGCAGTAACAGGTGTGGTAGATTTACAGACAGCATTCAGTGGTTTCGGAAATAAGATCGTGGTTTTAATTGCGCCAATTCTGGCTCTCAGCGCAGTACTTCCAAGAACCAGCATGATAGCTAAAATCAGTACAACCTTAAACACCCTTAAGGGTAAAAAAGGGATGCTTCTGGTTGGATTTTTCTTTCTGGTAGGCGCTGTATTTGTTCAGTTCATTCCTTCCACTGCAGCAATCACCATCCTGATTGTATTTTTATCTACTCTGGATGATTCAGGAGATATTACAGCAAACCGTCTGCTTCTTCCTCTGCTGGGAGTTCTGTGTGCATGGAAATTTCGTGTTCCCATTGGAATCGGAGCAGCAAACTTTGCAACTTTAAACGGTATGTATGAAGGAATTATCACAGATCCAAAGTTTGCTTTAAAAATGCTGGATCCATTTATATATAGCCTGATTCCAACTATCGTACTTACAATTTACTGCCTGTTTGCATGGAAACTGATGCCAAAGGATGACCAGATCGACAAGTCCGCGTTTAAACATGGAAAAGGTGTGGAAATGTTATCCCGTAATCAGGAATTGATTGTATACGGCGTTTTTGCAATGGTAATGCTGATGATGCTTTTAAACCAGTGGACAGGTAATCTATTATATCTGGCACCTGGAATCGGCATCCTCGTTCTGATCTATACAAAGATTGCAAAAGTGGAAGATGTAGTGAAAAACATGACATCAGATATGGTATGGATGATTGCAGGTGTTCTTGTTGTTGCAGATGCACTGGGGAAATCCGGTGCAGGAAACTTAATTGGCCAGTTTATTCTTGCAATTCTGGGTGAAAACCCAAGTTCCATAGCAGTTATGCTGATTTTCTCTGCTGCTACAGTTATTATGACTACATTCCTGTCCAATATGGCGACCCAGACAGTTTTAATCCCCATTGCAGCTTCGGTTGCTCTGGCAGGAGGATGGGATCCCCGTGGAATCATACTTGCAATCGGAACTGCCAATATGCTGGCAATTGGATTCCCATCCGGTTCAGGAGAGGCTGCAGTCTGCTTTGCAGCAGGCGGTTACAATCCGGCCAGGGTGATGAAATTTACAATTCCTTACATAATACTTGGAATTATTTCATCGGCAGTTGCAGCAAACCTCATGTTTCCCATTTACGGCTAGAAAATAATGATACTTTGCTATCTCCTAAGGATAAAATGGTTTAAAAAGTGCGGCTTCCAGGTTGGAGGCCGCACTTTTAACATGCTGGACACCATCTTTTTCTTATAGTAAAATGAACCAGACAGGATAAACGGAAAGAAGGGAATCCATATGGGAAAGATTGCGTTACTTGTTTCGAGAGAAGAGATGATCTATCAGGCACATAACATACTTCAGGAGAAAAAACATGAGATTGGGGAAATGCGGGTAATTAAAACAGAGGATACTGTTTCTGAAGCCCGCCAGTCCATTGCAAACGGTGCCTCAATCATTATTGCAAGAGGTCTCCAGGCTTCTCTCATTAAGCAGTACACAGACATTCCTGTAGTGGAAATCGTTATAACTGCCCAGGAAATGGCGCTGTTAGTCAGTAAGGCAAAACAGATTCTTAATAAAGACAATCCGGTTCTTGGAGTCGTGGGATTTAAAAACATGTTTTGTGACATGTCTTATTTTGATCTTATTTACGGAATTGAAATGCGGACATATTTTGCAGAAAAGGGAGATCTTCTGGAGGATATGGCAAGACAGGCAGTTTGTGACGGAGTGGATTTAATTATTGGAGGAGATACGGCTGTGGGGATTGCAGGAGAGGCAGGTATCCCATCTCTGTTTTTATCCAATACGGAAGATTCCATGAGAAATGCCCTGTCTATGGCGGAAAGCGTTGATTATGCCATGGGTGTGGAGAAACGTAGTGCTGCCCAGATTGAGACGCTTTTAGATTATTCGTTTAACGGTGTGGCCAGGCTTGATGCCTGTGGAATTATTGTGGATATTAACGCAACCATGGAAGATATTCTGGAAAAGAAAAAGGAGGAAATACTTTTAAAAGCGGCAGGAGAGGTATTCCCTGAGCTTTTGGGTGAGTCTTTCAATCAGGTACTGGAATACGGAAAAGAATCTTATTCTCTGTTTATGGAGATTAACCGCACCTCTGTATTTGCCATTGTGGCGCCTGTGGTGATTGAGAAAAAGGTGGAGGGAGCCATACTTACCTGTCACCGCATGAAACGAAAACACCATAAGGGGCAGGAGTTAAAAGGAAAAAGTTCGTTACGGGGAGCCGGGGCGCTGGGGGAATTTGGAGATCTTTTACAGGAATCAAAGAGTATGCAGGACTGTGTACGCCTTGCAAAGCTGTATGCCCTCTCAGAAAAGGCAGTATTCATAGCAGGAGAACCGGGAACGGAGAAGCAGCTTCTGGCACAATGCATTCATAATGCAGGACTTCATAAAGATGGCCCTTTTGTTAATGTTTCCTGTGACGGGTTGGGGGAAGAGGCGCAGTATGATCTGTTATTTGGAGATAAGGGTGTAGTCGCCCAGGCAAAAGGCGGATCTCTCCTCATTGAAGATGTCCATGCTTTAACAAAGGCAAACCAGTACAGACTTTACCAGCTCATAAGGCATAAGCACAGGATGGGAAGAGAAGGACAGCGGTATCCCGGAGCAGAGGTGCGGGTGATGGTAACTTCCATGGTTTCTTTAACCGGGCTTTTAAAAGAGGGCGGGTTTCGCAAAGAACTCTGCTATCTTCTTGAGGGACTGGCAGTTACCATTCCACCCTTAAAAGACCGGAAAGAAGATTTAGAGTTCAAGATCAGGGAAACAATCAGAGACTGCTGTGAGCATTATTCCAGATTTCATGTACTGACAAAAGGAGCTTATCAGGTATTACTTCATTTCCCCTGGAAAGGGAATTTAATTCAGGTGGAGAATTTCTGCGAACGCCTGATATTGACAGCAGAAAAGAGGAGTCTTGATGAAGCTGCGGTGGAAAATCTTCTCGACAGACTGTATCCGGGCGAAAAAGAGGAGGAATCAGAACTTACCTTCACAGGAAAGGAAGAAATTCCATTCCCTATGGAGGCGGTAAAAATAAAAGATACTCTTTTCATGCAGGGGGGAAACCGGGAAAAGACTGCAAAAGAACTGGGGATCAGTAAGGCCACATTATGGAGAAAGATGAAAAAATATCATCTGGAATGAAATAAAAATGAAAATATAATGATATAAAAATGAAACGATAATGAAACAATAGAGAGTTTGTATAAATGTATCCTGCCCATTCGTTGATTCCGCCCATAGCGAAACCACTATTAATTATCTATAATCACAGCAGAGATGGTAAGAACCCATCGGTCACAGAAGACAGAATGAAAAAGTGAGGATAAGCATATGAAAATTGGATTTATCGGTTTGGGAATCATGGGAAGACCTATGGCAAAAAACCTGTTAAAAGCAGGTCATGAATTAGTTGTATTTGATTTTAATAAAGAAGCGGTTGCAGATCTGGTTTCAAACGGTGCCGCTTCTGCTGAAACTGGTAAAGAATTAGCTTCCCAGTGTGACGTTGTGATCACCATGGTGCCAAACTCTCCTCATGTAAGAGCCGCAGTATTAGGCGAGAACGGCGTTGCAGAAGGTGCTAAGCCAGGAACTGTAATCATTGATATGAGCTCCATTGATCCAACCGAGAGCAGAGCCATCGGTGCAGAGCTTGAAAAGCTTGGTATTGATATGCTTGATGCTCCTGTATCTGGCGGAGAGCCAAAGGCAATTGACGGAACCTTATCTGTAATGGTAGGCGGTAAGAAAGATTTGTTTGACAAGTATTACGATATGCTTATGGTCATGGCCGGCTCTGTTGTTTATGTAGGTGAGCTTGGCGCAGGAAATGTGGCTAAGCTGGCAAACCAGATTGTTGTTGCAGTAAATATTGCAGCTGTATCAGAAGCACTTACCTTTGCAAAAAAAGCAGGAACAGATCCGGAGCTTGTATATCAGGCGATCCGGGGAGGCCTCGCTGGTTCTACCGTTATGGATGCAAAAGCTCCTATGATGCTGAATCGAAACTTCAAACCGGGTTTCCGCATTGAACTTCACATCAAGGATTTAAATAATGCACTGAATGCAGCTCATAATGTAAGCTCTCCCGTTCCTTTAACAGGTCAGTTAATGGAGATTATGCAGGGACTGAAAGCAGACGGCTTTGATAAAGAGGATCATTCCAGCATCGTGAAATATTACGAGAAAATTGCTAATACCACGGTAGAACCACTAAAATAAGCCGGGCGGAGAGGACAATCATAATGAATACAGATTTTATTAAAGGCGTTATCGTGCCAATCCTTACGCCAATAGATGAAAATGAACTGATCCATGAAGCAAAATTAAGAGATCAGGTTGATTATGTAATTAACGGCGGCGTTCTTGGAATTCTTGCATTTGGAAGCAACGGTGAGTTCTACGCAGTGGAAGATGAAGAGATGGAGCGCGGATTAAAGATTATGGTGGATCAGGCAGCTGGAAGAGTTCCGGTTTACTTTGGGATCGGCGCCATCAGCACGAAAAAATGCTGCCGTCTGGCTAAAATGGCAGTAGAGAACGGGGCGGCAGGGATATCTGTTCTTCAGCCTATGTTTTTAAAGCCAACAGAAACAGAACTTTATAACCATTTTAAAACTATTGCAGAATCTGTACCAGAAACTCCAATGCTGCTTTACAACAATCCAGGACGTGTGGGATATACCATGTCTGCGGGTCTGGTTGAGCGTCTGGCAAAGGAATTTGATAACATTGTGGGAATGAAGGATACCAGCGGTGATATCACCCAGACCGCAGAGTTCATTCGCAGAACCCGGGGAACAGACTTTAAAGTATTCGGCGGAAAGGATACACTGTTATATGCATCCATGTGCCACGGCGCAGTAGGCGGAGTCTGCACAGCTGCCAACTTTATGCCTGAGCTGATTACTGATGTTTACAATAAATTTGTAGCAGGTGATTTACAAGGCTCTCTGGAAGCTCAGTTTAAATTAAATCCGGTCCGTCTTTCCATGGATCCGGCAAGCTTCCCGGTAGCTGCAAAGGATATGGCCAATTTAAGAGGAAGAGACGTTGGACTTCCCTATAAACCCAATGTTGCCACTCCGGAAGGTCCTGTTCTTAGTCAGATCAGAAAAGAGATGGAAACAGCTGGATTGATATAATAAGTAGAAAGAGGGCAGGCTGGTGGCTGTTGATAGGCTGCCGGCCTGTTTTTCGTTTCAGGCGTAAGAGGAAAGGGGCAGGCGATGAAATTTTTATTTGCATCTGATTCATTTAAAGGATCGTTATCATCGGTAGAGATAGTAGGAATCCTGACAGAAGAAGCAAAACGTATTTTTCCGGATTGTGAGTGCAACGGAGTATCTGTGGCAGACGGAGGGGAAGGAACCATAGAGGCAGTAATTGATGCTATGAATGGACAGATCCGCAGGGTTTTGGTACACGGCCCGCTGATGGAAGAGACAACTGCAGATTATGGAGTGTTCCATGGCAGCCATGCGGTTATTGAGATGGCAAAAGCTTCCGGGCTTCCCATGGTTCCGGCAGAAAAGAGAAATCCTCTCTATACCACAACCTATGGGACAGGGGAACTGATCAAAGCTGCTTTGGATGAAGGCTATCGAAAGATTGCCATTGCAATTGGCGGAAGCGCAACCAATGACGGCGGAATGGGAGCCATGACTGCTCTTGGGGTAAAATTCCTTGATAAAGCAGGAAATCAGCTGACTGGTTATGGAAAAGACTTAGGAGAAGTGGACAGCATTGATGTAAGCGGACTTCATCCGGCGGTAAAAGAGACTGAGTTTACTGTCATGTGTGACGTAACCAATCCGCTGACTGGACAAAACGGTGCAACCTATACCTTTGGGAAACAAAAAGGAGGGACGCCGGAAATACTGGAACAGCTGGAAAAAAATATGAAATCCTATGCTGGAAAGCTTTTGGAGCTGACAGGTATTGACGTAGACCAGATAAAGGGCACAGGAGCAGCAGGAGGACTTGGAGCTGCTTTAAACGTATTTTTAAATGCCAATATGAAATCAGGAATTGAAACTGTCCTTGATCTGATTCACTTTGATACTCTGCTGGAGGGAGTGGATTTAGTCGTCACAGGAGAAGGCAGAATGGACTGGCAGTCTGCCTTTGGAAAGGTTCCAAGCGGAATCGGCATGCGGTGTAAGGAAAAAGGAATTCCAGCGGTTGCTATCGTAGGCGGTATGGGTGATGGGGCCGAAAAAATCTATGAATACGGAATTGAAAGTATTACCACAACCATTCAGGGAGCAATGCCCATAGAGGAAGCAATGGAACGGTCGGTAGAACTATATCGGGGAGCGGCACAGCGCACCTTTCGTATGCTGAGAGCCGGAATGAGTCTGAACGGGTAAAAAGGGGAGAAAATGGATATAACCGGATTATGGTCTCTTCAGTGCATGATGTTTTTGCTGGCTGGGGCAGGTGCCATATTAAAGAGAAAAGGTATTTTAAAGGAATCAGGTAAGACGGTGCTTACAGACGCCGTGCTGTATTTTTTTCTGCCCTGCAATATCATCAATTCTTTCCGTATGAAATTTGACAGTAAAATACTGCTCCGGTTCGGGGCAGTCCTTTTCCTGTCTGTTCTTGTACAGATCGTAAGTTATGTTTTAAGCCGGGTATTGTATAATAAAAGGCCCCATGCAGTAAAACGGGTTCTTCAGTACGCAACCATAGTCTCAAACTCCGGGTTCTTAGGCCTGCCTATTGCAGAAGGAATTTATGGTGCGGAAGGTATGATGTATGCTTCTATATTCATTATTCCCATGCGGATCATGATGTGGTCAGCCGGAATTGCATGCTTTACGGAAAGTCCGGATTTTAAGTCAGTAGTGAAAAAAATAGCAATTCATCCCTGTATTGTAGCCGTTTATATCGGCCTGTTTCTGCTATTGTTTCAGGCACCCATAGAAACCTTACATTCAGGTTTTATGTCTCATCTGCCTTTTGCTGTCCAAACCATACTGAACATAATGGGACTGGCATTAGACAGAGCAGTCCGATCGGCAGGAAGCTGTACAACGGCATTGACAATGCTTTTAATCGGTATGATGATTTCTGAGGTGAGCTTAAAAAGTCTCTTTCACCGGGATGCTCTTTATATATCCCTTATGCGATTAATCGTTCTGCCTGTCTTAACCCTGGCATTGTGCAGAATACTTAAGATGGAGACCTATCTTACGGCAATCTGTGTACTGATGACCGGGATGCCGGCCGGGAGTACATCAGCTATCCTTGCAGCGAAATATGAATGTGATTATGTATTTGCAACCAAATGTGTGGTGATATCCACACTTTTATCCATGCTTACAATTCCTATCTGGTCCATGGGCTTTTCATAAAATAATTATAAATTGTCATGGTTGGAGAAGAAGAACAGGAGGAGAAAATGGAAAATAAGAGTCAATGTGTAATACTTCCCGATGGAACAGCTGTACCTTCTCTGGGCCAGGGAACCTGGTTTCTTGGGGAACAAAAAAACAGGCGGAAAGAAGAACTGGATAGTTTAAGGGCTGGAATTTCTACCGGGATGACCCTTTTAGACACGGCTGAGATGTATGGGGATGGAAGGGCAGAGGAGCTTCTTTCGGAGGCAATACAGGGCTTTGACCGCAGCAGCCTGTTTCTGGTATCTAAGGTGTATCCTCATAATGCCGGAAGAAAGAATATATTTAAAAGCTGTGACAAAACTCTGGAACGGCTGAATACGGACTATCTGGATTTGTATCTTTTACATTGGAGGGGGAGTATTCCTTTAAGTGAGACGGTGGAATGTATGGAGCAGCTGAAAAAAGAAGGGAAAATACGGCGTTGGGGAGTATCAAATTTTGATACTGCCGATATGAAGGAACTATGGAGTGTGAAAGGAGGAAGTAACTGCCAGATCAATCAGGTTCTTTATCACGTGGCTTCCAGAGGAATTGAGTACGATTTAATCCCGTGGCTGGAAGATCACAAAGTCCCTGTCATGGCATACTGTCCTCTGGCACAGGCGGGTGATTTAAAACAGGGTCTCTATGAGAATCCTGTGCTGGTTCGCATTGCAGATGCCCATCATTGTACGGTTTATAATGTTCTTCTGGCTTTTGTGATGCGAAATAACAATGTGGTGGCAATCCCCCGCACAGGAAACAAGGATCACGCACTGGACAATGCAAAGGCGTGGGAAGTAGTGCTGACGGCAGACGAGCTTATGGAAATAAATCAGGCATTTCCTGCGCCGGTAAGAAAGACCTTTCTGGATATAGTATAATAAAAATATGCTCCTTCTTTTTATCTGTTTCAGAAGGAGCATATTTTTGTCATGTTATTTTAAATACTGATCAAAGAATGAGATCATAAGCTGTTTGACCTCGTCCTGGAAAAATTCTCTGGAACCGTGTCCGGCTCCTTTCAGAATATAGTAATCTGCTTTCTCTTCCATACCGGCTTCTTTGATTCTGCTGTATAGAATGTCGCTGCTTAATTCCAGGGGAACCAGTGGATCATTGTCGCCGTGAAGTATCAGCATTGGACACATGTCAGGATTAACATAATTAACCGGACTTGCTGATTTGGCACGTTCCATTATAGTAGAAGGATCTCCGCCTATGAGTTTTCCGCCATGGGTATCCTCAATCCGGTGCCAGCGGCTGTTGGGATCATGAAACCTTTTTTCTTCCTCACTCATGAGTGCCACTACGTCGGTAGGACCAAACATATTGCAGCAGGCGTTTGCTTTTGATGACCAGCCGG
>SVDT01000036.1 GCA_015057775.1 Paenibacillaceae bacterium | reverse complement strand
CTCCGTGATCCGGTCTACCTCATCTCCAAAGAATTCCACCCGGTAAGCTTCACTGCCGGAATAGGATGGGAAAATCTCCACCACATCTCCCCGGACGCGGAATGTACCGCGCCTGAAATCCATGTCATTCCGGTCATACTGAATATCGATGAGTTTATGAATCACTTCATCCCGGTCTTTGATCATTCCAGGCCGTAAGGAGATCACCATCTCCTGATAATCGATGGGACTTCCCAGTCCGTAAATGCAGGAAACCGAAGCAACGATAATCACATCTTTGCGCTCCGATAATGCCGCAGTGGCAGAATGGCGCAGTTTATCGATCTCATCATTGATGGAGGAATCCTTTTCAATGTAAGTATCGGTAGATGGTACGTATGCTTCGGGCTGATAATAATCGTAATAGGAAACAAAATACTCCACTGCATTCTCCGGAAAGAATTCCTTGAATTCCCCGTAAAGCTGTGCAGCAAGAGTTTTGTTATGAGCAATAATTAATGTTGGCTTCTGTATTTCCTGTATGACATTGGCCATGGTAAAGGTCTTTCCAGAGCCGGTAACTCCCAGTAAGGTCTGAAACTGATTGCCTTCCCTAAATCCTTTCACAAGCTGTTCTATGGCCTGGGGCTGATCTCCGGTCGGGGCAAACTCTGAATGCAACTGAAATTCCATACGTTCTTTTTACCTCCTTGGTGAACTATCGTACCAGGATTATAACATAGCAAAGATAAAAAGTATAGGCAGGGAAGGAACATTTGTTCTGATTTTATTTTTTAGTAATCTGCTGCTTATTAAGCACTTACAATCCGGCCGGCTAACGCACAGGCTGCTGCCGTTTTGGGAGAAGCCAGATATATTTCAACTTTGGAGGTTCCCATTCTTCCCAGGAAATTCCGGTTATTGGTAGCCACTACCCGTTCCCCGTCACTCAGGATTCCTCCGGTTCTTCCGCAGCATAATCCGCATCCCGGATGGGTGATAATGGCACCTGCCTCAGACAGAATCTCCATGATTCCCTGGTCCATGGCTTCCTGGTAAACCTTCCGGCTTGCTGGTGTCACAATAAGCTTCACGTAGTCAGCTACCTTTTTGCCCTTTAACACCCCTGCTGCCGCTTCCAGATCCTCCAGACGTCCATTGGTGCAGGAACCAATAAATACCTGGTCAATGGCGATCCCCTCCAGTTCACTGACGGGCTTGATTTTATCCACCTGGGAAGGACATGCCATAACAGGAACAAAATCCTCTGCACGATACCGGATTACTTTTTTGTAAACTCCATCCTCATCTCCAGTCAGACTCTTCTGATATTCGTTCAGCTGTATTTCACAATACTTGGCCGTTTTCTCATCCGGAGTAAACAAGGCACATTTTGCACCAGCTTCAACAGCCATATTGGCTATGGTCATGCGGCTTGATACCGACATCTCCTCTACGGTGCTTCCTGTAAATTCAAGAGCCAGATAAGTGGCTCCGTCTGCACCCAGATCCCCGATCAGGCGCAGAATAATATCCTTAGACATCACATCATCCGGAAGTTTTCCTTCAATAACCACTTTAATCGTCTCCGGTACCTTGATCCACATGGTACCGGTACCCAGAATGCTCGCCATCTCCGTATAACCGATTCCGGAAGAAAATGCTCCCACACAGCCATATGTAGTAGTGTGACTGTCTGTGCCAAAAACCACATCTCCCGGTTTTACGTATCCTGCCTCCGTCATCAGCTGATGGCAGATTCCATCACTTCTGTGGACATGCTTCATTCCGTATTTTGCTGCAAATGAATCTCCGATCCGGAAATGCCTGGTATCATCAAGCTGGCTGGCTGGAACCAGATGGTCATAGATTAAGACTGCTCTATCCGGATCCCAAAGCTTTTTAAAGCCCATTTCTTCAAATTTATCTGCTACAAAGGGAATAAAAATATCATGAATCATTACCCTGTCTGCTTTCACAGTCACGATATCTCCCGGCTTTACATTTTGTGCACCTGTATTATGCCTGATTATTTTTTCAATAATTGTGTATCCCATTGCCCCTCCTTAATCCAGTCCGTTGCGTTTTCGCATTGCTTTCACCAGTCCGCCTGCACTGATAATATCAACCAGATTCTGAGGCAGCGATGCGATCTGATAAAATCTGCCTTGGTATTCCACGTGTTCATTTACCGTAACTTTTATGATGTCACCTTCTGTCATATCATCATATAAATCCGGTTGTTCCATAAGAAGCAGACCATTATTAATGGAATTGCGGAAAAATATTCTGGCAAAGGATTTGGCTATTACGCATTTCACTCCCAGAGCCTTAATAATCTCAGGTGCCTGCTCCCTGGAAGATCCGCAGCCAAAATTTTTACCAGCTACAATGATATCTCCTTCTTTGATCAGTCCAGCCAGTTCCGGCCGGAGAGGGCTAAAGCCATACTGCTTCATCTCATCTATGGTTTTTAATGCCAGATATTCCGTAGGAATAATGATATCCGTATCGATATCATCTCCAAGAACCCAGACTTTTCCTGTAAATGTCTCCATTGTCATTTCCTTTCCCCTGATTATGCCAGCGTAATCTCTCCTGCTATCGCTGATGCCGTCACTGTGGCAGCAGAACCTAAATATACCTTGGAACTGGGATGACCCGCCCTGCCTTTAAAATTACGGGTACCGGTACTGATGAGAACCTCATTCTCACCAATGACACCCTGACAGCTTCCCCAGCAAACACTGCAATTCGGGTTCATGACAATTGCACCAGATTCCATGAAAATGTCAATAAGTCCTTCCTTTAATGCCTGTTTGTATACAGAAAGGCTTGCCGGAACAACCAAAAACCGGACACTGTCCGCCACCTTTTTTCCCTTAATAATACCGGCTCCGATTCTCAGTTCTTCAATCCTGCCATTGTTACAGGACCCTAAAAATGCTTCATCTATTTTCACGCCGCAGACTTCTCTTGCAGGAACCACATCATCTACAAAATCCGGTCTTGCAATCACTGGCTGGATAGCAGACATATCAATGGTATATTCCCTTGCGTAAACTGCATCCGGATCACTTTTATATACAGCCTTTGGCTTTCTTCCCTGCTCTTCCAAGTAGGCAAGGGCGATTTCATCTGCCTCAAAGATACCGGTTTTTGCTCCTGCCTCAACGGATAAGTTGCATAAAACCATACGGTCATTGACACTCAGTGTTTTAGCTCCCTCTCCGCAAAATTCCATCACCTGATAATTGCAGCCATTGGCACCAATCTGACCAATAATCGTAAGCATTAAATCCCTTGGATAAACTCCCTGTGGAAGCTTCCCAACCAGATTGAATTTAACAGATTCCGGAACCAGCACCCAGGAGGTCCCTGTAACCATACCATAAAGAAAATCCGTACATCCTACTCCTGTACCAAAGGCACCTAACGCACCATACGTGCAGGTATGGCTGTCTGCTCCAAAGATCAGTTCTCCCGGACAGACGTAATTTTCCATCATAATCTGATGGCATACGCCCTTCCCCTCCCAGAAATCAATCTGATGCTCTCTGGCAAAATCTCTCATCTTTTTCTGGGCTGCCGCAGTCTTTGGATTATCAGCAGGCACATTGTGATCCACAATAAAGACAAGTTTTTCAGGATCTGCAATACGGGGATTGGTCAGCTTGTTATGATACATATCAACGGTTAAATGGGTTGTTCCATCATTGCTCATCAGGCGGTCCAAATTAACAGTATGAATGTCCCCCGGCTTTACATGATTCACACCGGCAGCAGCCGCTATTATTTTTTCTGCGATTGTCATTCCCATACTTATTCCTCCTTATTTAAAGATGCAATCAGGCCGCCCTGATTCAAAATATTCTGCATATATTCCGGAAGCTTCGTACAGGAGTACTCTTTTCCCTTTGCCTTAACAATTCCCTCTGACAAAGACAGCTCCATCACATCACCTGTATTCACTTCATCCGGAAGTTCTTTGCACACGATCACAGGAAGTCCAATATTAATTGCATTCCGAAAGAAAATTCTGGCAAATGATTTGGCTATCACAGCTTCTACACCAAGAGCCTTTAATACACCCGGTGCCTGCTCTCTGGATGAACCGCATCCAAAATTTTCCCCTCCTACTACATAATCTCCCGCCTTTACTTTTTTAGGAAAGTCGGGATCAAGAGATTCAAATGTATGTACTTTCATTTCTTCAAGATCGGGTAATAACAGATACTGGGATCCTATAATCTGATCTGTATCCAGATCATTATGAAATTTAAAAATTGCACCTGTTGGCATAAGATTTCCTCCTGCTCATACGTAATACATATTCTTTTATTTATTTTACCACAGCCATTAATATAATAATAATACATGATATGAATATTTACTATAACATAAGATTATATTATACTTGTCCATACGCCATTGTAAATCTGTTCCATTTAGTATATCATATTTTTTATACCATCAATCATCAGGAGGACATTTTATGTATAGCTTTAATAACGATTACAGCGAAGGCGCGCACCCAAAGATTCTGGAAGCGATCACACGGACCAATCTGGATCAGAACAGTGGATACGGAACTGACGGGCACTGTACCCATGCCAGGGAGATGATCAGACGGGAAATCGGGCGTGAGGACGCTGATGTTCATTTTATTGTAGGTGGAACACAGACGAACCTGATTACTATCGGTACAGCCTTAAAACCGTGGCAGGCAGTAATCTGCGTTGCCCAGGGACATATTAATGTCCATGAAACAGGCGCTATCGAGGCCACTGGTCATAAAGTTCTTGCTATGCCAGGAAAAGATGGAAAGCTGACTCCTGCTGATATCACTCAGGCGTTATATCTTCATACAGATGAACATATGGTCCAGCCTAAAATGGTCTATATTTCAAACTCTACCGAACTGGGAACCCAGTATTCCAAAGCCGAGCTGGAAGCAATCCGCAGTCTGTGTATGGAAAAAGATCTTTATCTGTTTTTAGACGGTGCCCGTCTGGGTTCTGCTCTGACCAGTGAGGTAAATGACTTAACCATAAAAGATATTGCTGCCTTAACCGATGTTTTTTACATTGGCGGAACAAAAGCCGGTGCTTTGTTCGGGGAAGCTCTGGTTATCAGCCACCCGGATTTAAAACCGGATTTCCGTTTTATGATGAAACAGCGTGGCGCTCTGCTGGCAAAAGGCTGGCTCCTGGGTATTCAGTTTGAGGAACTCTTCACTGACAACCTTTACTACGATCTGGCTTCCCACGCCAATGCAATGGCAGATATTCTAAGAAAGGGCATCAGTGCATGCGGCTATTCCTTCGCTGCCCCTTCCCTCACAAACCAGCTGTTTCCCATATTTCCCGAAGAAGTGATAGAAACCCTTCAGAAAGATTTTGTATTCTCCATACAGGAAAAAGGAACCAACGGTCATTCTGTCATAAGGCTGGTTACCTCCTGGGCGACCACAGAAGATGCCTGCAGACAATTTTTAGACATTCTTAAAACCTGCTCTATGTAACGAAAAAGCCCTTAAGAAACTGGCAATGAGATTGCTGTTGTCTCTTAAGGGCTTTATTTTTTATTTTAAAGCATTAATTGCTTCTATCAGCTGATTGTCTTCATTATGCTCAATCTTAATTTTTGTTTTCAGCTCTTCTTTTAATTCTACGGGAACATCTGGTTCAAGTCCCTTTTTATGAAGATCAAAACCGCTTGGTGTATAGTAATGGGCTATTGTCATCTTAATTGCAGTTCCGTTATCTAACGGGAACAAAGTCTGGACAATCCCCTTGCCAAATGTTTTAGTTCCTACAAGCTTTGCTTTCTTGTATGCCTTAAGGGCACCGGAGAAGACCTCAGATGCACTTGCAGACTGACCATTGACCAGAACTGCCATTGGTACATCTACCTGATGACCGTCTGATGCATAATACTGCTCGCCTTTTCCGTTCTTGTCAGCCATGTAAACAAGCAGGGTTTTATCCTTCTTGGTTCTTACCAGATTGGGATCGCCTTCAATGACCAGATTATCAGGAAGAATGTAATCCAGCATGGATACAACCGCATCCACAACTCCACCGGGGTTATTTCTTAAATCAACCACCAGCTTTTTCATTCCCTTTTTCTCCAGATCATCAATTGCACCTTTAAACTGATCAGCAGTTACCGTATCGAACTGACTTACTGAAATATATCCAACATTGTCAGCCAGCATTTCATATTCAACCGTAGGCACTGTAATCTGCCGGCGTTCCATGGTCATATCGATATAATCGCCTGCCTCCTTACGAAGTACAGTGATTGTCACAGGTGTGCCTTTCTCGCCTTTGATGTAATCCTTTACTACCAGCTCCAGATCAATTCCTGTCACTTCTTTGCTGCCTACCTTATAAAGGATATCACCAGGCAGTATTCCTGCTTCCGCTCCGGGAGTTCCTTCGAACACCTTGCTGACTGTAATGACTCCGGTTGAGGGATTCTGACTTACCATCACACCAATCCCGCAGTATTCTCCAGCCGTATCTTCCATAAGTTTTTTATATTCATCAGCCGTGTAATAAACCGTGTAGGGGTCCTCAAGGCCATAAAGCATTCCTTTATAGATCCAGTCTTCCACTTTCGTATTGTCTTCGTCAAAAAGATAATACTTATCAATCACACTTTGAATGGTCTGGATCTTAGCTACAATCCGGTTCATATCCAGATCCCCGTTCTGATTCTCTGCCTGAACGGATTCAGCCGTTGTTCCCTTCCCATCAATTGCAGTTCTTCCAATTAAAAATATGCCTAAGGACATCCCCACAATTACAAGGGCTGCCAATGTGGTAAGTAGTGCTCCGACTAGGGCACCCTTCCAAAATTTATTCTTACTTTCCACTGTCATTCTCCTATCTAGCTCATTATGGGCTTACATACTTCACTGGATTTACATAACTTCCATTCACTCTGATCCCAAAGTGGAGATGCGGTCCTGTGGAATACCCGGTAGAACCCACTTTTGCAATTAACTGTCCCTGCGACACTTCCTGCCCCGCTGAAACCAGGAGTTCGGAACAGTGCATATAAACAGTATAGACTCCCCCGCCATGATGAATCATGATATAATTGCCGGCAGAATAACTGTATGTAGAAATCGTTACAGTCCCGGAAGCTGCTGCTACAATACCCGCACCGGTTGATGCTCCGATGTCTATGCCCTGATGATTGGAAGAGGCTCCTTCGGTTGGAGATTCTCTGTCACCGAAAGAAGAAGTGATCCTTGAAGATGACGGACTGGGCCATATAAAGCTAATATTCCCGATTGCCACCGTATTATACGTTTTTCCAGCCTTCTGGGCAGCTTTCCGTGCTTCTTCCTCTTGTTTTCGTATCTGTGCTTCCATTTCTTTGATACGCTGTTCCTGAGCTTTTATATCCTTTTCCAGTTCAGATAGATTTTCCTGGTTCTTGGCTATCCTGGTCTGATATGACGCAAGTTCCTGGTTTTTTGCCTCTAAGAGTTCTTCAGCATCCTGCTTTTTGTTATTGGCAGCAGTCTGGAATCCAAGAAGATTCTCGTATTCTGCCTTTAACAAAGCTTCTCTCTGACTGACCTCTTCTTTGGTCTTTTTATAATCCTCCAGCATTCTTCTATCATATGCAGCAATGCTTCTGATATATTCCGCCCGGTTATAAAGCTGGGTGAGATCGGCGGACTTAAACAGCAGGTCCAGATAATTCGTCTCACCCTTTTCATACATATATTGAATTCTGAGTTTCATATTCCGGTATTGATGTTCCTGCGCTTTTTTTGCGGTCTCCAGATCTGCCTGGGCAGTTTTTATCTGCTCCTCTTTTGCTGAGATCTGGGCGGTGAGTGCCGTCAGCTGCTTATTATAAACAGCCAGCTTGTCATCCAGACCTTTCACATAAGATGCAGTATCCGCTTTCAGACCTTCCAGCTCTTTTAAAGCTGATTCCACTTCCTTTTTTTGATCCTCCATGGAACTGGCCTTTTTCTTTGCATCATTTACATCATTCTTTGTACCATAGGAGGGAAATATACATGATACGGTCATCAAAAGACCGATTCCCACTGCAAACAGTCTTTTTCCATGATTCACGGACGACTCCCCTTATACTTTTAAATGTTTCCGGATTGTAAAGAAACTGACAAAAAATCCAATTCCAAGTCCCAGTGACATAGCCGTTGCGGCCATGTAAGGAAATATGGCATCAACAGGAAGAAACTGAAACAATCCGGAAAGAATGCTGAACTTAGTCACTACATATCCAACTGCTGAACGGTAGAGAAAATAAATGGCGATCAGGGGAAGAGAGGCACCTACCAGTCCGATAATGACTCCTTCTACCACAAAGGGTGCTCTGATCATATAATTGGTCGCACCGATCAGCTTCATAATCTGATTCTCATTTTTCCGAAAAGCTGCTGCTACGGAAATTGTATTGCTAATTAAGAAAATAGCAACAGCCAGAAGAATACCGATGATCAGCATAGAAAGGATTCCTATCACTTTATTTAAGCTGTTCATACCTTCTGCCGCTGTCTTGGAATAATTAACTTTTCTAACTCCCTCTATTCCATTTAACCAGGATACAAGCTCATCCTGCTGGGTTAAATCATTTAGAAATATTGAATAGGAAGAAGAATTGGCAAGGGGGTTGTCCTCTTCAAATCCTTCTGCAAGATCCTGCATATCACCGAAGTACTCTTTCTTTGCTTCTGACCATGCGTCCTCAGCAGAGGTGAATTTTACTTCTTTTACTTCTTTTCGTTGTTTAATCTCATTGCCAATCTCAGTGATCTTGTTTTTATCAAGACCTTCGTTAAAAAATACAGTAATTCCTACTGTGCTCTCCGTATTTTTCACTACATACTGTACATTTACCATGATAGAGAAGAACAGACAAAAAAGGAAAATGCATGCGGATACTGTTGCAATGGAGGCCAGTGAAAATAATATGTTTCTGCAGATGTTTATTACACCTTGTTTCAGACAATACCAAAATGTACTAATTCTCATACGTATAACCGCCTTTTTTCTCATCGCTTACGATGGTTCCGCGATCCATCATAATTACCCGCTTCTTCATACGGTCTACAATCTCCTGGCTATGGGTAACCACAATTACGGTAGTACCCAGCTTGTTGATCTCCTCTAAAAGCTTCATGATCTCCATGGAGTTGTGGCCGTCTAAGTTGCCGGTTGGTTCGTCGGCAAGAAGAATTTCAGGTTTGTTAATGAGCGCTCTTGCAATCGCCACTCGCTGCTGCTCCCCACCGGAAAGCTGCTGCGGGAAAAATTTATATTTGGAAGACAGGCCTACCATCTTTAACATGGCTGGCACTGATTCTTTTATGCTTCTTGTGGATGCCCCAATGACGCGCTGCGCAAATGCAACGTTTTCATACACATTACGGTCTTTTAACAGGCGGAAATCCTGAAAAACCATGCCAAGCTTTCGACGGTACCTGGGGATGAACCGCCTTGGCATCTTGCCTAAATTCATATCATTTACTATAATCTTACCAGAGGTGGGTTCCACTTCTTTTAACAGCATCTTCAGCAGAGTGGATTTTCCGGAGCCGCTTCTGCCGATGATGAAAACAAATTCACCGTCCGCTACCGTCATATTGATGTTACGCAGTGCCTTGTTTCCCGCCTCGTATGTTTTACTTACGTTCCATAATTCAATCATTTTAGTCCTCTGAGTAATTTTGCATAGCGTGATTTTCTTTGATATATACGTGAGACAGTAGGTTTATGAAACCTCGAGTGTGAAGATCGCGACTCCGCAGTGGAACCTCGATTACGCTTCGCTTCATCTCGGTTTACGGGCTTCGCCCTATGAAAAGAGTCAGCAATACAGATGCTTTTGTGCAAGCACAACGCATCTGTATTACTGCCTCTTTTCACACTGCTCATTGCCAGCGCTAACATTAATAGTCCTGGTTCTCCATATACTTCATATACTTTACTACCATCAGTGCAATCTTAAACGTAATTGCATCCTCAAACACCCGAAGATCCAGCCCCGTACTCTTCTGCAGCTTATCCAAACGATATACTAACGTATTTCTATGAATATAAAGCTGTCTGGAAGTCTCGGAAACATTCAGGCTGTTCTCGAAAAATTTGTTGATGGTGGTCAGGGTCTCTTCGTCGAAATCATCTGGTGATTTGCCGTCAAAGATCTCTTTAATAAACATACGGCATAAAGGCAGCGGAAGCTGATAAATCAGACGTCCGATTCCAAGCTTGCTGTAAGCTACCACATTCTTATTACTATAGAAGATCTTACCTACATCCATTGCCATCTTGGCTTCTTTATAAGATCTGGATACTTCCTTGATCTCACTTACAATGGTACCAAATGCTACATGAACCTGAGTCATCGCCTCTGTATTCAGCATGTCCAGAACCGTATTGGCGGTTTTCTCCAGATCCTCATAGTTCTCGCCGTCTTTTACCTCTTTAACAAGAATGATATTCTTTTCGTCTACGGCAGTTACAAAATCTTTTGTCTTTGCTGCAAATAAATTGCGTACGGTCTCCAGCGCATTCACATCTTTTTCGTGCTGTGTTTCAATAATAAATACAACACGTCTGATATTGGTTTCAATGTGAAGTTTCTTTGCCCGGTTATAGATATCTACCAGAAGCAGGTTATCTAATAAAAGATTTTTAATAAAATTATCCTTATCAAATCTCTCTTTATAAGCAACTAAAAGACTTTGGATCTGGAAAGATGCTAATTTGCCTACCATATATACATCATCACTTCCGCCTTTTGCAAGGAGGATGTATTCTAACTGATGTTCGTCGAAGACTTTAAAAAATTGATATCCCTGGATTACCTGACTGTCGGCTGGAGAATCCACGAACGCCAGGATCGAACTTTCGTAATCTTCCGCATCAGGAAATGTGGTAGCCAAAACCTTTCCTTCTGTATCGCAAATACACAGATCTATTCTTGTTATTCCTTTTAATCCTTCAATGGTTGTTTGAAGTATTTGATTCGAAATCATGGCATAATCTCCTTTTTCGTAAATTTACCTTATTCTATATTAATGCAAAAAGAAAAAAAAAGCAAGCGAGTATCATACTCGCTTGCATAAAATTTCACTAATTAGTTTAATACAACTAATTCTGTATCCTTGTCAAATACATGAACTTTTGTTAAATCAAGAGCAAGCTTGATTGTATCGCCAGGTCTTGCAGTTGTACGAGGATTTACTCTTGCAGTAAAGTTTACTTCTTCTACATCGAAGTATAAGTATACTTCTGCTCCAAGTAATTCGTAAACTCTGATGGTTGCATCGATTACGCTTGCAGGAGAAGACTCAAGGAATGCTTCCTCATCATGAAGATCTTCTGGACGAATACCTAAAACTACAGTCTTTCCAATATATCCGCCATCTTCCAGTTTCTTTGCTTTCTCAGCTGGAAGAGCGATTGTGTTTCCACCAAATGTTAAAGTTACATCGCTTCCGTTCTTAGCAACAGTAGCTTCAATTAAGTTCATCTGAGGAGCTCCGATGAATCCTGCTACGAATTTGTTGCCTGGCTTATCATATAAGTTCTGAGGAGAATCAACCTGCTGAATAACACCATCTTTCATAACTACGATTCTGGTACCAAGTGTCATAGCCTCTGTCTGATCATGTGTTACATAAACCATGGTAGCTTCAAGTCTCTGATGTAATTTAGAGATCTCAATACGCATCTGACCTCTCAGCTTTGCATCAAGGTTGGATAACGGCTCATCCATTAAGAATACTTTTGGATTACGAACAATGGCACGTCCCATAGCTACACGCTGTCTCTGTCCACCAGATAAAGCCTTTGGTTTACGATCTAATAAATGTTCCAGGTCAAGGATTCTTGCAGCTTCATGAACCAGCTTATCAATCTCATCCTTTGGAGTCTTTCTCAGTTTCAGACCAAACGCCATGTTATCATATACAGTCATATGTGGATACAAAGCGTAGTTCTGGAATACCATCGCGATATCTCTATCCTTAGGTTCTACATCGTTCATTAACTTTCCATCGATGTAAAGTTCGCCAGAGGAAATGTCTTCCAAACCAGCAATCATACGAAGAGTTGTAGATTTACCGCATCCAGATGGTCCTACAAAAATAACAAATTCTTTGTCTGCAATCTCCAGATTGAAATCCTTAACTGCCTCAAATCCATTGGGATATCTTTTAACGATGTTTTTCAGTGATAAACTAGCCATTTACTAATCCTCCTAAAAATAAAATATATATTCTCTGTTCTGAACTACAAGCCCCCACAGCTGCAGCTCCCTGTTTCTGAAACAATCATACATGAATTGTTTTTTTTTTACCATATTCTTATTTACCAAAATCCATTTGGGGCTTTTGGCTAATTTGTATAACCATTGAAAAAACTGACTGAAACGTCAAAATATCAAGAGACAGGCTCGTACATTTCTGTCTATATTCGATACCCTGTGACTATTTTGCCTCTTATTTGGTTATATATTACAAGGCGATGTCGTTATTTTCGACATCGCCTTGTAATATTTTAAATATTTTTATTTCTTTTTCGCAAGAACGTTCAGCCACCTTACGTCAGAATGACCAGAACGAATATCTTCGGTCTCCCACAGCTTTAAAATTTCAAATCTGCCGTTTTCTCTTAAGAGCTGGGAAATAGAGTCTTCAGTAAAGTCACTGAAATACCGTTCGCCACGGAACCCCTCAAAATCTCCCAGTTTAAAAGACATATATAGAATACCCTTCTCATTTAAGGCCCTTGCTATCTTTGTAAGAATGCCTGACAGTTCCTTTTTCGGAGTATGAAGCAGTGATGCACACGCCCAGATTCCATCGAATACGTCGTCAAAATCTATCTGCTCAAATGTCATCTGTAGTACATCAAGACCAGTGTGAATTTCCGCCAGCTTACACATCTCAGAAGATGCATCAAGGGGTGTCACATCATATCCCAGTTCATATAGAGTAAGGCTGTCTCTTCCTGAGCCGCAGCCCAAATCCAGAATCGTATCGCCCTCCTCCAGATAATTTAAAAATTCTCTCATGATTTCTGACATATCCTGATTTACTGTTTCTTCAAATTCCTTTGCCGCATACTTATTATAATAGTCTATCGAGTCCAAAATAATCCTCCTGTTATCCGCTTACCCGCTAATTAATTACTTCAATTTTGTTTTCTGTTATCTTAACTTTACCTTCTTTAAGAAGATGTCCCACTGCACGTTTAAAAGCATTCTTGCTCATGGAAAATTCCCGCTTGATCATCTCCGGATCAGCTTTGTCAGTAAATGGCAGACTTCCTGAAAACTGATCTTCAATGATTTCAAGAACCTTTAGTGAATCCGCATCCATCTGAATATATGCTTTCTGCCTTGGACTTAAATCCAGTTTTCCATCTTCTCTTACCTTAGTGACCCTTGCTGTAATCTCATCACCTTCCCTGTATTTCTCAAAAAGCTCCTTTTTGGGAATCAGTCCATAATATTTTTTATCTACTGCAACAAATGCACCCAGCGTATCGCTGAATTCATAGATAATCCCTGTAACCTGATCATCCTTTTTATAAGGAGACTGATTGCTCATATGGGCATAAACCCGCATGGTTGCAGCCAGCCGCTTACTTTTATCAATGTACAAAGTAACAAGAACATTTTCACCGGTTCTTACTTTATATGTCTGCTCTTTATATGGCAGGAGCAGATCCTTCTCCAGTCCCATGTCCAGAAATGCACCGATCTTTCCTACTTCCTTCACTTTCAGAACTTCGGTCTCACCAACTAAAAGCTTGGGAACTGCAGTCGTCGCAATCAACCGGTCTTCTGAATCCTTGTAGATAAAAACCGTAATCTCATCTCCCTGCCCCGTTCCTTCAGGAACCTGTTTCTTTGGAAGCAGTACAGATACTTCACTGCCGGCATCTTCTCCTAAATACACGCCGAACTCCTTTACCCTCTGGACTGTGAGGGTCTGCATCTTACCTAATTCAATCATCTTATATCCTCTCTGTTGTTCCACGCAGCCAAATGACTGCGTAAGCTGCCCCCTGTTCATCACACAGAGAAACAACGTATCCTTCCTCTGTCTTACTGACTCTGGGATAGACTGCATCTCCGAAGACTGCTGCCTTTTTATATTCCACTCTCAGTTCCGACACTTCCATTCCATCTGGAAGCACTTCCCTGGCAATCTCCACATATTTGGAATTATTCACATGGTGGTTGGTATCAATGTGATGCCTTTCCACGGTAACAGGAGCTGAAGCTTCATATTGATCAGGAACTTCAATTCTACGGGGAGCATACTCCATTTCAAGAGGTTTCTCCCATGTGGTTCCATAACCGCTGATATCATCTGCCTCAATTTTTGCAGGCCGTCCTTTCTCCGTATCAAACAAAAACCATACGGAATTGGCTCTTACCAGATAATTGCCCTCCTGATCGCATACAGTAAAATTACGGTATCCGTAAAATCCTTTAAAATCATAGGGCCAGGTGTTGATCGTGATTTTTTCACCAAGAGTGGGATAACGATCCACAACAATCTGCCAGGATGATAACCACCATACTTTGTGCCTATCGTTAAAATATGCCACTCCCAGCCCATTATCCTCAGATTGAAAAGTGGAACAATCCTGCAGATAATTCATAATACCGGTTAATGAAAGTTTTCCATATTCATCTGTCTCACTATATCGTACTCTGCTGCCGAATGTATACATTTAAATTTTCTCCTCAAAATTATATAACATTATAAAGCATTTTTTAACGATTGTCCAGATAAAAGCGCAACATGCTGCACCTCATTTCCCTTAAAAATCCAGAAAGGATTATCTTTTAACATAGATTTAACAGTTCGTCCAAATATAGATCAATTACACAAAAAAACGGGACCATATCAGGTCCCGCTCAGAAGCTGGGCTACAAGGATTCGAACCTTGAAAATGACGGAGTCAGAGTCCGTTGCCTTACCATTTGGCGATAGCCCATTAACACAACAAAAGGAATTATACAAGATATCTTTTAAATAGTCAAGTTTTTTTTGATTTTTTAGTTAAAAATTTTACCAGCTGACTTTGATAGCGGTATACTTATGGATAACAGCTCAGCCGGCCTGGCTGAACTGCTCCTTTGAGACACACTGTCCCATACTTACTCGTAGCTTTTCTTTCCAAATATCCGTTTCAGTTCTTCCATGGGTAGTTTTGGTGTTCTGTCTTCCCTTAACAGCCCGTTTGTTTCCTGCATCACATCCGTCAGCTGGGTATAACAAAAACCGGAAAATTTTCTGCTTTTAATAAGAAAGTCAGTAACCGGCTCAAGGCGCTTTAGAAACTCCTCCTGGCTTCCAGCTTTATTGTAATAACCCCAGCCCTCCGTTTCTGAAGTAAATGCGATACCGCCATACTCTGTCATCAGAACAGGCTGTCCCCCATAGTTCTGACCATCAGCCAGAGCCATACGACGTTCTGCATGTCCATTCATGATATCTTCCATAGATTCATATTTTCCTGTATTTTCAGGCATCAGTTCATAATCATGCAATGCCAGTATATCCGTGTTCTCAGTCTGTTCCCAGCCGTCATTTCCGCTCACAAGTCTGGTTCTGTCCAATGCTTTGGCCTGATAATACAGCATATTAGCCAGGCTCTGCTGACTGCTGTCCGTTCTGATATTTCTCATTCCCCAGCTTTCATTGACAGTAACCCACGTAATAATGGATGGATGATTATAATCCCGTTCAATAAATTCAGTGAGTTCTGCAGAGGTGTTTTTTAAAGTGCTGTCTGTACACTTATAACAGCTTGGCATTTCCCCCCATACAAGAAATCCCAGCCTGTCCGCCCAGTAATAATATCTGGGATCCTCAATTTTCTGATGCTTTCTTGCACCATTAAATCCCATTTGTTTTGCAAGTATGATATCTTTTTTAATGGATTCCTCATCTGGAGGCGTAAGAAGGCTCTGTTTCCAGTATCCCTGATCCAAAACCAGCCTCTGGTATAATACCTCACCGTTCAAAAGAATTCTTCCATTAGAGATACAGACAGACCGCAGTCCGAAATATCCTGACACCTTATCATTCAGAAGCATTGCCTCCATCCCAATCAAATTGGGCTTTTCCAGTGTCCAGATCATCTCTTCCCTGCGCACATCTAAGTCAGGTAAGGCCAGAATGCCTTTTCCATACCCATTTTCGCAGACCACATTCAGACTTCCAAGATCCATCTCAGTCCCACCCTCTGCCGGAAGACTGCTAAACGAAATTTCTGCCTTCAGCTTATCCATAGAAGAAATAAAAATTTCACATAGAACTTCATTCCGTTCCAGATCGGGTGTCGCTTTTATTCGTTTTATATAGGTTTTTCCTGCATACTCCAGCCACACACTCTGCCATATTCCTGTAGTTGGCGTGTACCAGCATGCAAAGTTTTCTCCTGTCCAGGTCTGTTTTCCTCTGGGCTTATCCTCATCGCTATAATCCATTACTTTAACGGTTATAACATTTTTTCCTTCCAAAACCAGTCCCGTAATGTCAGCCTCAAAGGGAGTATGACCGCCTCTGTGACCTGCCGCATACATCTGATTGACATAAACCTCAGCCTCATAATCCACAGCTCCAAATTTTAAAAGCAGGCTTTTACCCATTAATCTGCTTTTCTCAACATCAAATTCTTTCCGATACCAGACAACATGGTGAACCTCTGTATTACAGATTCCGCTCATTTCCGACTGATAGCAGAACGGAACCTTGATTTTTTTATCAAATACCGGTTCATCAAACGAAAACTCCCACTCTCCATTGAGATCCGTCCATTCTTCCCTCGCAAAATCAGGTCTTGGAACATTTTTATTTATCATGATTCTTCTCCTTTTATCCCTTTAAACCCGATGTACTGATGCCCTCCACCAGATATTTCTGCAGGCAGATAAAAATAATCACTGCCGGTAAAATAGACAGGCTTGCCATTGCAAACATGGCTCCGTAATCCGAAGAAGATCCCGGATCGGAAAAAAGTTTAAGGGCAAGACTGACCGGATACCTTGCGGATTCGTTGATATAAAGCAGGGCTGACAGGAAGTCATCCCATCTCCACATAAAGGAAAATATGCTGGCAGTAATTAACGCCGGTGTGATAAGGGGCATGATAATCCTGGAAAATATGCTGTAATAGGAGCAGCCGTCGATCTTAGCTGCCTCATCAAGCTCCCTTGGTATGCCATCAATAAAATTAATCATCAGGTAAACAAAGAAACCCTGAATTGCAAAACAGTAGGGAAGAATCAGTGGTTTATAGCTTCCTACCCAGCCTAATTTCTGATACCATAAATATTGGGGAATCATAAGCACCTGTGCCGGAAGCATCATGGATACCAGCATTGCTGCAAACAGAATTTTTCTACCGAAAAATCTGCATCTTGCAAGTCCGTAAGCTACCAGAGCGGAAGAAAAAACAGTTCCTAATGTTGCTGTGATGGCTATGAAAAAAGAATTCTTAAAAAAAACTGCAAACGAGATTTTTGCGAATCCCTTCCAGCCGTTTGTATAATTGGTAAATACAAATTTTTCCGGAATCAGCTGGCCCGCTGTTAAAAAAATGGTATTTGATTCCTTAAATGAACTCATAAACATCCAAAACAGAGGATAAATCATTACAAGTCCCAGGCTGCACACAATTACATGGTATAAAATCTTACCTGCTTTTTTTCTGGTCATCATCTGCCTCACACTCCTTCTGTATAAACCCAGAATCTTTTTGTTGCAAACAGTATCACTGTTATCACGCAGATCAAAAGCAGCATTACCCATGCCAGAGCTGCGCCGTATCCGGTGTTATAAAACTCAAAAGATTGCTGATACATATAAACGGTATAAAATAAGGTGGAGTTAAGGGGTTTTCCCTGGGTAATAATAAAGCATTGGGTAAATGCAAGAAAACCGTTAATCATCTGCATAACCAAATTAAAGAAAATAGTGGGCGTCAGCAGAGGCAGTGTAATCTTGAAAAACCGGGAAAATTTATTGGCTCCGTCTACCCGGGAAGCTTCATAAAGCGATACCGGAATCTGCTTTAAAGATGATAGAAAAATCAGCATGGAAGAACCAAACTGCCAGATTGCCAGTATGATAAGTGTCCAGATTGCCGTTTTATTATTTCCAAGCCATGGAAAATTAGTGTGTATTCCTAAAATACCCAGAAGCAGATTCACTACACCATCAGTTGCAAACATCCGTTTCCATAATATGGAGACTGCCACAGATCCTCCGATAATGGACGGAAGATAGTAAAATGCCCGGTAAAAGCCGGTTGCCTTTGATGATTTCAGCAGAAGCAGGGCTACCATAAGCGCAAAGATCAGACGCAGAGGAACCGATACAAAGGCAAAATAAAACGTGACTCCTATGGTTTTATAAAACACATTATCATCAGTAAACATTTTTATGTAATTATTTAAACCTGTGAAAACAGGTGGAGACAAAATATTATAATCACATAAAGAATAGTAAAAGGAAATTCCCATAGGTACAACCATAAACAGCAGAAATCCAACAATAAAAGGAAGGCTGAATACCACTCCCGCTGTGCTTTCTTTGTTCAGGAAATGTCTGAGTCCTGCACCTAACGTATCTTTCATAGACATCCTCCATTCATAGATAACCGTCTTCTTGATTAAACAGGGGCAAAGCTGTCTCTGCCCCCGTATTCTGATTCATTATTTCTTGCTCATAATTTCATTTGCCCCGTTATAGAATTCTTTGGCGGCTGTTTCGGCATCATATACACTATAACAAACCTGTTCCTGTACCTGGTTTAACAGATTTGAGACCTCGCTGGCACCATCTGGCTGGGGCGGATTAATGGGGGAACAATTTGGAGTAACTACTTCATTAACATAATGAATGACTTTCTGTTCCACTTCACTCATCTTTGGTGACAGTTCACCGGCAATCTTACTGGAAGCCGGAACTCCCCGTTCACCCAGTAAAATATTATTTGCATCGGAGGAATTGGTCAAAAAGTTAATTACCTTTACTGCTTCTTCCGGATTCTTTGAATGAGCTCCTACAGAAAAGAACTGGCTGGATTTTAAATAACCAGACTTTTTTGGATCAGCTGAAGGCCAGGTAGTGATACCAATCTCCATGCCTTCCGGAGCCGCTTTTTGCATTGCAGTCAGCTGGTTTGAATTATAAAAAGCGCACCAGGACATGGTTTCAGGACTGGAACCGTAAACCAGAGGCTCCTGCTCTACGGAACCGATGGAAAGCTCAGCAAATACGCCTGGATCTATAAACCACCCTTCTTTGATACCTGTTTCATACATCTGGAAAAATGGAAGATAATCTTTTTCCTCTCCGCCCATCTTTTTATCCCCATAGAGAACAACATCATTTCCTCTCATGAAATAATCCAGAAACGCACCTGCATTGTAATAGGCAATGTTTGTTTTATACCCGGTCTTCTTATAAACCTCACGGCATAAATCAATAAATTCATCGGTTGTCATATAGTCCTTGACCACAATACCATTTTTATCTAAAAGTGTCTTATTATACAGCAGTGATGGTGCATTAATTCCTGCACAGACCGCATACACGCCTCCGTTCACCGTACCGCTTGCCATGGTATTATCAGAAATATTTGAGACATCCAACGTGCCATCTTTTATATAGGGTGTCAAATCCACCAGAAGACCGTTTTTTACATACTGGTCAATAAATGAATAATCCATCTGAACAATATCAGGAATCGCCTGACCTGCTGCAGATGTGGCCAGTTTATTCCAGTAATCAGACCACTCAGAGAACTGACCCTCTATTACTGTTCCAGGATTCTGCTCGGTATACAAATCAAGTGCTGCCTGTGTTTTCTCGTTTCTGACCTGATTTCCCCACCAACTCATGGTTAGCTTCAGTTTTCCACTTTCATCCCCCGCTGCTGCCTTTGTGGTTTCTGCTGTAGACCCCGCTGCTGTAGATCCCGCCGCTGTATCTGCAGTAGTGGCTGTACCACTGCTTCCGCATCCGGAAAGGGACGCTAATGCAATAACTGACGCAATAAGTAACGCAATTTTTTTCTTCATATAACCTTCCTCCAATCATTTTTTTCGTATATCAGGCGTTTTTCATTATACTTCCCCCTCTAATCCCAGTAAATGATTAAAACCGGCTTCCAGGTTGAAAAAACCGTGTTGTGTGTATAATTTGAATAGTTCTTTGTGCTTACCGGTTGTATTGGCAAAATGTTTTATATATAATTTAGCTGTCATTACTCCAGACCCGAAAGGCGGTTTTTATGAAGCATTTTATAAGAAATCTCTCTTTAAAAAAGAAGATTCATTCCATTGTATTTTTTTGCATTATCCTTCTGGCTTTGGCCTCTCTTTTTAGTATTCAGCTGATTACAAAGGCCAATCAAAAGGTGCTTTATCAGTCTGTGGCTTCCTCTTTATCTTATACTGGCAAAGAGTTAAATAACCGGCTGGATAATATATCTACAATGGCGGATATGTTTCTGGCTGATACCAATATACAGAACGGACTTGGTATATTAAAAGATTCCACTAGCATCCAGGACCGTTCCATTGCATACAAATCACTCTACGGCGTTTTAAATGAATATTATTTTACCTTCCGCAAAAATAACATTAACTTTATGAGTCTCTATCAGGACCGGTATTCCATCCATACTCATATTGCGGCTGGAAAAACACTTCCGGAATCCGTGGTTGAGGATCTGGTCACAAGAGCCGAGGACGCCAGAGGACGAACCATCTGGATTACCGACTACAGCGATCAATATGGTTTATTTATGGTCAAGCATTTGCTGCGCACAGAATATCTGACTCTTGATCCGCTGGGAACACTGATTGTAAGCATCAACGTAGACGGACTCGTTAATGCTGCCACTAACACCAGTCATTTTAATGATGACACCGGCTATATTCTTTCCAGTCAGGAGAATTTAATCTATAATTCCTCCAGTATAAAGACTGACCATAAAACTCTTTTTGGAACATATTTCCATTCCAGATATGGACTTGTAAATAAAGATGGGAACAGTTTCTTTTACGTCAAAGGAATCATACCGGAATATGGCTGGGATTATGTCTGTCTGATACCCTATGGCAGCATTGCAAATTCTCTCCGAACAAGCCTGGAAGTATGCCTGATTATTATTGCTGTCTCCATTGGACTGGCTATCCTGATGTCCTCTTCATTAATCGACTCAATCACCAGACATTTTGATAATCTCATTATAAAAATGGAACGCTTTGCAGCAGGGCAGACTGAAATACCCCAGGTTTCCTATGATTACAGCAAACGCACCGATGAATTAGGAATTCTGCACTCCTGCTTTGACCAGATGGTGGATAAAGTAAATCAGCTGATTAAAACAAATTACCTGAATAAAATACTGATAAAGGAAGCCCAGCTAAAAGCGCTGGAGACACAGATGAATCCTCACTTTTTATACAATACCCTAGAATCAATTAACTGGAGGGCAAAAACAGTTGGTGCAAAAGATATCTCTTCCATGACAGAATCTCTGGGAACTCTCCTTCGCATCACACTGGACCAGAAAAGCAAGCAGGTACCTTTAAGCAGGGAACTTGAGCTGGTGCAATGTTATATGACCATTCAGAAGTACCGGTATGAGGACCGGCTGGAATATGAAATATCTGCCCCTGAAAATCTGGTTGGTTGTTATGTGTTAAAACTGACCCTCCAGCCCCTGGTGGAAAATGCAATCCGTTATGGACTGGAAGAAAATACAGAAGGATGCCGGATTTTAATTACAGCTGAAGCAGACGGTACTTCCCTCATTGTCACAGTCAGAAATAACAGCTCCGCTTTTGAAGAAGACCTGATAAACAAATTGAAAAACCGGGAAGCTAAACCTCATGGTTTTGGAATCGGCCTGTTAAATATATCGGAGCGAATGAAGCTTACTTACGGAGAACACTACGGCCTTACCCTCTATAATGAGGATGACCAGGCCGTCGCACAGCTTTCTTTTCCTCTGAGCCGGACTCCTAAAGACATTTTTGATACGAAAGGAGAATAATCATGCTTAAATTAATAATTGCCGATGACGAACGGGTAATACGGGAATCAATCTCCTCCCTGATTGACTGGAACAGCCTTGGCATTGAACTGGTAGGAACATGCCGTGACGGAATCGAGGCCTATCACATGATTCTCGATGAATCACCCCATATTGTAATGACCGATATCCGCATGCCCGGCCTGTCTGGACTTGAATTAATAGAGCGTATCTATGAGGCACATATGGACACCCAGTTTATTCTCCTGTCCGGATTCGGAGAATTCGAATATGCAAAACAGGCAATGAAATACCGGGTTCACCATTATCTGCTTAAGCCCTGCAACGAAGAACAAATCGTAGAAAGCATGAAAGATATCATAAAGGAATACTATCACCGCCAGGCTTTTCAGGATTTAAAGGAACGCCAGAAGGCGCTGACGGTTAATCTCCACCACAGCATTATGGGTAATATTATTAATGAGCAGATTTTTAAGTCTGATCCTGCTAAATTTTCCTGGGATGCCTATTCAGGATTTATGGATTTCTATCAGACGGGATATGAATTGTGCTTCCTTCACTATTTAGAAGAAGAATATTTAAATTCCGTTTTAAGCCGCATTTACGAATACATGGCAGAGCATGCCCCCGGAATTGAACTGTATTGTATCTATGTGAAAAACTCACTGATTCTTTTTTTTGAAAGATACCAGGCCTCCTATGACCAATTTGATTTGTTTATGCAGACCTTAAAACCAAAGGAGCTGCCTTTTCAATTAGACTATAAACGAAGCACCTTCCAAAGCCTTGAACAGCTTTTAAAAAATCTGATCACAAAAATAAGACGTTATGGAATTATTTATTACATGAATGGACTAGAACCGGTCCCTATCTGCAATTATAAAAATTTAATTACTAAAATTGAAGAACTGACTGCACGTTTAATCGTAGCAGAAGAACCGGAACGGAAATCCTGTGTGGAAAATCTTACTGCAACGTTAAACGATATCAGCAATACGGATTTTTTAAAGCAGGCCGGATCACGAATTCTAATTAAACTGGCTACGGAAACCAGCTATCTGTCATCGGTGGATACCACAGAGTACCTGATGGACTTAAACCAGCAGACTGAATATTCTGAAATCCGACACATGCTGTGCAGAAAGCTGAACGAAATCCTGAAAAAGCCTTCCAGCCGTTCCCAGCACTACAGCCCTTTCATTGACAAAATCATTGGATATGTGGTCGCGCATCTGGATGATCCCAATCTTACATTAAAATGCATCGCCGAAAATTATCTTTTTATGAATGTAGATTATGTCAGCAAACGATTCAGTAAAGAAACAAAGCAGAAATTTTCTAACTACATCACTGCCCTGCGCATCCAAAAAGCCAAGCAATTATTAGCAGAAGGTCATACAGAACAGATACAATGGGTTGCACAGCAGGTAGGGTGTGGAAATAATCCCCAGTATTTTAGTCAGATTTTTAAGAAAGGAACGGGGATGACACCTAGCGCATACGCTAAGAAATTAAATGGAGGA